>DAOUGK010000129.1:0-5724 GCA_034429055.1 Anaerolineae bacterium | reverse complement strand
CCGGCCCACGACCCCGAAGGCCTGCTGGAGTCAGTCGTTATCCTCGCCATCCGCGGCCTCAGTTTCATCGTCGGGCGCGCGCGGGTCCCAGCGTTCCACCGCGTGACGCTGGATGACGATGGGGCCGTCGGGCGTCTCCAACTCCAGCGCGCCCAGATCCCACCATTTCACGCGGCCCGCCTGCACCTGCCCGTTCCACAGATGCAACGTGATGGGCGTATCGTTCATGCGCGCCTGGACCAGCGCCCGGCTGAGCGCCTTGCGCGGCCAGTCCAGCCGCCACCGCAACTCCTCGAACGGCTGCTCATAATACCCGGCAATGAGCCGGATCGATGCGTCATCGCCCACCGCCCGATAGCGCTGCTCGATCTGCCGGTAGACGCCCTTCGTCAGGTCAGGCAGGGCCGTTTCGATGTCCAGCGGCGTCACGCCCCCGCGTTGCGCACGCAAGAGCCGGAGGTAGTCACCGAGGCTCATGCCACCGACTCCTGGTCACCGGGCACCGCGCCCGTGGCCTTGACGTAGCTGACGATGGCGAGCTTGTTCACCGTGACCTCGCGGCCGCTCGCTTCCTGAATCGTGATATTGTAGGGACCGAACCCGACAACCACGCCGTTGATGGTTGTATTATCGAACAGCGTGAAGTGGAGCGGCGCTTTCGCCGCCTGGACTTCGGTCAGATAGCGCAGCTCGTACTGGTCGACGGCTTCGGGCAGATAGGCCCGGTGACGTTCCGCCGTACGTCCTTCACGCAACTCCGTCTGAAGCTGGGTCAACAGCTTGCTTGCGGTGGGCCGGTCGATTTCGGTCAGAGACCTGCCCAGCTCCGCCTCGATTTGGGCCTGGGTGCGGCCCAGCCGCGCCAGAACATCCTGCAGATGCGCAATCTGGCTGGGTCGGGCCGGGGCCGGCGGCCGCGGTATGGTGGTGCGCTGCGGACGTGCGCCGCGCTCGCGCGATTGGCGCGCCATGCCGCCCGGCGGCGCACCTGCTGCGGGACTGCCCGCAGATGCTTCGGGCCGGTCATTCGTTTGAACAGCGGTCGGTACGGGGTTCGCTACAGCGGGCGCGGTTGCAGGCCGGGTCTGCCGCTCCAACTGGCCTGCTCCCGGTCGCGGGTCTGAACGCAGCCGGAGGTCAGCTTCCTCTACGTAGAGCGCCCGCGCCAAACGCGAGAGATGCCGGGGATCGATGCTGCGCTGTCCTGCTTCATACTCCATGATAAGCCCGATCGGCAGGCCGGCTCGGCTGGCGAGGGTCGCTACGCTCAACTTCTTCTGTTCGCGTAATGCCCAGAGGTTTTCAGCCATAGGATCTCCTTGCAGGAACCCGATGTGAGAGTTCGGGTTCAATGACTCGCGTCCTAGCGTAAGCCTACAAGAGCAAATGCGCAGTAGTCCGTTTTACTTTTGGATTGCGCAAATGTAGGGCAAGGTGACCTCCCCCTAACTTTGTGGTCAGGTGTTTGAGGGCGGGTCTGTGGGCAGCGGGGGCAGACGTTCCAGGCTATCCAGCCCGAAGTAGTGGAGGAATTGCAGGGTCGTGCCGTAGAGGAAGGGCCGGCCCGGCTGTTCGAGACGGCCCACCGGCTCCACGAGCTCGCGTGCAATGAGAGTACGCAGCACGCCATCGCAGTTGACGCCGCGAATCATCTCGATATCCCCGCGGGTCAGCGGCTGGCGATACGCGATGACGGCCAGTGTCTCCAGTGCCGCTGTGGAGAGCTTGCTGCTCAGGTCGAGGCCCAGGAATTTCTCGATGAACGTGCTCGATGTCGGTGCGGTCGTCAGGTAGACGCGGTCGCCCTTGCGCAGCAGCCGCAGGCCGCGGCCGGCCATGCCGTAGGCCGCGCTGATGCGCTCCAGCGCCTCCTGCACAGCCTCCTCGGATGCGCCGGTGACCTGGGCCAGTCGGGCCAGAGGCGTGGGCGAGGCCGCAACGAACAGCAGGCTTTCCACCACGCTCTGCAGGGCGTCGCCGCTGAGCACGATCTCGTTTGATGTTCCGTTGGGGCTGGTGCTGCCGCCGTCAACGGCTCTCGGCGGGGTGAGTTCGTGCGCGTCCGATCCGATCACACGGCCGTCCCTTCTTGATAGGGCGCGTGCTTGATGCGCACCTCAACCTTGCCCAGTTGCAGGCCCATCCGTTCCGTAATCACCTCGCGTGTGACGCCGACCACCTCATCGGTCTTCATCGGCACATCCACTTCGGGCTGCGTCTCCAGGTCCAGCCGCACATTGACGGACTGGCCGTGCGCGCTCACCACCGGCGTGACCGAGATGATATCCGCAAGCTGGTCGATGTGCCAGGTCAGCCGCCGTGCCACCGAGTCGGTCGTGACGGAAGCCTGGCTGCCCCCTTCGGTATGGACGCGCACGACGCGTGGGCCGCCGCGGCGCAGCTCGAAGGCCAGGAGCAGGCCGAACAGCAGCACGGCCAGCAGGACGACGGCCGCGCGTACAACAATGAAAAGCGTACTTGAAGATTGCGCGAAGTTTGTGAGGAAGGTTTGCAGCCCCTCCGCCCCGGTGCGTACGGCGTTCAACGCGTTGAAAGGCACGACGGCCAGGGTGATGAGCGCGGCCAGCAGGATCAGCAAGACCAATACAACGACGATACGATTGAAGACGTTCATTCCAACCTCCGCGATAGCACAAAGCGATGGCCGGATTATAACACAGGCCTGCGCCAGAAGCTCGCACCGAGCACCGCGAGCAAGCCGCCCAGCGTGAGCAGGCTGATGAGCGATCCCTGCTGCCAGCTCGCGGGTCGGTAGGTCAGCACCACGTCATGCTGTCCCGCCGGCAGGGCGACCGCGCGAAACATCAGGTTCGCGCGCAGGATCGGGGCAGGCGCGCCATCCACCGTCGCCTGCCAGCCCGGGTAGAAGGTGTCGGCCAGGACGAGCAGCGCGGGGGCCGCAACATCGGCGTGCAGCGCCACCTGTTCGGCCGTGTATGACACGACCGTGACGGACTCGCCTGGGAGCGTCGCGGCCGATGGATCGGCGGGCAGTTCCGGGAGCGGGGCGACATTGCTGAGGATCGCGCGTGTGCGCGGGTCAAACGCCGGCTCTGCCAGCGCCGCCCGCGCGACTGCGTCGTCCGCGACAGGCGTGACTGCGTGCACCAGCCAGGCGCGGCCCGGCGCGTCGGTTCGCTCGTAGACTTTGACATCGCCGCTGTGAATGCGCCGGAAATCACCGCGCGGGGAGACGGTGATGGAGGTGTGCGCGGCGGTGCGCGCGTCGATCAGGCTGAGGCCGCGCACGGTCAGACCAGGGCCGGCCGCGTCCGCCGCTATTGTGATGCGCGCCGGTGTGAGCGGCGCGGCGAAGTCCAGGTGCAGGAGGGCCGGCTGCCCGTCGCCGGACGCGGGCGGGGCCGCGAACGGCAGTGTCACGCTGGCATCGCCAGCAGCCACGACGACGGTCCCGCGCGCCGTCTCTCCGGCTGCACCTGCGGCCTCTGCGACGAGGCCCAGGCCTGTCGCAGAGAAAGATGGATAGCCTGCAAGGTCGAGCTCAAGCGTTGCGTCGGGCGCCACTGTGGCCGGATGCTCCAGGTCGTAATACACATCCTCCGCCCACAGGTCGCGCTGTTTGTCCGTGATGACGAAGCGCACGCCGGTCAGGTCGAGCAGGCGGTCCGGCGGGATGTGCTGAAGCTGCTCGCGCAGGCGGCCGTCGGGCACGAGGCTCTCCGGCGGCAGGAATAGCGATTGAAGCTGGACATAACGGCCGAGGGGCAGCAGGCCGCCGTCGTAGCCGTCCACCGCGGGCAGGCGGAAGCGCAGCGGCAGGTTCGGTGCAATGACCTCGGTCTGCTTGAGCGCGCGCACCATGCGCTCGATCGCGTCCGCAGGCAGCCGGTCGGCCTGGAGCTTGCGCAGCGCGGGGAGGTCGCCGGGGTCGAAGCGGATGTCGGACAGGCTGAGAAAGCGGTCGCGGCCTGCGGGCGGCTGCTCTGCGGTCGCGGCTAACAGCGCGGCAGGTGCATTGCGCAGTCCCGCGGCGAGCGGCGCAGTGGCCTGTGCGAAGGGCAGGGCGCGACCCGCCAGCCAGAGCTCGACCAGGACGAGTGCCAGGAGGCCCGCAACGGCAGCCCGCGGCCAGCGCAGCGCGACCCGCACGAGGACGGCCACGAGCAGCAGCGCGGCCAGCCAGCCGCCGACGGTGACCAGCGGGGGCCAATGCTGGAAGGCGAGGAGCCCCGCGCCGGCCAGCCCGACGAAGATCAGCGCGGCCTGGCGCAGGATGTAGCGTCCGAGGCGTGAAACAGGAGCACGCGCGGGCCGCGGCAGCCGGAGCGCGTCCAGCCCGCAGCCGGCCAGCAGCGCGACGCCGAGCGCATACAGCTCCAGCCAGCGCGCGGGGGCGCGGAACAGGTCGAAGCCCGGCACCATGCGCCAGAGCACGTAGTACACCGGGTTATATGCGCCGAGCGCGAGGAAGAGCCCCACCGCAGCGAGCAGCGTGGGGCCAATGATCGAACTATTGAAGCGTCCTGAGCGGGTGGACGGCTCAACACAGTCCGCGGCATAATCACCAGTCGAAGGAGCGGCTGCATCCTTCGACTCCGCCGGCACTCCGTGCCGCCTCCGCTCAGGATGCTCGGTGTCGTGTTTGTCGGTCTGCCACGCGCGCCAGAGCGCCGCCGCCGCTAGGACCAGCCCCACCATGCCCACGTAGCCGGCGAACTCCCCGTAGCCCTCGCTGGCAAACGCCTCCGTCAGCCCGCCGCCGTAGGGCGGCAGCAGGCTTTGCATGAGGAGGCGCGGCTGCAGGGAGAAGCTGGCCGCCTGGCGATAGGGCAGGCCGCCCGTGCGCAGCCCCAGGGCGTTGAGCTCCAGCGTCGGCAGCAGTTGCGCCGCAGACAGCATCACCGCAGGGATCGTCGCGAGCAGCGGCGCGAGTGAACGGGTGAGCAGGTGAACAGGTGAAGAGGTGAAGAGGTGACGGGGTGAAGGGGTGAGCTTCGGCGCCTCGCGCAAGGCATCCTGAGCGGGTGGACGGCTCACCGTTAGGGACGGCGCAGCGCCAGTCGAAGGATGCGGTATCTGCGCCGTGGCACGGTCGGAGACCGGCCACAACAAGCGAAGGGCTGTGGCCGATCTCCGACCGTGCCACAACAAGCGAAGGGCTGTGGCCGGTCTCCGACCGTGCCACAACCCCCCGGCCCACAGCCGCACGAGCCGCGCCAGCGCATACAATCCCAGCCCCACCATGTTGATGAAGGTCGTCTGCGTGTGGCCGGCCAGCAGTTGCAGCGCGATGACGGCCACGAATGCCACGCCCCAGCGCACGCGGGCCCGCCATGACGCAGCGCCGGCGACCTCATCGTACAACCAGAGCAGCGCGGGCAGCCAGGCCAGTGCGTTGAGCTGGTTGATGTTCTCGACGCGCGCCAGCGTGAACCCGCCCAGCGCGAACACCGCGCCCGCGAGCCAGGCGGCCGGCCGGGTCAGGCGGAACGAACGCCGCGCGAGCGTGTACGTGAATCCTGCCGCCAGCCAGACGTGCAGGAGCGCGGACCAAATGAGCGCGGCCTGCGACGACAGCCAGCTCAAGGGCCAGTGGAGCGGATACAGCACCGCAGCCTGCGGGTTAGCCAGGAATGGCACGCCGAGAAACAGATACGGATTCCAGAGCGGCAGTTCGCCTGCGCGCAGCGCGGCCATGCGGTAATCCCAATACGGGTCGAAGTAGGTAAAGGCATCGACGCC
>DAOUGK010000128.1:0-3801 GCA_034429055.1 Anaerolineae bacterium | reverse complement strand
CCTGGGGGCGCGGCCATTGCGAATGCCGCTGCGCTTACGGCGAATGGCGCTGCGGCGCTGGGCACGAATACGCGAATCGGGCCACCGCGGCGCGGGGCATTCGTGTATTCGTGGCGCGCCCGTGGGCGCATTCGGTTATTCGTGGATGCCCGCCAGCCGCGCGACGATCGTATCCACGTCATAGACGCAGCCGCCCCACGTGCCGCCGCAGACCTGCTGGAGCGCAGCCCACAGCCGGGTGTCGTCGGGCAGGCCAGGGTCGGGGCGCAGATCGGGATGCGGCGGCCGCGCGGCCAGTGTTGCCGCACCCCACCCCTCCCCGTGGACGGCGCCCTCCACGCCGACCAGGTCGATCCGGCCCGCCAGGTTAACCCGGTCAACGATAAGGCGGATGACATCCCCGTCGCGCACGCGGCCCAGCGGTCCGCCGGCCAGCGCCTCCGGTCCGACATGGCCGACGCACGCGCCCGTGCTAAGGCCGCTGAACCGCGCATCGGTGATGAGTGCAACCTCCTTGCCCCACGGCAGGTAGCGCAGCGCGGCAGTCAGTTGGTAGGCTTCCTCCATGCCCGAACCCAACGGACCGCGGCCCATCAGCACCAGCACATCGCCGGGACGGACCGGGGCGGGCGTCAGGCCTTTGATGGCCGCGATGGCGTCACGCTCGGTAGTGAACACGCGCGCCGGGCCGGTCTTCCGGTAGACGCCGTCCGGGTCCACAACTGATGGATCCAGCGCGGTGCTCTTGATGACGGCTCCTTCCGGAGCAAGGTTGCCGCCGAGGAAGCAGACGGTGCTCGTCAGCCCGCGGCGCGCAGCCGCATCGGGGTCCATGATGACATCGTCCGGGTCGATCCCATCCACCTCCTGCAGCCGGGCGCGCATCCGCGCGCGGCGCTCGCTGTGCTCCCACCGGTCGAGCTGCTCACCGAGCATGCAGCCTTCGACCGTCCGCGCATCGAGCCGCAGCAGGCCGAGCCGTCGCAGATGCAGCATGACCTCAGGCACGCCGCCCGCGAGGAACACCTGGACCGTTGCATAGCCGGTCGGACCGTTGGGCAGCACATCCACCAGCCGCGGGACCTGCCGGTTGATCGCGGCCCAGTCCGCGGCGATGGGCCGGCGCAGGCCCGCCGCGTGGGCGATGGCCGGGACGTGCAGCAGCAGGTTCGTGCTGCCGCCGAATGCGGCATGAACCGTCATGGCATTGTGCAGCGCGTCCTCCGTCAGAATGTCGCCCGTAGTCAGGCCCGCGACCTCTAGGTCAAGCAGCGCGCGTGCGGAACGCCGCGCCAGATCCAGCCAGACCGGTTGGCCCGACGGCGAGAGCGCCGAGTGGAGCAACGCCAGGCCCAGCGCCTCGGCCACCACCTGGCTCGTCGCGGCGGTGCCGAGGAACTGGCAGCCGCCGCCCGGCGAGGCGCAGGTGTGGCAGGCCAGGCCCGCGGCCTCGTCCAGCGAGACGAGACCGTGTGCGAAGCGCGCGCCGACCGACTGAATCTTGCCCGCGTCCTCGCCCTGCTCCGGCAGCAGCGTCACGCCGCCCGGCACGATGACCGTGGGCAGCGTCCGCTGCGCTGCCAGCGCCATCAGCATCGCAGGCAGCCCCTTGTCGCATGTCGCGATGCCCAACACCCCGCGCCGCGTGGGCAGCGAGCGGATGAGCCGGCGCAGGACCAGCGCCGCGTCGTTGCGATAGGCCAGGCTGTCCATCATGCCCGGTGTGCCCTGGGTGCGGCCGTCACAGGGGTCGCTCACGAAGCCGGCAAAGGGCGTCGCGCCCGACTCGGCAATCTGCCGCGCGGCAGCCTCCACCAGCAGGCCGACTTCCCAGTGTCCTGTGTGATAGCCTAAGGCGACCGGCGTGCCGTCCGGCGCGCGCACGCCGCCCTGCGTGCTGAGGATGAGGAATTCCTTTGCGCGCAGCTTGCGCGGGTCCCAGCCCATGCCGGCATCCTGGCTCAATCCGAAGATTTCTCCGCTCGGTGCGGTGCGCAGATACTCGGCATCCAGGGGGAGACGGCCGACCGGGCCGCGAGCGTGGGTGGAGATGTCGTAAAGATCGCGATCCATGATGACTCCAAGTTCTAAATTGACATCCGCTTCTAACTGCATACAATGATTGTATCACCTCCCCAGTTACCGGCAATGTTTGCGCGCGCAGCGAAAAGGCCATTGATGGCTGGGCGCTTTTGCATGCTTGACCACTGATGTATCGCTTGTTTAGGAGTAAACTGATACACGGTGGATACAGGCGGCTGGCCTTCAGGAGGGCAACCTATGGCGCAGTTCGGCAATGTCTCCCCGGCGACCGGCGAATGGGAATGCGCCGAATGTGGTTATGTCGAAGAGGGCGTGCAGGGCAGGCGGCCCCAGGAGTGCCCTGAGTGTGGGGCCCCCGGCACGGCATTCGAGTACTTCGCCTACGACGAAGATGGCGACGAGTGGGAGACGGACGACGAACCGGACGAAGATGACGGCGACGTTGACGTCTTCGATGCCGACGAGGACGAAGAAGACGACTATTAAGGCAGCATGACGCCTTGTGGGCGTGTTGACGGGCACAAGGCCCTATGCTACCAGTCATGCGGACATGCACTAACAGGAACACGAAAGGGAGGCAGTATAGCCGTCGAGCTCCCGGCGGCTGTTAACTGAACACCTAAGGTTGGGTGACCGCGGCCCCGACGCTCCGTATGAGTGTCATGGGCTGTAGGGCCCGATATACATCGAGCTTTCAACGCCCCTGCGACCGCAGTTATGCGTGGTCTGCCGCCAGCGCCATCCGGCGCCGGCCGCGGCCGCGTAGCTTGCATCTATGGTCGCAGGGGTTTCGTTTGGGTAGCAGTCGAACCGTTCTGGCACGGCCAGAGCCAGGCAAAGAGACAACTAACCTCAGAGAGGGTGACATATGAATCCTGCAGAACTGCAAGTTGTAAGCGAGGAACCTCCCCAACAGAGCGCACAGGAGGAACCTCCCCACCGTCGCGGCACGCGCCGCGCTGCGCTCTGGGCTGATGTGCCCGACGCCCAGTGGAACGATTGGCGCTGGCAGTTGAGCCACCGACTGAATAGCCTGGAAGAACTGAGCCAGATTATCAATCTGACGCCCGAGGAGGTGGAAGGCTGCCGCAGCGCGCACTTCCGCGTGGACATCACGCCGTATTTCGCGTCGCTGATCGACCCGGACGACCCGAACTGCCCGATCCGCCGCCAGGTCATCCCGACCGGCAAGGAACTGACCGCGTTCGCGGGCATGTACGAGGATTCGCTCAATGAAGACGGCCACAGCCCGGTGCCGGGGCTGGTGCATCGCTACCCCGACCGGGTGCTGATGCTGGTCACGACCCAATGTGCGAGCTATTGCCGCTACTGCACACGCAGTCGCATCGTCGGTGACGCGTCCGCGCAGTTCAGCCGGAACGACTACGACCGGCAGATCGAATACATCGCAGCCACGCCGCAGATTCGCGACGTGCTGCTCTCCGGCGGCGACCCGCTGGTGCTGCCGCCGAAAATCCTGGAAGACATCCTGCGGCGGCTGCGCGCGATCGAACATGTGGAAATCATCCGCCTCGGCAGCCGGGTGCCCGTCTTTATGCCGCAGCGCATCACGCCGGAGCTAGTCGCGATGCTGCGCCAGTTCCACCCGCTCTGGCTGAATGTGCACTTCAACCACGCGCAGGAACTGACGCCGGAAGTGAGCCAGGCGCTTAGCCTGCTGGCCGACGCGGGCATCCCGCTCGGCGCACAGACGGTGCTGCTGGCGGGCGTGAACGACTCGGTCGAGGTGATGAAGGA
>DAOUGK010000127.1:0-6438 GCA_034429055.1 Anaerolineae bacterium | reverse complement strand
GACCGTATTGAGCGGGCTCGGCGCATATCTGTTGGCCCGCTACGCACTGGGTGATTTTGGCCGCGAGCGGCGGTTGACGCGGCGGGATGCCGTGCTGGCGGCGTTCGTCGCGGGAGTCATCTACGCGTTCGCCTCGAACCGGGCCGTCTACGCCGCGCTTGGCCACTACGACATGTTTACGACGCAGTGGCTCCCGTTCTACACGCTCTACCTCGTCAAGACGCTGCGCGAGCCCCGGCTCAGGAACGCGCTGCTGGCAGGGCTGTTTTTCGCACTCGCCGCGCTGGCGGAGATGATCTTCGCCTCATTCCTCGCACTCTTCTCGCTCATCATCCTCGTGGCCCTATGGGGCAGCCTCCGGTCACGCTGGGCCGCGCTGGGCCGGCTGATCGTCGCGGCGGTGGTGGCCGGGCTGCTCTGGCTGCCCGTGCTGCTGCCGATCGCGCGCGAATTTGCCCGCGGGGATTACGCGCTGGAGGGCTGGGGGGAGAGCATCAAGCTGAGCACGGACCTCGTGGGCCTGGGCACGCCGACCGCGCTCAATCCGCTGCTCCGCGCTGAGGGCGACTGGCAGCCGGCGCTGCGCGCAGTGGAGGAAGGCAAGGGCCGCTTCGGTGACATCAACACGGTGTTCCTCGGCTGGGTCACGCTGGCGCTGGCGCTCGCCGGGGCATGGGCGGGCCGGCGGCGGGTGGCGGCCTGGGCGTGGAGCGCGCTCGTGTTCGGCATCCTGGCGCTGGGGCCGCTGCTGCAGGTCAACGGGCGTTTCCGGTTCAGCCTCGACGGCCTGCTGCCCGAAGGGGTGACGTTCCCGCTGCCCTTCGCGCTGCTCCACTTCATCCCGATCATCAACGGCAACCGCGCGCCCAACCGCAACAGCGTCATCCTGATGCTGGCGCTGGCCGTGCTCGCCGCATATGCCGTGGGGTGGTTTTTGAGCCACAGAGGAAACAGAGAGGTGGATGTCTCGCTCGCCACGGGCTCTGCGTCTGAGGCAAAACATTCTTCCGGAAGCCCTCTCAGAAACTCAGTGTTCTCTGTGCTCTCTGTGGCTATCATCGTCATCCTCATCCTCACCGAACACCTGGCCGTTCCGCTGCCGACGACCGACGCGCGCATCCCCGCGGTCTACGAGAACATCGCGGCCAGCCGCGACGAATTCACCATCCTGCAGTTGCCGCTCGGCTGGCGCAACAGCTTCGGCGTCTTCGGCAGCGAGCAGACGAACCTCCAGTATTTCCAGACCGGCCACGGCAAGGCGATGCTCGGCGGCAACATCAGTCGCGCGCCTGACTTCAAGATGGACTACTTCAAGCGCATCCCGTTGTTCCAGGCGCTGACCGCGCTGGAGATGTACGAGGATGTGCCGCCGGAGGTGGATGCCGCGGCGCGGGCGCAGGCCGGCGAGCTGATGGCGCTGTACAACGTCCGCTACTTCATCACAACCCCACCCATTACGGGCCGCTACCCGTACCAGGACACCTGGCAGCGGACCGAGCAGTATGCGTTCGATGTCCTGCCGCTGGAGGATGAGCCCCTGTGGGAGGCCGATGGCTACCGGGTCTACCGGGTCGAGCAGCCGGCCGTGCCCTTCCCGTTCCGGCTGGATATCGGCACGCCGGGGACGGAGCCCTACCTGGGCGAGGGCTGGGATTTGGCTCAGACCGAGCAGCCTTACGGCGCGACGGCCAGTTGGGCAACGGGCCAGACGGCCTACCTCTATCTGCCGATGCCGCAGGATCGCTGCACAAGCGACTTCTGCATTGCGGGCGGCGCATATCCGCTTAAGGTGCGCATCGCGCCGCTGACCTACGAGGGCGCAGCGCCGCAGTCGGTCTCAGTCTATGTCAACGGCAAGCAGATGGGCCTGCCCCATCCGCTCGCCCCCGGCTGGCAGACGGTCGAGCAGTGGGTGGCCGGCCTGCACTGCGGCTCCAACACCATCGAGCTGCGGTTCGATTGGGCCGTCAGCCCCCGGACCGCCTTCCCGGATGCGGCGAGTCGCGCGGTCATCGGCACGACGGGCATCACCAGCCCGGTCAATCTCGATGTGCACGCCTTCAGCGAGGCATACATCACGGCGACGAGGGCGGACGGCTCGACCGTTGACGCGTCCGCCGGCCGGGCCGGCTACAATGTTGCGGTGCTCGATGAGCGCACCGGCGCGCTGCTGGATAAGGCCGGATTTGATACGACGGCGAACACCCACGAGGCTGACAGGCTCGCCGCCTACCTCCAGCGCATCACTGCTGGCCGCATCGTCGTGCTGGCGACGAAAGGCGCGGCAACCGACCACCTCACGCCCGCAGCCGTGGCCGCGCTGCGCAGCGTCGGATCGGCTGTGACCGGGACCGATGAGCTAACCGGGCAGGCTCACGCCCTGGTCGGCGTGCAGGGCGCAGCGCCCGGCTCCGCAGCCGAGGCCATTGCGGGCGACGAAATCGCACGTGATGCCTTCATACGCGTGGCCGGCGACTTCCGCACACTGGCGGCCGCGGTGGACTGGGCGGAGCTGGGCCGGTGAGCTTGCGGCCCGCTGCGTCGACCCGCCTGCCGGACGCGCGGTCGCGCGAGCCGGCAGCCATAGACCTGGCGCTCGCCGCGGCTGCCGGGTTGCTGGCGTTTGGGCTATACCTGCGCACGCTCGCACCCGGCCTCCTGTGGGGCGACAGTGCAGAGTTCCAGTTCGCCGCATGGCTCGGCGGCTTTGCCCATCCCACCGGCTACCCGCTTTACCTCTCGCTCGGCTGGCTGTGGACCCATCTGCTGCCCTGGCATGATCCCGCCTGGCGCATGAACCTGTTCTCGGCAGTCTGGGGCGCGCTGGCGACCGGACTGATGTACCTGCTGGCGCTGCGCCTGCTGGCCGGTGTCGCACGCCCGGCGTACCGGCGGCTGACCGCACTGGCCGCCGCGCTCGTTTTCGCGGTGACGCCCACCTTCTGGTCGCAGTCCATCGTCGCAGAGGTGTATTCGCTGCACGCGGTCTTTGTCGCCGCGGTGCTGCTGGCCCTGCTGAGCTGGGCGCCGCACGCGGCAGAGCCGGCAGGCCGCGGCCGGGCGCTCCTGGTCGCTGCACTCTACGGCCTCAGCCTGACGCATCACCGCGCGATGCTGCTGCTCGCGCCTGCGATGCTGGTCTTCGTCTGGCAGACGCTACGCCCCGTTCCTATGCCAACCCGCCGCGCAGTCTACAGCGGCGGTACGCTGGCCCTGCTGCTGCTCTGCCTGCTCGCGCCGCTGGCGCTCTATCTGTACATCCCGCTGCGTGCCACGGCCGCGCCGTACTATCAGATCGAACTCGGCGCTGGAGAGACCCTCGCCCTCTACGATGCCAGCTTTGCCGGGTTCATCGCGCACGTGACCGGCAGCTCATTCGGGGGCGCGCTGCAAATCGGCGCACAGACGCAGGCGCAGATTGTGGGGCTGTGGAGCCGTTTCACCGGCGAGTTCACCCTGCTGGGCGTGCTGCTCGGCCTGGTCGGGCTGCTCTGGACGCTCGTGCGCCCGGCGCGGCGGCGCAACCCGGTCACGCCCCTGCTCGTGCTGACCTTCCTGGCGATCATCGCCTTCAACGTGGTCTACGGCATCGGTGACATCCACGTCTTCTTCATCCCGGCGTACCTGATCTGGAGCGTATGGGTGACGCTCGGCGCCAGCGCACTGGCACGGCTTCTGGCAGCCGCGCCGGCCGCCTTCCGCACCCACCGGGCGGCCGCCGACGAGGACCTGAGCGGCTCCGCCTCGCCGGTTCACCTGCTCGCGCCGCTGCTGCTGTTGGTGCTGGCCGGGCTGCTGCTCACCGGCAATTTCGCCCGCGTGGATCGCAGGGGCGATGAGACAGCGCGCACGACCTGGGAGGGCATCCTCAGCCAGCCCATCCCGGAAGGCAGCCTGCTCCTGTCCAACGACCGGGACGAGATGGTTCCGCAGTGGTATCTGAAGTACGTCGAGGGCGTCCGGCCCGACCTGGTGGGGCTGTTCCCCGGTCTGCAGCCCGGCGACGAGTGGGCGAACGTCAGCCAGGTCATCAGTCGCGCGCTCCGCGCCGGCCGGCCCGTGTATGCCATCAAGCAGATGCCGGGGCTCAGTGTGAAGTTCGCGCAGGAAGGGCCGCTCGTGCCCGCAGCAGACGCGGCAGAGGGTCAGCTCGGCGTACTGACGCACATCCTGGGCCCCGCGGTCGGGAAGGCCCCCGGCCGGCCGCTCGCGCTGGCGTACGGCGATGCGCTCAAGCTGGTCGGCTACGATATCGAACCGGCGATGGCAACCGCAGGCGGCACCCTGGCCGTGACCCTGTACTGGCAGCCGCAGCGCACCATGATGCGCGCCTACACCACTTTCGTGCACGTCGTGGACGCAGATGGCACGGTCCTCGGCCAGAGCGACCAGCAGCCCGGCGGGGCATACTACCCCACCAACCTGTGGCGGCCCGGCGACGTGCTGCGCGATGAGCACCGCGTCACGCTGAAGGCACTGGGCCGCGCGCCATACTCGCTGGTGGCGGGTGCATACACGATGGACCCGGAACTGCAACATCTCGGCACGCCGCAGACCATCGGCCGCATCGCGCCGGCCCGCGCGCCGGATGTCATGCCGCAGGATGTGGCGCACCGCGTGGACATCGAGTTCGGAGAGCAGTTGACCCTGTTGGGCTATACCTTCACAGAGGGTCAAAGCCAGGTGACCATCCGCATGTACTGGCAGGCCATCCAGCCGCCGGCGGATGACTACACGGTCTTCGTGCACCTGTTGGATGCGCAGGGGCAGATTGTCGTGCAGCGCGACCAGCAGCCGACCGGCGGCCGGATGCCGACGAGTACATGGCCCCGTGGATACACGGTTGCAGATGAGATCATCCTGAATGTACCCGCTACCCTGGCACCCGGCACGTACCGGCTGGTGACAGGCGTCTACCAGCCGCGCAACATGATCCGGCTGCCTGCGGTGGATGCGGCGGGCCGCGCGCTGGGTGACAGTGTGCCGCTGGGCGAAATCGTGCGGCGGGCAAACTGATAAGACAAGTCCCGCGACCTGCGGACTAATGACAAGGAGGTTATGCGCATGAAGTTTGTCGCCTGTGTCAAACTGACACCCGACACCGAACAGCTTACGGAAGTGCGGCCCCAGGATGTAGGGACCGGCGACCTGGGCGTGACGATGGTGATGAACCCGTGGGATGAGTTTGCCGTCGAAGAAGCATTGGCGCTTCAGGAGCGGTACGACGGCGCGACGGCAGTGCTGACCGTCGGCGGCGAGGAATCCATCGAGGCGCTCAAGCGGGCCGTCGCGATGGGTGTCGAGGAAGCTGTCCTGCTGTCGGACCCGGCCTTCGAGGGCAGCGACGCATGGGGCGCCGCGCACATCCTCGCCCAGGCCATCCGGCAACTCGGCGACTACAAGCTCGTGCTGACCGGCAAACAGTCGGTGGATGGCAACAGCGGCATGGTTGGACCGGGGCTGGCCGCGGAGCTGGGCGTGCCGTTTATCGCCAACGTCGTGAAGGTCCTCGACCTGACCGAGGACAGCATCACCGTGCGGCGCATGATGGACGAGGGCATCCAGACCGTCCGCGCCACGCTCCCTGCGGTGATTACCGTCAGCATCGAAATCAACGAGCCGCGCTATCCCAATTTCATGGGCATCCGCAAGGCGTCGCGGATGCAGTATCCGGCCACCGCCGCAACGGACCTGCCCGGGCTGGACATGAGCCGCATCGGCGCGGAGGCCGGGCTGGTACGCTGGTCGAACCTGCGCAAGCCGCCCGCGCGCGGGGGCAAGGTCGAGTTCATCCAGGGCGGCACCCCGGCGGAGCAGGCTGCGCTGCTGGCCGAAAAGCTGATTGCCGAGAAAGTCGTGTAGGGACGAGGAGGAGAGCGATGAGCATTCTTGTTTATGTAGACCAGTTCGGGGGGCAGGCCAAGCTCGTCTCGTGGGAGATTCTCGGCAAGGCACGCGAGTTCGGTGACACTCTCGGCGTGCCGGTCGTGGCCGTTGTCGTCGGCCAGAACATCAGCGGGATCGCGCAGCAGGCCATCTCATACGGCGCAGACCGGGTCCTGGTCGCGGATGCGCCTGATTTTGCCCAGTACCGCACCGGCGCGTATGCCGCTGCGCTCAAGGCCGCGATCGATGCAGTCCACCCGCGCATCATCCTTGCACCGGCGGTCGTCGGCGCGCGCGAGGTCGCGGCGCTGGCTGCCGCGCAGGCGCGGCTCGGCATGGCCGCGGACGCACAAGGGATATCGCTGGATGCGGACGGCAAGCTCCAGGCCGAGCGGCCGGTCTATTCGGGCAACATCCTGACCACCGTCACCTTCCGCGGCGCGGTGCAGATGGCGACCGTGCGCAGCCGCTCCTACCCTATGCCTGCGGCCGATGCCGCGCGGACGGGCGAGGCCGTGCCGCTGGCCGTGGACCTGAGCGGGCCGGCCGCAG
>DAOUGK010000126.1:0-15332 GCA_034429055.1 Anaerolineae bacterium | reverse complement strand
GACCTGTGCGACCGGCACAACGCGCTGCTGATCTTCGACGAGGTGCAGTGCGGGGTCGGCCGCAGCGGCAAGCTGTGGGCTTATCAGGGCTACGGCGTCACACCCGACCTCCTGACCGCCGCGAAACCGCTTGCGGGCGGCCTGCCGATGGGCGCGGTCCTGATGCGCGAGGCGGTCGCCGCGGTCATGCATCCCGGCGACCACGGCAGCACGTTCGCGGGCTCGCCGCTCGTCGCCTCGGTCGCAGAGGCCCTGCTCGACGAGGTGGACCGGCCGGAGTTCCTGGCAGAGGTCGCAGCGAAGGGCGAGTACCTCAAGGAACGGCTGGAGGAACTCAACTCGCCGCACATCACCGAAATCCGCGGCCGCGGGCTGATGGTCGGCGCGGACCTGGACATCCCCGCGGCGGAGGTCGTCAACGCGGGGTATCGCCACGGCCTGCTGCTCGTCAACGCCGGCCCGCAGACGCTCCGCTTCGTGCCCCCGCTCATCATCACGCGCGCGGAGATCGACACGCTCATCGAACGATTGACGGCGATATTGACCGAATTGGGGTAGGGACAAGCACGGGTAGGGGCGAACCTGCGTGTTCGCCCCAGAGACCCGGGCGAACACGCAGGTTCGCCCCTACACAAAACGGTGGACATGGGATGATGGACATACACATACGCAAGGCCACTGAGGCCGACATCGAGGCGATCCTGGCGATCATCAACGCCTACGCCGCGCAGAACCTGATGCTGCCGCGCACACCTGAGCAGATTCGCCGCGTGCTATCGAAGTTCCTGGTCGCAGAGCAGATGGGACGGGTTGTCGGCTGCGGCTCCAACGTCGAACTCACGCCGGAACTCACCGAACTGCGCTCGCTGGCCGTTGCGCCGGACCAGCGCGGCACCGGCCTGGGCCGGCGGCTTGTCCACGCGCTCATCGAGCAGGCACGCGCGGATGGTTACGACACGATTTGCGCGTTGACCTTGAGCGAGGAGTTCTTCAACCGCTGCGGCTTCACGACCGTGGATCGCTGGTCCATCTCCCCGAAAATCTGGCATGAGTGTGTATACTGCCCGAAGTTCGACGCGTGCGACGAGATCGCGGTGGCGATGAACCTGACCGAGACGGCCCCGGCCTTGACTCCGCTGGCGCCCGAAATCAGCCTGGAACTGTGGCAGGCGCTGAAGTTTGGCCGGTTGCAGATGCTCCGGCAGAAGGTGTGACGTGAACCGCGAAGACGCCGAGATAATGAGTAATGAGTAAGGAGTAAGGAATAATTAAGGTTACTCGTTACTCTTTACTCGTTACTCTTTACTCGTTACTCTTTACTCGTTTCTCTGCGCTCTTCGCGTCTTGACGGTTCAAAAAGGGGTCCCATGACACGAACAGTACGAATTGCGCTCGTCGGCCTTGGCAACGTGGGCCGCGCGTTCCTCGATTTGATGGTCGAGAAGGCCGGGGTGCTGAGCGAACGGCACGACCTGGCCCTCGTCCTGACTGCCGCAGCCGACTCCTCTGCCGCGCTGCTGGACGGCCGCGGGATCGATCCAGCCGCTTTGCGCGCACATAAGGCCCTTGGCGGCCGTCTGGCAGCCTTCCCCGGCGCGCAACCCGGCCTGCCTTCGCCTGAGATGGTGCGCCGTGCAGAGGCCGACCTCGTGCTCGATGCCTCGCCGGTCAACCTGCGCGATGGACAGCCGGGGCTCGACTGCGTGCGGATCGCGCTGGGGCGGGGGCTGCCGGTCGTGCTCGCGAACAAGGGACCGCTCGTCCTCGCCTTCGACGAACTGACCCGGACGGCTGCGGCCCGCGGCGTGGGCCTGGCCTACAGCGCGACCGTGTGCGGCGCGCTGCCGGTGGTCAACATCGGCCGGCGCGATCTGACCGCGTGCGATATTCGCTCGGTCGCAGGCATCTTCAACTCGACCAGCAACTCCATCCTCGCGGCCATGGCCCGCGGAGAGAGCTACGCGGACGCGCTGCACCAGGCCCAGGTGGATGGCATCGCAGAGGCCGACCCCAGCCTCGATGTCGAAGGCTGGGACACGGCGAACAAGCTCGTCATCATCGCCAACAGCATCCTCCACATGCCCGCGACCCTGGCCGATGTGCAGCCGGTCGTGGGCATCACCGGCATCACGCCGGAGAAGATTCAGGCGGAGCAGGCGCAGGGCCGCGTGGTCAAGCTCGTCGCGCGCGCGACACGCGGGCCGGGCGGTGCATACCGTCTGTCCGTCCAGCCCCAATGGCTGCCCGCCGACGACTTTCTCGCCGGCGTCAACGGCTGGGAAATGGGCATCGTTTTCGATACCGATATCATGGGGCTGCAACAGCTCAAAGTGGACGAACGCGGCCCTGTGCCGACTGCAGGCGCGATGCTGCGCGATGTGATCCGGCTGGCAACTCATCCCTAAACTCATCCCTAATCGTAAGGAGTATCCCCCCAATGTCTGCCAAGAAATCCGCGTCAAAGGTCGTACTCGCCTATTCGGGCGGGCTGGACACCTCCTGCATCGTGCCGTGGCTCGTCGAGAATTACGGCTGCGAGGTGATCTGCTTCTGTGCCAACCTGGGCCAGGAAGAGGAACTCTCCGGGCTGGAGGCGAAGGCTCTCGCCTCGGGCGCCAGCAAGCTGTACATCGAGGACCTGCGCGAGCAGTTCATCACCGACTTCATCTACCCGACCCTCAAGGCGGGCGCCATCTACGAGCGGGAATACCTGCTCGGCACGAGCTTCGCCCGCCCCCTCATCGCACAGAAGATGGTCGAGATTGCTGAGCTGGAAGGCGCGGATGCGGTGGCCCACGGCGCGACCGGCAAGGGCAACGACCAGGTGCGCTTCGAGCTGACCGTCATGGCGCTGAACCCGCGGCTGCGCATCATCGCGCCGTGGCGCGAATGGCACATCCGCAGCCGCGAGGACGCCCTGAAGTACGCGGCGGAACACAACGTCCCGGTCACCGCGACCCTCAAGTCCATCTACAGCCGCGACCGGAACCTCTGGCACCTGAGCCACGAGGGCGGCATCCTGGAAGACCCCTGGCAGGAGCCGGAAGAGGTCATGTACCAGCTCACGACCAACCCGGAGACCGCCCCGGACGAGCCGGAGTACGTCGAGGTCTACTTCGAGGCGGGCGTGCCCAAGCGGGTCAACGGCGAGGCGTTCGGCCCGGTCGAGCTGGTCGCGAAGCTGAACGAGATCGGCGCCAAGCACGGCATCGGCCGCATCGACCTCGTGGAGAACCGGCTGGTGGGCATGAAGTCGCACGGCGTGTACGAGACGCCCGGCGGCACGATCCTGTACCGCGCGCACCAGGCGCTCGAACAGCTCTGCCTGGACAAGGAGACGCTGCACTACAAGCAGGTCATCGCGCTCAAGTACGCGGACCTGGTCTACAACGGGCAGTGGTTCACCACGGTGCGCGAGGCCCTCGATGCGTTCGTCAACGTCACGCAGGAGCACGTCACCGGCTCGGCCCGGCTCAAGCTGTACAAGGGCAACATCATCCTCGTGGGCCGGAAATCGCCCTACAGCCTGTATCGGGAGGACTACGCCACCTTCGGTGAAGAGGATGTGTACAACCAGAAGGATGCGGAGGGCTTCATCAAGCTGTTCGGCCTACCGATGAAGGTCTCGGCGCTGCTCGATATCGAAGGCACGGGCGTGAGCAAGTATCGCAGCCCGGACTACAGCAAGTTCAAGCGGGATTGACGAAACGAGAAACGAGTGATGAGTAACGAGTAAGGAGTAAGAAGTAAACGGCATTTACTCGTTACTTTTTACTCGTTACTCATGACTCATTACAAGAAGGACATCACCATGAGCGATCAGAGTCCACGCGGCTTCCGGTTCGCCGGTGTGGCGGCGGGCATCAAGAAGAACGGCGCGGCAGACCTCGCGCTGGTTGTCAGCGACCGGCCCTGCAATGCGGCTGCCGTGTTCACGCGCAACGCATTCCCTGCCGCGCCGGTGCAGTACGACCGCAGTCTGCTGGCCGAGCAGCCAGCCGGATTGCGCGGTGTGGCGATCAACTCCGGCTGCGCAAATGCATGCACTGGGGAGGGCGGGCTGGCCGATGCCGCGGCGATGGCCGCCGGCGCAGAGGCCGCGGCCGGCTTGCCGCCGCGTTCATGCGTGGTGATGTCCACCGGCGTCATCGGCCCGCGGCTGCCGATGGCGAAGATCACCGCCGGGCTGGCTGCGGCCGCCGCGCAGCTTTCGCCGGACGGCTGGGATGCCGCCTCACGCGCCATTATGACAACCGACACGCGACCGAAGGTGGCTTTCCGCCAGGTGGACGGCATCCGGCTGTTCGGCATGGCGAAGGGCGCGGGCATGATTCACCCGAACATGGCGACCATGCTCGCAACTGTCGTCACCGACGCGGACGTTGCGGCGGATACGCTGGACGGTCTCTTGCGCAAAGCGGTCGCGGCCAGCTTCAACAGCATCAGCATCGACGGCGACACCAGCACAAACGACACGCTGCTCGTGCTCGCAAACAGCGCGGCCGGGCCGGTCGATACCGACCGGTTTGCAGCCGCACTGTCCGACCTCTGCACCGATCTCGCGCAGCAGATCGTGCGCGATGGCGAAGGCGCGACCAAGTTCATCACGGTCACGGTGCAGGGTGCGGCGTCGGATGAGGATGCACGGCGCGCGGCGAAGGCCGTCGCCAACTCACCGCTGGTCAAGACCGCCTTCTACGGCGGGGACGCCAACTGGGGCCGCATCCTCGCGGCGGTCGGATACTCCGGCGCAGCGGTCGACCCGGCGCGCGCGGACTTGTGGATCGAGGGCGAACGCGGTAAGCTCCAACTGGTGGCCGCGGGCCAGCCGCTCGCCTATTCGGAGGACCTGG
Organism: Anaerolineae bacterium; assembly: GCA_034429055.1. Lineage (GTDB taxonomy): Bacteria > Chloroflexota > Anaerolineae > CG2-30-64-16 > CG2-30-64-16 > MWBF01. Next base: position 10,479 of record DAOUGK010000126.1, on the reverse strand, counting down.
CAACTGCTGTCTTCCAGGCGGCAGAGATCAGCGTGACCGTGGAACTGGGGCTGGCCGCAGGCCGTGCGACGGTCTGGACGTGCGACCTGAGCCACGCGTACGTGGACATCAACGGGAGCTATCGGACGTAGCATACATCTGTGAGTTGAGGAGGGTATGATGAACTATCGACGATTGGGACGCACCGGACTGAAGGTGTCGGAGTTGTGCCTGGGCACGATGCAATGGGGCTGGACCGCGAACGAGGAAGAATCGTTCACGGTCATGGATGCCTTTGTGGAGGCGGGCGGTAACTTCCTCGATACGGCGGACGTCTACTCCCGCTGGGTCGAGGGCAACCCGGGCGGCGTGTCGGAACAAATCATCGGCCGCTGGATGAAGGCGCGCGGCAACCGCCAGGCTGTCGTCGTCGCGACGAAGGCACGTGGGCGCATGTGGGACGGGCCCAACGGCGAAGGCTTGAGCCGCGGCCACCTGGTGCGTGCGTGCGAGGATTCGCTGCGGCGGCTGGGGACGGACTATATCGACCTGTACCAGACTCATTCGGATGACCGCGACACGCCGCTGGATGAGACACTGCGCGCGCTCGATGACCTCGTGCGGGCAGGCAAGGTGCGCTACGTGGGCTGCTCGAACTACCAGGCCTGGCGGCTGTGCGGTGCGCTGTGGACGAGCGAGAAGCACCGCCTGGTGCGCTTCGACTCCATCCAGCCGCACTACAACCTGGCGCACCGCGCCGAGTTCGAGCGCGAGCTGCTGCCGCTCTGCAACGACCAGGGCCTGGGCATCATCCCCTACTCCCCCCTGGCGGGCGGCTTCCTGACGGGCAAGTACCGCCGCGACAGCGTGCCGGACAGCCAGCGAGCCGCGGGCATCAAGCAGCGTTACTTCAACGACCGTGGCTTTGCGATCGTGGATGCGCTCTACAAGGTTGCGCAGGCCCATGGCAGCACGCCCACTGCGGTCGCGCTGGCCTGGCTCCTGGCCCAGCCCGGCATGACCGCGCCCATCATCGGCGCGAACTCACCGGAGCAGCTCCACGCCAGCCTCGCCGCGTCCGAGCTGAAGCTCACCGCCGAGGAGATGGCCGCGCTGAACGACGCGAGCAAGTGGGAGTAAACTCAGATCACCAGACCTTGGAGGTCTGACAGACCTCCAAGGTCTGGTTAAACCACTTCCTAACGAAGGATTGTCCATGACGCAACTTTGGGGTGGTCGGTTCAGCGGGCAGAACGACCCGCTGATGGCCCGATTCAATGCCTCGCTGCCGTTCGACTGGCGGCTGTGGGACGCGGATATCACCGGCTCGACTGCCTGGGCGCGGGCCATCCAGGACGCAGGATTGCTGACCGCGGCCGAGTGCGAGGCCATCACGCGCGGGCTGGCGGAGATCCAGGCGGAGCTCGTCGCGGATGGTCAGCATGACCTGCGCGCGGCAACCGACGAAGACATCCACACCTACGTCGAACGCAGGCTCACGGAGCGCATCGGCCCCGTCGCGGGCAAGCTGCATACGGGCCGCAGCCGCAACGACCAGGTCGCCACCGACGTGCGGCTGTGGCTGCGCGACGAAATCACGGGGCTGGACCGCATGCTGGCGGACCTTATCGCGTCGGCAGCCCATCGCGCGGAAGCCGAAATCGAAGTGCTGATGCCCGGCTACACCCACGTCCAGCCGGCCCAGCCCGTCCGCTGGAGCCACTGGCTGTTGAGCCACGCGTGGCCCTGGCAGCGCGACCGGCAGCGCCTCGCAGAGCTGGCGCAGCGGGTGAATGTTCTGCCGTTGGGCGCGGGCGCGCTGGCCGGCTGTCCCTTCCCCATCAACCGCGCCGCGCTCGCCGCGGACCTGGGCTTCGCGAGCGTGACGCCGAACAGCCTCGACGCGGTGAGCGACCGCGACTTCATTGCGGAGTTCTTGTTCTGCGCCGCGCTGCTGGGCGTGCATCTCAGCCGGTGGGCCGAAGACCTCATCCTGTGGAGCAGCCGCGAGTTCGGCTTCGTGACGCTGGCCGATGCCTACAGCACCGGCTCCAGCCTGATGCCGCAGAAGAAAAACCCGGACGCGCTGGAACTGCTCCGCGGCAAAGCGGGCCGGCTGACCGGCGGGCTGGTGGGCTTGCTGACCGTGCTGAAGGGGCTGCCGAGCGCGTACGACAAGGATATCCAGGAGGATAAGGAGCCGCTGTTCGATGCGATGGACACCCTGGCGCTGGCGCTGCCTGTTGCACAGGGCGTCCTGGAGACGTGGACGATTCACCCGGAACGCATGCTCGCCGCGCTGGGCGATGAGATGCTGGCGACCGACCTGGCGGATGCGTTGGTGCGCGCGGGCGTGCCCTTCCGCGAGAGCCATCACCTGGTAGGCCGCGTGGTGCGCCGCGCGGAGGAACTGGGTTGCCCGCTGCGCAGCGTTCCGCCCGCGGACCTCCACACCATCAGCCCGCACTTCAGCGCGCCGGAGATGGGAAGCGTGTGGGATTTCGAGCGTTCGGTGGAACAGCGTGCCGTGGCCGGCGGCACAGCCCGCGCCTCTGTTCTCGCGCAGATCCAGGCCTTACGAAAATAGAACGCTGATGACGCTGATTTACACTGATCATCCTCAATATTTACAAGAAGACAATCAGCGAAAATCATGGTCATCAGCGTCAATCAGCGTTCTATTCTTTCCTGGTTGCCAATACCTACTGCTCGCCGGCGACGGGCAGCTTGTTTTCGCTCCACAGGTTAAAGAAGGAGAGCCACTGGTCCGGGTGGCGGCGGATCATATCTTCGAGCACCGTCAGGGCGCGACGCGTCAGGCTCTCCACCGTATCCGTCTGCATGTCCGGCACGATGGGCGGATGAATGTCCAGCACAATCCGGTGATCGTCCACCCGGTAGGTGCTGCCCGGCAGAATCCAGGCGCCGGTCTTGAGCGCCAGCTTGGCATGTCCGGTGGGCACGCGCGTCAACTGTCCGAAGAACGGCAACCGCAGCCCCGTTCCCTTAACGTCACGATCAGACACCAGCGCGATAACGCGGCCGCGCTTCAGCGCGCGCAGCAGCTTGGTCATGGCCCCCCCCACGGGCACGACCTCCATGTTACCCTCAGCGCGCGTGTTGGTGAAGATTTCATCGACGCGCGGGTCCTTATGCGGCAGCGCCACCACCGTCAGCGGCACGCCCATCAACCCCATCGACGCGCCCGCCAGCTCCCAACTGCCCATGTGCACCGTGACCAGGATGCCGCCGTGGCCCGCGCGCAACGCTGCATCCAAATGTTCCTGCCCGCGAATCTCCGCAATGTGCTGGCTCAGGTTCTCGCGCGTGAGGTTGGGTATAAAAAAGAAATCCGCAATCGCATAGGCAAAGTGCCGGAATGCCGCGCGTGCCATGCGCCAGCGCTGGAAGGCGCTCGTTTCAGGCGGCAGCACGCGCACCTGGTTCGCATACACGCCCCGTCGTGACTTCCGGTTAAAGATAAAATTCAGTTCAGCCAATAGACCCGCGATAAAATAGACCAGACCGCGCGGGCTGCGGTTGATGGCCCAGAACGCCAACCGATACAGATAGTAATTCTCGAAGATCATGATCCTATCCCTGCGGTAAACCGGTCATGGGTGAACCACTCCCAGTAAGCAATCATACCATGAAGTAGCCCGCCTGTAAATGAAGCTGCGCTACAGATTAGCTATCGTTTACATTAAGACGCCCGGCGCCCTGACCGGTCTCGGCAACCAAAGGCTGCTCAACCGAGCCAGGAGCTAGCACTGATATTAAGACGCAATTTACCCGTGCGGAGTTTCATTGTCGCGCGATGTGGTACAATGTCAGGACACCTATTCACGGCTTCGAGGAGCTCTATGACCCTGCCCGCTGAGTTGACCGCCGACCAGTTGCGCCGGCGCTATGATCCCTTGCAATTGCCCTACGCTTCCACAGCGGACGCCCCGGATCTGGATGGCATCATCGGCCAGGAGCGCGCGGCCCGTGCCATCGAATTCGGCCTGGACATCCCCTATCCCGGCTTCAATGTCTTTGCTACCGGCCCCGCGGGCGCAGGCAAAACCAGCATCATCAGCCGCTTCCTGGAGGCGAAGGCCGCAGGCAGGCCGGTGCCGCCTGACTGGGGTTATACGCACAACTTCGGCCAGCCGGATCAGCCGCTGGCGGTGCGCCTGCCGCCGGGCGGCGGCTGCCGGCTACGAGATCTGGTCAACACGCTGTTGGCGCAAGTGGCCGATGCGCTCAAGAAAACGTTCAGTGGCGACCCGTATGCCGACAGCCGCAATACGCTGGAACGCCAGCTTGACCAGTTGCGTGCCGAGCGGTTCCAGCAGTTGGATCAGCAGGTCAGCGAGCGCGGCTTTGCGCTCACGCAGACCGCGGGAGGCACCATCCTGACTCCAGTCAGAGACGGCCAGCCGCTGACGCGCGAACAATACGGCGCGCTGCCGGAGGCCGAGCGGTCCGCGCTCAGCGAGCGGGGCCAGGAGCTTCAGGAGGAACTGGAGCGCACCGTGCGCCAGGTGCAGGAGCTGGAAGCCGCCGCGCTCGATCGCCTTGCCAACCTGGACCGCGAGATCACCGCGGCCGCGATCCAACCCTTCTTTGCACCGGTGTTGAGCGAGTATGCCGGCTGGCCCGACGTGGTGAAGTACCTCAGCGCCGTGCAGGCGCACATCGCGCAAAGCGCCGACCAATTCAAGCCCGCCGTCGAAGCCATCAGCGAGTCTGGGGCGCCAGGCGATGTCGTAGCAGCACTCCAGCCGCAAGCCGCCTCCCCATTCGACCGCTACCGGCTGAACGTCATCGTGGACAACAGTGGACTACAGGGTGCGCCCGTCGTCATCGAAACGAACCCGACCTACGCGAACCTCATCGGCCGGGTGGAGATGCGCGCCGAAATCGGCACGCTGGTCACGGACTATCGCTTCATCAGGCCGGGCGCGCTCCACCGGGCCAACGGCGGCTATCTGCTGCTCGATGCGCGCGTCATGATGCGCCAGCCGCTGGCCTGGGAAGGCCTCAAGCAGGCCCTGCGCAACCAGCGCGTCCGCATCGAGGAGAGCAGCCAGCAGGCTGCGGTCCTGGCCGCCACGATGCTGACGCCGGAGCCGATTCCGCTGGATGTCAAGGTCATGCTCATCGGCGACCTGCCGACGTATTACCTGCTCTATGCCTACGACGAGCAGTTCGAAAAGCTCTTCAAGGTGCGGGCGGACTTTGCGGTCGAGATGCCCTGGACACAGGATAACGAAGAGAAGATCGTCCGCTATATCCGCAACCGCTGCGAGGAGTTCGGGCTGCCCCACTTCGATATGAGCGCGGTCGCAGAGGTCGTGGAGCACAGCGCGCGGGTCGTGGAGGACCAGCGCAAGCTGACCACCCGTTTCGCCCTCGTGTCCGATATCATCCAGGAAGCAGCCTTCTGGGCCGGCCGCGCCGGTCATCCGCTGGTCACAGGAGCCGATGTGGAGAAGGCCATCAGCGAACGCATCTACCGCTCCAGCCAGTATGAGGAGCGCATGCGCGAGGCCATTGTCGATGGCTCCATCATGGTGGACACGACCGGCGCAGTAGTCGGCCAGGTCAACGGGCTGGCGGTGATCCAGCTTGGCGATCACGAGTTTGGCCGGCCCACGCGCATCACCGCGCAGACCTTCCAGGGGCGCAGCGGAGTCATCAATATCGAGCGCGAGGCCCGGCTGAGCGGCCGCATCCATGACAAGGGCATGCTCATCCTCTCCGGCTTCCTCGGCGGGCGTTATGCCCAGGATAAGCCGCTCAGCCTGTCGGCCAGCATCGCGTTCGAGCAATCCTACGATGGCGTGGACGGCGACAGCGCCTCCTCGACCGAGCTGTACGCGCTGCTGTCCAGCCTGGCGGAACTGCCCATCAAGCAGGGCATCGCGGTCACCGGTTCGGTCAACCAGCAGGGGCAAATTCAGGCCATCGGTGGCGCGACCGCCAAGATCGAGGGGTTCTTCGATATCTGCCGCTCGATTCCACGCGGCCTGACCGGGGAGCAGGGGGTCATCATTCCGGCGGCCAACGTGCCTACGCTGATGCTGCGCGACGATGTGGTGGAAGCCGTGGCCGCGGGACAGTTCCATGTCTGGCCGGTGCGCACGGTGGACGAGGGCATTGCGCTGCTGACCGGGGTGGAGGCCGGCACGCGTGATGCGGAGGGTGCGTATCCTCCGGACAGCGTCAACGGCCGCGTCGATCGCAAGCTGCACGAGCTCGCAGACAAGCTCCAGCGTTTCGGCCAGCCGCCGCGCGAGCGCAAGGAAGGCGAGCCTGCCAACGGCGCGCCCGCGCCCGGCGGTCCACCGCCGGACGAGGATCAGCAAGAGAATGGCGAGGGCGAGCCGGAGCCGCCGCGTGAGCCGGACCTGCCCGGCGAGCAGCCCGAACCGGAGCCGCCCCCCGCATCGGAGTAAAGTGATAGTTTGATATCGGGCAAAGCATAGCTTTGCCCGATATCAAATATCTTAAGTCACTTCGTCCGAGACAGCGCCCGCGCGGCCTTCTGGTGCAGCAGGTAGAGCGGCACCCCTTGGGGACACGACAGGCTGCACGACCCACAGAGCGCGCAGCGCTCGGCCAGACGCAGCGCGGCCGCGACCTGGGCGCAGGCAGTCTGCCGGGAGTTCAGGGCCTGGCCCGAGGCGATGCCGGGCACAACCGTCCGTTCCACGTTGGTCGTGTAGCAGCGGAACGGGCAGGCGGACCGGCAGCCATCACAATGGACGCAGTTGGCAAACTGGTTTTGCCAGAACGCGGCCCGCTCGGCCAGCGACCACTGCTCCAGCGCATCCAACTCGCTCCATACCGGCTCACCCGCCGCCTGTCCCGCGGGCGCCAGCACGATATCGCACGCTTCGGGCGCAACGCCCTGGCCGATGAAGAGATAGCCGTCGCCGGTGAGCAGGCCATCCCGCTGCAGCGCCCGGATCGTGCGCAGCTCCTGGGGCCGTACGACCACCGCCACGCGCTGCGCCTCAGCGCCCGCAGCCTCGGCGGACTCCAATGCCGCAGCCAGATTCAGATAGCCCGGCCCGCCCGCGCAGAGCCGGGCAGCCTGGGCCGGTGTGCGCGCGAGCAGCGGCACGATTTCCTCACGGCCTTGCGCCCACCCCAGCACGGCATCAACGCGACCGCTCGCCAACAACTGCGCGGCCAGCTTGCGCAGCGCGACGCTGAACTCGGCAGGTGCATGTCCGCACGCCGACCCCGCAGGCCACCCCCACAGGCTCTCCCCCATCCCGTCGGGACCGGCAAACCAGGTCCCCAACGCCTGCACCTGTTCCGTGAAGTCACCCAGCACGCGGGCATATGCGGCCCCGTCAGCGGGTGAGACCTCGGTCCACTGCACCCGCGTGCGGTCACAGCCGATGAAGTGCAATAGCTCGCGCAGCAGCTCCACACGATTCAGGGCAGCGGCTTCGACAGGGCTGCGCCATGCTGTAGCAGGGCGCCTGAAAATCAACACGCCCGACGCGCCGCGTGCCAGCGCAGCCAGCACATCATGGCAGTCAAACGGACGGCCCTCGCGCTCGTACAGAACGCAAACGGAACGTTCGAGGCGCGGATTCACATATCTGTCGTCGCGCAAGGCGGTGGGACTGGCGAAGGGTCGAAACGCAGCAACCGGCTGGACAACGGGAGTAGCAGTAGCGGCAGAGGTCAGGATGCCCACGAACGGCTCCAATCTGGTGCTGACACCTCAGCAGAATCGAATCGTGTCTTATTGCACGATTCGATTGTGCATTCTAACACAAATGGAGCCCCTCGCTATGATCTAGCGCATATTGCACGTGGAAATTTTCACAAATCTCAGGAGGCGTTATTCGATCGCGCGCACCCGCAGCCGGAAGCCTGTCTGGGCCGTCACGACGACGCGCGCACCGGCAGGCACCGGGCCGGACTCGGCCTCTGCGCGCCACAGCTCGCCGTTTACGTAGACCATGCCCTCGGGGTTCAGCGGCCGGCGCACATCGCCGGTCACGCCGACGAGGCTGTCCAGGCCGATGGCCGGCTGGCGGCGCTGGGCAGCCAGCGCCTTGCTGATGGCGAAGGCGAAGAAGGCCGCGGTTGCTGCGGCAGAGGTAATGATGCTTCCCCACGGAACGCGCATCTCGCCCGTGTTGAACAGCAGGAATGCGCCGACCACGAACGCGACGATCCCACCGAGGGTGAGCGCGCCGTGGCTGGGCGCCTTGAGGTCGATCACGAACAGCACGAACGCCAGCGCAATGAAGCCCAATCCGGTCCAGTTGGCGTTGAGCGTGCCGAGCGCATAGAAGGCCAGCAGGAGACAGATGACCCCGATGACGCCACCCACGTAGCCGCCGGGACTGGAGAGCTCGAAGATAATCGCATTGAGCCCGATGGTCAACAGCAGCGCGGCAATCGCCGGGTTCGTAATCTGGTTGAGCAGCCCCTCGATGGCGTTGAGGGGCACTTCTTCCACCTGCGCGCCGCTCAACTGCAAGATGACAGTCTGCCCGGCCACCTGGATCTCCCGCCCATCCAGCCGGGCCAGCAGGTCGGGCACGTCGCTGGCGATGACGTCCACCACGCCGAGCTCCAGCGCCTCATCCGCCGTCGCGGCCGCGGCTTCCGCCACCGCCTTCTCCGCCCACTCGACGGCCTTCTCGCCGCGCCGCGCCGCCAGGTTTTTGATATCGGCCACCAGGATGTTGGTCGCCTTGGCCTTCATCGTCTCGTCCAGATCGGCGCCTTCACCCGTGACGGGGCTGGCCGCACCGATGCTGCTGCCCGGAGCCATCGCGGCCGCGTGCGCCGCCAACGTGATAAAGGTTCCGGCGGAACCGGCGTGCGCACCGCTGGGGGAGACATAGACGATAACCGGCACGCGCGCCGCAGTCATGTTCTGCGTGATGCCCTTCGTGATATCGACCGATCCGCCGGGGGTGTCCAGCTCGATCACGAGCGCAGCTGCGCCGCTGGCCTCCGCGTCGTCGATCGCGCGCGCAAGATACGATGCGAGGATCGGTGTGACCGGACCGTGGAACCGCGCCAGTTTGACGGGCGCGGACTGCGCGCGGACGGGCAGGCTCACCAGGGCCAGCAATAACCAGCCCAGCAGCCAGGCATAGACCACGACGCGAGCGCCACGACGGTTCGGCATGACCGGAATTCCTTTGCGTTGACTCTATGCGCATCATAGCATACACTACCGGCAGAGTCAACGCGTTTTTGCAGAGCCACGAGGCGCATGTCCTATATCATCGACGGCCACAACTTGATCGGCGTCATGCCCGACATACACCTGCGCCAGCCGGACGACGAGGAACGGCTGGTGGCGCGGCTGCAGAGCTACCAGGCGCGCATGGGCGGTCGCGCGATGATCGTCTTCTTCGACAGCGGCCCGTACGCCGTCGACTTGCCGGCGAGCATACCCGCGCGGCCGCGGCTGGCCTCGACCCCCGGCATCGAAGTGCGGTTCACCCGGCCCGGCCAGAGTGCGGATGACGCCATCCTGGATTTCCTCCGTGCCGCACGGCAGCCGGGCCAGTATGCGGTCGTGACCAATGACCAGGAGTTGAGCGCCCGTGCGCGGGCTGCGGGTGCGAGCGTGCTGCGCGCCAGCGAGTTCGTCGTGCAGGTGCAGCGGAAGGTCACGCGGCCGCGCAAGGCCCCCACGCCCGATGAAGCAATGGCCCCCAATCCTCACGACCCGGCCTTTGCCGACCTGAATGCGGCCTTCCTCGCCGCGGAGAAGGCGCAGCGGCGCTTCGCGCCCAAGAAGCCGGCGGACGTGGCTACGTGGATCGAGCGGCTCTACACCGGCGACCGCCAACTGGCGGAGCGCGCGGCACAGTGGCTCGGTGAGTTCGGCGGCGACAAGGCGCAGGAGCCGCTGCGCGATGCGCTGACCCACGCCGACGCCGCAGTGCGCGCGGCCGCAGCACTCGGCCTGGGCAATGTGGGACACAAGTCCGCGTTCGACGCCCTGTGCGACCGCCTGGCCAATGACGGCAACAGCATGGTGCGCGAGGCTGCGGCCCAGGCGTTGGGCCGCATCGGCAACCGCAGCGTCATCCCCGCGCTGGAGGCCGCCGCGCAGACGGATAGCAAGAACAAGGTGCGCAAGGCTGCGGCGCAGGCGCTCGCCAGCATCAAAGCCCGCAAGCCATAAGACCCGCCTCCGTTCAGTGCCCCCTGGTGTAGCGCCGGTGCAGTTTGGAGTCGAGGCTTTAGCCGGTTTGGCTGCCCCCTGTGCGCACACGACCCATCCGGCTAAGACCCTATCCGAGCGTTGCTCTGGCCGGTCCCGGCTGTGGCTTCGCCACAGCACACCGAGCCAGGGGGCACGGTCGGAGACCGGCCCCAGCGGGTTTTCGGATAGACACCAATATGAATTTCCTGGTCTCGTTTTTGTACCCTGGCTCATTCAGCGCGATAATTATATCGTTTTTCTGCTCCGAGCCCCCGGGCTGCGGTTGAGCTTTGCGCAAAAAGAGAGAA
>DAOUGK010000125.1:0-3357 GCA_034429055.1 Anaerolineae bacterium | reverse complement strand
AGGAGCCGGACTGACCACCACGAGGACGCTCCTTCGACTGCGGGCGTCCCGGGGCCAGGCTGCGCCTGGCCCTGACGCCCTCCGCTCAGGATGCGCCGCAACCAAGTTATCAAAGATGGGTTGGAATTACACCGCCAAGCACGCCAAGCACAATGATTCTTTGCGGTCTTTGCGTCTCTGCGTGAGATATCTGGGTATCGACTATGGAAAGCATCTATACCAAACTTGAAGAGATGATGGCAGCGGGCGAAACGGTGGCCGTCGCGACCATCGTGGACGTGCGCGGGTCCGTCCCGCGCGAGGTCGGCGCAAAGATGATCATCCACCCGCTCGGCCGGCACGTCGGCACGGTCGGCGGCGGCTGCGGCGAAGGCGACGTCATCCGCACCGCGCTCGATGTGATCCAGACGGGCACGCCGGAAATCGTTCACGTCGACCTCACCGAGGACATCTCCATGCAGTCGCTCGGCGTGTGCGGCGGCATCATGGATGTCTTCGTGGAGCGCGTCAGCGGCGCGGATATCGGTAGGGGCGAGGCATTTCCCGGCGGTCCATCCGTGAACCCTGAAAGTCATTCGCCCGCCACATCCGTCTATGCGGACGAACGTGGAGGAAATGCCTCGCCCTTACAGGCATTGCGTGTCGCGACAGCCGCCCGCGAACCGGCCGCGCTGGTCACCGTCGTGCGGGGGCTTCCTGCCGCAGGGCAGGCGTCGGGCCGGCAGGCCGTCGTCCGGCTGAATGCGCCGCCGCTGGGCAGCCTCGGCATGGGCGAACTGGATTCCCTGGTAATGGCCGACAGCCGCGAGGCGCTGCAGGGCCGCCAGCACAAGCTGCTCCAATATCAGCATACGGAGACCGGCTGGCAGCGCGCGGCCAACCGCCCGCTCGATACCATGCGAGGACCCGCCTCGGATGTAGCCGTTTTCGTCGAGGTGCAACGCCGCGCGCCGGAGCTCATCATCGTCGGCGGCGGGCACATCGCGATGCCCCTGGCGCAGCTGGGCTCGCTGTGCGAATTCGCGGTGACTGTGCTGGACGACCGGCCCGCATTCGTCACACGCGAGCGGTTCCCAACGGCCGCGAAACTACTGGCTGCGCCCCTGCGCGAGACGGTGCGCGACCTGCCGATGGACGCCGACACCTACATCGTCCTGGTCACGCGCGGCCACAGCCACGACGTCGAGTGCCTGCTGGAAGTGCTGGACCGGCCGGTCGCGTACATCGGCATGATCGGCTCGCAGCGGCGGGTGGATGCCGTCTTTCAGCTACTGGCCGAGGAACAGGGCATCGACCCGGCAAAGTTCGACCGCGTATACGCGCCCATCGGCATCGCCCTCGGCGCGCACACGCCCGCCGAGATTGCGGTCTGCATCATGGCCGAGATCATCAACGTCTTCCGCGGCGGCCCGGCGACGAGCATCTCCGACCGCCGCCGCGCCCAGAGACAGTAAGGGCTCGATGAATCCCAGAGGGTAGAGCCAAATAGAACGCTGATAAACGCTGATTAGACTGATTTTCGTGATCGCTTTATGTCTTGATCCGGTCAGTCAGTCCGATCAGTGTCATCTGTGTGCTATTTTCAGTGCCTTTTACGACATTCATTGCACATAGGGAAAAACATGCCTACACCGATTTCCCCGCTTCTCTCCGGCATTCGCGTCGTGGACATGACCGAGGCGCTGGCCGGGCCGTACTGCACGATGTACCTGGGCGACATGGGCGCGGACGTGGTCAAGATCGAGCGCGTCGGCCAGGGCGACCAGACGCGCGGCTGGGGCCCGCCCTTCGTGAATGGCGAGTCCGCCTACTTTATGTCCACCAATCGCAACAAGCGCAGCGTGACCCTGGATATCACCACGCCTGAGGGCCAGGCCATCATGCACCGGCTGGTGGACGCCGCGGACATCTTCGTCAACAACCTGCCTCGCTTCGCCTCCATGCAGAAGCTCGGGCTCGACCCGGACGCGTGCCTCGCCCGCAACCCCCGGCTGATTCACGTTTCGATCTCGTCCTTCGGCCACACCGGGCCGCGCGCGGGCCAGCCGGGCTATGACATCCTGTCGCAGGGCATGAGCGGCATCATGAGCCTGACCGGGGAGCCGGACGGCGCGCCCATGCGCTATCCCGTGCCCATCTCCGATATGACCGTGGGGCTGTATGCGCTGATCGGCATCCTGGCCGCACTGTACGAGCGGGAGCGCACGGGCCGCGGGCAGGCCATCGACGCGGCGATCCTCGAATCGCAGATGGCCTGGTTGACCAACCTGGCAGGCAGCTACTTTGCAACCGGCCACAACCCGCCGCGCATGGGCAACATCCACCCGACCATCACGCCCTACCAGCCCTTCCCCACTGCCGACGGCTGGATCATCATCGCGGGCGGCACGGACCGCATCTGGACGCGGCTGTGCGACGCCATCGGCATCCCGCCGGAGGTGCGCGACGACCCGCGCTACGCGACCAACCCGCAGCGCAACGTCCATCGGCCGGAAGTGCAGGCGCTCGTGACCGAACGGCTCAAGACGCAGCCGAAAGAGGTCTGGCTGGAACGCCTGCGCGCGGCGGATGTCCCCTGCGGACCCATCTACCTGCTCGGGGAGGCGTTGACCGAGCCGCAGGTGCTCAGCCGCGAGTTTATCGTGGAGCTGGAGCATCCGGTGGCCGGGCTGGTGCGGTCGCTCGGCTTCCCGCCCCACATGCGGGACGGTGCCGTGAGCTACCGCCTGCCTCCCCCGACGCTGGGACAGCATTCCGGCGAGGTGCTGGCGGGACTGGGGTATGCAGCCGATCAACTCGCAGAGCTCAAGCAGAAGGGCGTGATATAGGCTAACCGCGGAATAAACGGAGCACGCGGAAGCGCAGTTATTATGGCTTGAGGGGAACAAGACCTCGTGCTATACTTCCTCTTGGAGGGGACAATGACTGCATCGACACGCGACGAACTGCGCCGGCAGCTTGACTTTCTGCCGGATGATATGCTGCAGGAAGTGGCCGACTTTGTAGCATTCATCCTGGCGCGCCGTGGAAAGTTGGACTACGAAAACTGGACTGAAGAGGAATGGCGGGCTTTCAGTGCAACTCAGTTTCTCAAAGAAGCCGACGATGTGGAGTACAGCCTGGATGACGCCGAAGAGGTCTACAAGCGGTGAAACCAGGCGACATTGTCCTTGTACGCTTTCCCCAGGCCGACATGGAACAGGGCAAACTGCGGCCCGCCTTGGTCGTTGCGCTTGCACCCGGCCGTCATGACGATGTGCTGCTTGCACTGATTACGTCACGTCCCTACCAGGAAGTTGCTGCGTTTGATGAAGTCATCGATCCGGCCGACGATGACTTCCGGTCCACTCGTCTCAA
>DAOUGK010000124.1:0-13314 GCA_034429055.1 Anaerolineae bacterium | reverse complement strand
CTTCTGGCCGGGGATTTCCTGGCCCTGGACTTCCTGGTGCGCAATACGGCGGACAACGCGGCTGGCACCGCGGAATTCGTGCTGGCCCAACTCAACCCGAGCGAGGCGAAGAGCGGTACAGGGACCCTGTTCACCGTACTCTTCGAGGGGGTGGCGGCAGGCAAGACAACTGCCGTGACGATTGAACGACTCAAGCTCGCCAGCCGTGACGGCCTCGAGATTACAGCCCTGGCAGTCAACGGCGACCTTACGGTAGCAGCTGCAACCAGTGCCGCTCCGCCAGCCAGCCCCACGCTGCTGCCTACCGCTGTTCCACCGGTACTCGACATGGACATTCTGACGGCCACGCCCCTACCGACTGCGCTGCAACCCGCCGCCCAATCCCCGACAACCACCCCGTTGCCCGCGGCGACAGCCACACCGGCCGGTGTGAGCAGCACACCGACGCCCGCGCCCACGACCACAGCCCAGACGCCCGCGGTCACGCAGCCGGCAGTCGCAGCCACAGCGACCGAATTGCTCGCCGCACCCGCGGCTACAGTTGAACCTACGATGGGCGTCGCAGAACCCGCAGCGGCCGCGGCAACTGCGGACAGCGCAACCCCCACTGCCACAGTCGTACGCATCGCGGCTCAAGGCGGCGCGCCCATCCTGGACGGCCAATCGCCACAGCCATCTGATGCGGCACCGGCAACCGGCATGGCATCGAACAATCACCTGCTGCTGGCAGGCGGTGGCCTCATTGCCCTTGCCAGTGTGGCCCTTGCAGGCATTTTGATACTGCGCGGTCGCGCTCGCCAGCCCTAGCGGCCGCAGTTTAGGAGGTTACGATGAAAGCACATCACCGTTCTCAGCAGCCCGGCGCACCGGTTCTGCTGCTTCTGGTCCTACTGCTCCTGGCGGCGAGCCCCGTGTCCGCCGGCGCACCCGACCAGCCTGACTTCCCGCCGGCCATTGTCCGTTGCGATCCCAGCTACGCAGAGGGCTATACGGACGGCACAATCACCGTAGACCTGTACCTGGAAGACACGGAGAACACCTACGGCATTGACGCGCATGTGAGCTATGATACGACCATTGCCCGGGTGGTCGACAAAAACACTGCCATACCAGGCACGCAGATCGAGCCGCTATATTCCTGGGTGGCTCCCGGTCTGCCGCTGCTGAACGTAGCCTGCAATCCTGGCGACCCGGTTGCCTTGCAGTGTTCCACGCCGGCGGACGTCGGAGTCATCTCCTATGCGACAACGCAACTCAATCCGACACCGCCGCTCAATGGCTCCGGGCCGTTCGCCAGGGTGACGTTTCAGCCGCTCACATTCGGCACGTTCACCATGAACTTCACCTACCACAAGCTATCCAGCCCGACAGGTGAGCAGGTGCCATCCACCGCGCAATCCTGCGCCATCAAGTTCATGTCGCCGTTGGCCGTCAATCTGGCGAGCTTCACCGCCGCAGGAGACGCGGCGGGCGTGACGGTGCGCTGGGAGACCATCTCCGAGCAGCACAACCGGGGCTTCAATGTGCTGCGGGCATCCAACGTGGCAGGGCCGTGGCGCCGACTCAATCCGACACTGATACCGGCTGCCGCACCGGGCTCAAGCGACGGCCACGCCTACACCTGGCAGGATCCTACCATTGAACGCGGCCAAACCTATTACTATATGCTCGAAGACGTTTCGATTGCAGGTGTCACGACGCGCCATGAACCGCTGGAAGTGCGTGCGCAGGCCCCGAATGCAGTCGGGCTCAGCGCGTTCTCCGGACAGGCCCAAGGCGGCATCTTCCCGGCGCTGTTAGCAGGACTGGCCCTCTGCCTGGCGGCCCTGCGTCGTATGCGAGCTGGCGCCTGATGTCGCGCCCTGCCAGACTGGCTCTTGCGGCCTTCGCGCTGCTGCTCGTGCTGGTGACAGCCACGGCAGCGGCTGAACCGACCGTTGTCAGACCCGACCCCCTGCAGACCGACGTCCGGGTCGGCGGGACCTTCGTCGTCAACCTGTACGTGCAGGATGTCACCAATCTGTACGCCGCGGATATCCACCTGCTCTTCGACCCGATGATCCTGCAGGTCGAGGATGCGCGGCCGGAGGTTCCCGGCGTGCAGATCCAGCCTCTGGCCACCTTCTTAGCGCCGGACTTCGTCATCAAGCAGAAGGCGTGCAACGCCCCGAGTGTAGTCGATCCTGATTGTCAGACCGGCGGGTTCGTGTGGTATGCCGTGGCCCAACTCAACCCGGCCCCCCCCGCCAATGGCTCTGGGCCGGTCGCGGCCATCACCTTTAGAGCCATCCGTGCGGGCTCGTCGCCGTTGACGATCAGTTATCACAAACTTTCCAGCCCGAAGGGCGTCGATATCCCATCGACGTCTCAGAGCGGCGTGGTACAGGTAGCGGATTCGGCAAGGCAGTACAAGGTCAACCTGCCGTTCGTCTTTCGCTGACTGCAACCAGACGCAGGGTAGGCACACATAGGCTGGCGGCGAGAACTCACGAGTGTCTGAGCTACCTGGAGGCACCATATGTCACCCCAAGACCTGCACTCACAACCCTTTCGGACAATGGTGACCCTGGGCGAAAGCCATGTCGCCGGGATGTGCGCGACCAGTGAGAACAGGCGTTGGGTCAACATCCTGGCGCGCCTCATCGAGGAGTTCCAGGGTGCGCCGGTCACGCTGCACAACCGCGGTATCAGCGCGAATGCCATCTCCCCGCGCAGCCCCGGTTATGCCGCGTCCGCCAAGCCCAGCGCGCTGGAACGCTATCACCAGGAAGTCATCGCCCTGCAGCCGGACCTGTTCATCCTGTCGTACGGACTGAACGACATGCGTGCAGGGATGTCCCTGGCAGACTTCTGCGCCGACATGAGTCGCATAATCGAGGACGTCGCGCAGGCATGTCACCCGGTCACGGTGCTGACCACAGTCTACTACATGACCGCGTACGACCTGTACCCGCCCTTCAACGTCGGCAGCATTGCCGCCACCGAGGCGTACAACCGGGCGATCGGCGAACTCGCCGAGCAGCACGGCTGCCTGCTGGCCGACATCTGGGCGGCCGAGGGGCAGACGGACTGGGTCATCCACCCGGACACGGTGCATGCCAACGACCTGGGGCATCGACTGATCGCGCACCGCGTGTTCGAGACGATCGCCACGCACTGCAGCGGCGTGGCTGCGGGCGTGACGGCAAACCTCGCCGCTGATCGCGCGGAAGTCGCGGCCACGATGGACCGGCGTCGCGCGCCTCAGAAGTATGGATAGCCACCGCCATTCGCACCCGCGATAATCCTCAGCATTCCCACGACCGGTCTCCATCAGGAGACCGGTCGTGCGTTAAATTCTGATGCCCGATTTGATACCTGATTGAACGAAAATTGACCGTATTAAATACCCAAGATTATGTTATACTAACGCAGAGGAGTAACTATTGTGGCGACCGCCTATCGCAATTTCGACCTGCTTGTCGAGCGCCGTGCCACCGGCTACCGGGCGCGCGTCCAGGATTCGCCCGCGGGCGAGGCGGTTGCCGACTTTGACTTGCCCTTCACCGTTGCTGAGCTGCGCGCCTTCAGTTGGTTGAGCAGTCGGGTCGCCCAGGCGCTCGGGTTAGTGCGTTCTGTCAGCAACGCGCAGCCTGCACTTGACATCCGTCAATTCGGCGAGCGGCTGTTCAACGCCGCCTTTGCCGGTGATGTCGGCACATGCCTTCTGTTGAGCCTGGCCGAGGTCGGAAAAACGGGCGCCGGCCTGCGCATCCGTCTGCGCCTTGATCCTGATGTCCCCGAGTTGGCCGATCTGCCGTGGGAATACCTCTACGCGCCGCAGCTAGACAGCTTCCTCGCCCTCTCCGATCGGGTGGCGTTGATTCGTTATGTCCAGCAGTTGCAACCGCCCCCGGCCGTAACCGCCACACCCCCGCTCGTGCTGCTGGTGTTGGCCCCACAGCCGAACAACGCACCCCCGCTCAACGTCGAACAGGAATGGAACTCGTTGCAGCGGGCGCTGGCCGGCCTGCAAGGCCAGGGCTGGCTCCGCGTGGAGCGGCTGCCCGCGGCCACGCCTGAGGCCTTACTGGATCGTCTGCGCGGCGATGGCGTCCACCTGCTGCATTTCATGGGCCACGGCTACTTCGATGCGGGGACGCAGACAGGCGGCCTCGTCCTGGAGGATGCAGCCGGTCGCGCGGCCTTCGTTCCCGCCGCTCAACTTGGGACGATCGTGCGCGACCATGAACCGCTGCGCCTGGTGTTTCTCAATGCGTGTGAAGGCGCGCGCGGGGATGGGGAGGATGCGTTCGCCGGGGTGGCGCAACAACTGGTGATGCAGGGTATCCCTGCCGTGCTGGCGATGCAGTTCCCGGTGTCGGATACGGCCTCGCTGACCCTCACCCAGAAATTCTACGAGGCCCTCGCGAGCGGCGAGGCCGTGGATGCTGCACTCACCTGGGCGCGCAAAGCCGTCAGTCTTGCCGGCCCTGCGGAGAGACCGCCCGCCGAATGGGGCACACCGGTGCTCTTCTCGCGTTCCCCCGATAACAGGCTGCTTACGCTGCCGGAAGGCGATGCACGGCCGGTGATTCCGATCCAGCCCTGGGAACCTGAGACTGTGCTCATCCCTGCCGGACGTTTTCTGATGGGCACGGGACAGGGAACCAGTGCGCCAACCTGGGAGCTGCCCCAGCAGCTCTTCAGCCTCCCCGGCTACCGTCTCGGCAAGTACCCGATCACGAACGCCCAGTACCTCGCCTTTGCGCGCGAGCGCCGCATTGCAGTGGCGGCAGAGACCGGCTGGCCGCTCGCGCGGGTGGGGCGGGAGCCGCCGCCCGGCAGGGAGCACCATCCGGTCGTAGGCATTACCTGGGATGATGCGGTCGCCTATTGCCAATGGCTCCGCGATAAGACAGGACGCCGGTATCGCCTGCCGAATGAGGCCGAATGGGAGAAGGCGGCGCGCGGGGCTGCGGTCAGCCCGGAACAGGCGCGCACGTACCCGTGGGGCAACTGCTTCGAGCCGCACCGCTGCAACTGTGCCGAGGCCGGCCAACACGACACGACCCCTGTGGGCAGCTATTCGCCCCAGGGCGACAGCCCGTACGGCTGCGCTGATATGGCCGGTAACGTTTGGGAATGGACCAGCACGCGCTGGGGCGCCGAACGCAACCGGCCCCACTACGCTGCCCCGTATGACGCGGGGGATGGCCGGGAGAACCCGCAGCAGGATGAGCCGTTCCGCGAATACCGTGTGGTGCGCGGCGGCTCGTACCAGGACTCCGCTGACCGGGTGACGTGCACGGTGCGCAGCCGCGACGCGGCAAACACAAATCACCCGCGCCGCGGCTTTCGCATCGCCATGGACATCTGAACAGGCTGGAATGTGCCGGGCCGGGAGACGACCACCGGCGGAGGGGAGTTGCCATGACCGTAAGCCTGCCACGAGCGACTCGCGCGGCCCAGAGGCCGTCTGCGCTCACACCATTTTGGCCGGACACCAGAGAACGCATCACCCAGGGACGGCTTACCCCGTTCATCAGCAACTATATGAGCGCAGCCCTGTTCGGTGTGGCACGCGGTGAGCTGGCCGCGCGCTGGGCTGCTGATATCGGCTCGCCGTTTGGGCCGGCCGACAACCGGGAGACCGCCCACGTCGCACAATACTATGCCGTGACGCACGATCACAACCGGCTGGAGGCCAAGCAAAACTACCTCAACGCGCTGACCGACTACCTGCTTGGTACGGCCTCACAGGACCCGAATGTTGACCAGGATCTGATAAGGGAGCTGACCGACAGGTTCGAACAGGAAGGAACCTTCGGCAAGCCCTTCTCAGAGATTGCCAAAGACCTGGGGTATCCGCGCTTCGATCAGGTGCAGGCCAATCCCTTCCGCATGCTGGCCGAATTGCCGCTGCCCATCTACATCACCACCAGCCACCATCGGTTTCTGGAATATGCTCTGGCGCAGACCCAGACCAAGAAGAAACCTGTCTCCGAGATTTTCTACTGGAACGATACCCTGGACAGCATTCCATCTGTGTTCGATGACGATCCCGGCTGGGAACCGTCGGTCGAGCAGCCACTGGTGTATCACCTGTACGGCCTGGATCAATGGCCGGAGTCGATGGCCCTGACCGAGGATGACTTCCTGGACCTGCTGGACAGGCTGATCGCCCTGCGCTGCCAGGTCAAGCTGGCTGAAACGACCATCGAAGGTTCGACCCGCCGGCGCCGCGACCTGCCTGCGCCGGTGAGCACGGCGCTGAGCAGCACGGCACTGCTGATGCTGGGCTATAACGTAGACACCTGGGAGTTTCGCGCGTTCTTTCGCGGACTCATTCGCCCGTGGGGTGAGAGCCGGCACAACCGCAATCTGCCTGAAGGCATCAGCATGCAGATTAAACCCGGCGACATGGACGCGCTCGAAGGCGATGCGCCGGGCATTATGAGCTACCTGGAACAGTATTTCAAAGGAGTGCATTTCCGCGTCTTCTGGGGTTCCGTTGATGCTTGTGTACACAGGCTGTACAACATGTGGCAGCCTGACCGATGAGGTGCCGGCATGAGCGAAACTGCGGCTTCCCATAACCCCTATGTTGGCCCACGCACCTTCGAGGAAGCGGAGGCCGATCGCTTCTTCGGTCGCGAACGCGAGGCGCGTGAACTCGTCGCCCTGGTTCTCAGTGAGCGGCTGACCCTGTTCTATGCCCAATCAGGCGCGGGCAAGAGCTCGTTGCTCAACGCGCGCCTGGTTCCGCGGCTGCGCGATAAGGAAGGCTTCACGGTCTTGCCCGTGGGCCGCGTATCGGGCGTGCTGCCGGACGGAGTCGATCTGGCGACCGTCGATAACATCTTCGTTTACCATCTGATCCTGGGCTTGAGCCAAAAGCTGAGCGAGCGGGAAGCTCAAACCGCAGGCGATCAGGATGTCGGACTGCCGGATCTCCTCCACACTTCGCTGGCGCGTTTCTTGAGCGGCGAAAGCGGGCCTGACCCGGAGCCGGCTGCCAGCAGCGCCGGGGGCGACCCATCGTCAGCCGACAGCACCGCAGACCTCATCCCTCACGTACTCATCATAGACCAGTTCGAGGAACTGCTGACCACCTACCCGGACCGCTGGCCGGAGCGGGCCGGTTTCTTCGAGCAACTCACCGCCGCCATGGCGCGCCATCCCAACCTGTGGGTCGTGCTCACCTTGCGCGAAGACTACGTAGCCGGACTGGAGCCTTATTCCCACCTGACCCCCAACCGGCTGCGGGCCCGCTTTTACATGCAGCGGATGAACACCGAGGCCGCGCGGGAGGCCGTGGAGCGACCGGCAGCTAACGCCGGGCGACCGTTTGCCGAAGGCGTGGCCGGGCGGCTCGTCGACAACCTGCGGATGGTGCGCACGGCCGGCCAGGACGAGTATCATGCCGGCGAGTATGTCGAACCGGTGCAGTTGCAGGTGGTCTGTTTCCAGCTATGGCAGGACCTGCATGACAGGCCGGCCCCCACCATCGAGCTCGCTGACCTGGAACGGCTGGCCGGCGGCGGCAACCTGGCCGAGTACGTCGATCGCGCCCTCTCCGATTTCTACGAGAAGACCATCACGAAGGTGATAGAGACAGCCGAAGTAGGCGTCGCCGAGCCTGTATTGCGCAAGTGGTTCTCCGATGAACTGATCACCGAGGCCGGGACGCGGAGCATCGTATTCCGCAACGAGACCACCGGGAAGACGGCGGGATTGCCCAACCGAGCAATTGACCTGTTGACAGCACAGTTCCTGCTGCGCACCGAGCTGCGCGCAGGGGGCGCATGGGTCGAGCTGGTGCATGACCGCCTGGTGGATCCGATCCGAGAGAGCAACGCCGCCTGGCTCAAGCAGAATCAGAGTCCTTTCCAGCGCCAGGCGGCCATCTGGCGCGACGAAGGTAAGCCCCCCGACCGCTTGCTCCTGACCGGCGATGACCTCACTGCGGCCAGGCAATGGGCCGGTGCATACGAAGGGGAATTGGAGCCGCACGAGACGGACTTCCTGGCCGCCAGCCAGGCCGCGTGGGACGCGCTGGACCGGAAAACGGCGGCGGCGCGCGAGGCCGCCCGCCAACGGGAGCTGGAGCACGAACGCCGGCGCGCGGACGAGCAGGCCGCGGCCGCCGACCGCTTGCGCCAGGAAAGCCAGCGAACTCGGAGGCTGGCGGCTGCGGCTGCGACGCTCGCACTGCTGGCAATCATCGCCCTGGGTGTGGCCTGGAACAGACAGCTCGCGGCGCAGACCGCCAGAGCGACCGAGGAAGCCGCGAAAAACGATGCCCTTTTGGCTCTTGCGACAGCCAATGTCGCACGTGTGACGGAGGAGGCCGCAAGGAACGAGGCGGACTTCGCTCGATGGGAAGCCGAAAGGGCCCGCGCCACAGAAGAAGCAGCGAATAACGTGGCGCTTTCGACTCAACTGGCCGCGCAAGCCGAGACCACGGGCCAGGATGGATCGCTGGACCTGGCCCTCCTGCTTGGAGCCGAGGCGCTGCGTGCTGCTGACACGCCGGCCGCACGACGAACTATGGAGAATCTTTTGCTGGGATCGCCGGAGGTCCAAACGTATCTCCGCGCGCACGACGCGCCGGTGGGGAGCCTGGCCTTCAGTGGGGATGGACAGACGCTCATCTCGGGCGACGAGGTCGGACGCCTGGTCGTCTGGTCCGTGGCGGCGGGCCAGCCTCTCTGGACACCCGCTGAACCAGGCCTGGCCGCATCACAGGTAGTCGCGGTTGACGGTACCGGGGAGCTCTTGGCAGCCGGGTCGAGCTATGGTGATATTCGGTTGTGGCAAGGAGAGCAGGGCCCGCCGCGCCGCCTGGAGGAACATGTGGATGCCAT
Source organism: Anaerolineae bacterium (assembly GCA_034429055.1). GTDB lineage: Bacteria > Chloroflexota > Anaerolineae > CG2-30-64-16 > CG2-30-64-16 > MWBF01. The sequence continues at coordinate 4,465 of DAOUGK010000124.1, read as the reverse complement.
CACCGATCTCGTGTTCAGCCTTCACGGTGAGTATCTCGCCTCGGTGTCCTTCACTGGAAGGACACTATTGTGGCCGCTCAATTCTCCACGCAGCATCGCTATCCCGCTCGGAGCAGGTAGCCGGCCTGTCACCGCTATCAGTTTCAGCCCCGCAAGCAGCAAGGCGCTCATCGCCGCAACGGGCGGTATCGCCGGGCAAGTCTGGCTGTGGACGAACCTGGATGCAGAACGGCCTGCCAGACAGGCGCTCCCTATCGGGGAAGCCATCAGCGCCACTGTTGACAGCCTGGCCTTCGATGACGCCGGTGTCCGGCTGGCCATTGGATTCGATGACGGACAGTTCACCGCCTGGGATCTCGAACGGCGAGAGCTAATGTTTGCGCCGGTAGACGCGGAAGATGCCCCCGTGGAGGGCCTCGCGTTTGACCCGCAGGACAATACACTCGCAGTCCTGTTCGCTAACGGCTCGTTGCATCGCTACGCCCTGGTTGATCTTGCATCCGGCCCGACGGACCCTGCAAACTGGTCACGACCACTGGTGGGCACAGTGAGCGGGGCGCTCACCTCAGATGGACGCACCTGGGCGCTCGGCCTGGACACTGGCGCCGTCATTATCGGGGGCAAGGATGGACCGCCGCCTCTCGATACCAGTGCGGATCGAGAAATATTGATCGAGCAAGCCTGCCGTATCGCCAATCGGAATCTGTATGAGCCTGAGTGGAGTCTATATATCGGTGAAGACGTTCTTCCTTACAGGGAGACGTGCCATGTGATCGAGCCGGCCCCGGCCCGCGGGCCGGCTCAGGGGAGACAACCGCCATGAAAATTACTCGCGCATTGTGTTTGACCCTGCTATTGCTTACACTGGGTCCTGCACCGGCGACGACCGCCCAGACATCGACCATCGATTGCCGCAACCGGCCAGCTCTGACCCGGACCGCAAACATAAATGGGGCAACCGCGTGTTTTACTGTCAAACCTGCACCTCGCAGTACAGCCCTCCGGCTTGACCTGGCTGTGGCGAGCGGCGCTTACGACCTGTACGTGAGACCGGAAAACGCTACCTCGCTGGCTGCTGCGGACAAGGTCAACGTCAGCGCCGCCAGCAGCGGGCTCAGCTACGTCCTCGTCAACCCGGGTACGGGCACCTACACGGTTGCCGTGGTGCGCACCGGCCGGTCCGGCGCCGCGCGCCTGTCACCGGCGACAGGATACGCCGCAACTCTCCAGTGCTCCGCGACGTCCTGTATTGCCACCTACCCGCTGACCGCCATGCCCGGCGCCAGATACGGCGACCAGGCGGTCTTCTCAGCCGCCATCAACAAAGCCGGCCGCGTGCAAGTTCGGGTGGCCTGGAAAGGCACCGCGCGCCTTTCGGCCATGCTCTATGGGCCCAGCGTATCGAGAGCCAGCGTCACGCAGAGTTCGCTCGCCCGTAAGGACGGCGCGAGCCCGCTCACTGTGACCTATGACGTGCGGAGCACCAACCTGATTCGCGGCGGCAAGTGGTCCGTGGGCCTCAGCAACGGGGGCAAAGCGGGCGGCACCGTCACCAGCGGCGAGGTGCGCATTACTTATCCGCGGTAGGGACCGGTACTGAAGGCAATACGTCTAGGAAACTGGTTGAGAAGCTCACGCAAAGCCGCCAAGAACGCTAAGAATCTACCGGCCAAAGCGTTTCTCGGTGCTCTTGGCGGCTTTGTGTGGGTATGGTTTCGGACTCCTGCTCAGCCCAGCTCGCTCAACTTCACCGGCCGGCCCTCCCGGTGCGACCTCGCCGCGGCCAGGCCGATGGCCACCGCCACACGCGCATCGGCGCCGCCGACGGGCACGGGCTCATCGTGCAGTACGGCATCCACAAAGACGGCAACCTCTGCCGCGAAGCTCTCGGTGTAGCGATCCATGAAGAAGTTGAGCGGCAGGTCGCGGCGGACGCTCGTCGCGTCGCTGATGACCGCGGCGTTCGGGTAGTTGTTGCCCGTCGCGATGCTCCCCTGGCTGCCCAGGATTTCGACGCGCTGATCGTAGCCGTAGGGTGCGCGGCGGCAGTTGTCGATGGTGCCGATGACGCCGTCGGCGAACTTGAGGACGACCAGCGCGGTGTCCACGTCGCCCGCCTCACCGATGGCCGGGTCCACCGTGACCGCGGCCTGCGTGTACACTTCTTCGACCTCCGCGCCGATCAGATACCGCGCCATGTCGAAGTCGTGGATAGTCATATCGAGAAACATGCCGCCGGAGACCTTCACGTAGGCGATGGGCGGCGGCGCGGGGTCCCGGCTGATGATGTGCAGCAGCGCGGGCCGGCCAATCTCGCCGGATTCAACCGCCTGGCGCACGCGGCGGAAGTTGGCGTCGAAGCGCCGGTTGAAGCCCACCTGGAGCTTCACCCCGGCCCGCGCCACGGTCGCGAGCGTGTGGTCGATCTCGGCCAGGTCGAGCGCGATGGGCTTCTCACAGAAGATGTGCTTGCCGGCCAGCGCGGCTTCCTCGGTGAAGGCCGCGTGCGTATCCGTCGCCGAACAGAGCAGCACAGCCTGGATGTCGGGATTGTTCAGCACGTCCCGGTAGTCAGCCGACGCGCACGGGATGTGGTGCCTGGCGGCCAGTGCCTCCGCGGCCGGCAGATTCACGTCCGCAACAGCCAGCACGCGCGCTGCGGGGATGCGATAGGCCAGCGTATCGGCGTGTACCTTGCCGATGCGCCCGGCGCCGATGATGCCGACGTTAAGAATGTCTTTCATGTTCGCAGATCCTTTGCTGATCCGTTTGGAAACGATAACTTTGTGACCTTTGCATCTCTATTCCCCAAAACTCTCACGCAAAGGCGCAAAGTACGCCAAGTGCAGCCAGCTTTGCGCTCTTTGCGTCTTTGCGTGAGCATCGTTTCGCCCGGTAGCTATATCCCGATGCTGTGCAGGTATGCGCGGTTGCGCGCGGCGCTCGCCTTCGGCGCGCCCATGCCGGGCAGCACATCCTGCTCCACGATGCCCCAGCGGATATCGGGCCGCGCGGCCAGCCACTCTGCAACGCGGGAGAAGTCCACGCCCCCCTGACCCAGCTCGCAGAACACCCCGCGGCGCACCGACTCGAAGTAATCCCAGCCCGACGCGCGGCCGGCCGCGGCAATCTCCGGCTGGCAATCCTTGAAGTGGATATACGAGATGCGGTCTGCAAAGCGGCGCAGCCCGTCGGGCACGGCCGCGCAATCGCCCGCGGCAAAGGCGTAGTGGCCCGTGTCGAACACCAGGCCCAGCACGGCCGGGTCCGTCAGGCTCAGCAGCCGCGCAATCTCGTCCGGGGTCTCGACGTAGCCCGCGCAGTGATGGTGAAAGACGGTGCGCAGGCCGGTCTCATGGTGGACGACACGCGCCACCCGCTCGGCACCGGCCGCGAATACCTGCCACTCCGCATCGCTCAACCCCATCTCCGGCGTGACGCGGCCCGCGTGCCGCGTGCGGAGGGGGTCGCTGCCGTTGTTGTCGGCCAGCACGAGGAAGGGCGCGTGGCCGTGCGTGCGCTCTCCCACAGCCGCGAGCAGCCGCGCCACCTTGAGCGCAGCCTGGATGCCCGGCGCGTGTGCGGCCGGGTCCTTCAGCGCGACGGGCACGAACGCGCCGAGCAGGGTCAGTCCCCGCCGCGCCAGCTCGCTTGCCAGCACGTCGGGCTCGGTCGGCATGAAGCCCCAGTCGCCCAGCTCCGTGCCCTCGTAGCCGGCCGCGGCCATCTCGTCGAGCACCTGTGCGTACCCGGCGGCCTCGCCGTCCAGGTCGAACTCGAGCACGCCCCAACTGCACGGGGCATTGCCGATGCGGATGTGAGACATCTTGCCTCCTAGAACTTGCGCGTCCACTCGCCCAGCCAGCGCTCCACGACGACCTTCGTCTGCGTGAAGAACTCGACCGCGTGCTTGCCTTGCGCGTGCAGCGTGCCGAAGAAGCTGTTCTTCCACCCGCTGAACGGGAAGAAGGCCATCGGCGCGGCGACCCCGACGTTGATGCCGATGTTGCCCGCGTCGGCCTCGTAGCGGAACTTGCGCGCGGCCGCGCCGCTGCCGGTGAAGATGCAGGCCATATTCCCGTACTGCCCGCTGTTGACCAGCACAATGGCCTCGTCGACCGTGTTCACCCGCAGCAGGCCCAGCACCGGCCCGAAGATTTCCGTGGTCGCGATGGTCCCGCCGACCGGGATGTCGCTGAGGATGGTCGGGCGGAGGAAGTAGCCCTGCTCGTAGCCGCGAACGGCCGGATTACGGCCATCGACGGTCAGCTTCGCGCCTTCGTCCAGCCCCCGCTGAATCAGCCCTTCGATGCGCGCCTTGCTCTGCGCGGTGATGACCGGGCCCATCTCCACGCGGGGCTCCAGCCCGCAGCCGACCACGCGGCTGCGCGCGGCCTCGGCCAGCGCGGGCACGAACACCTTCTCCGCGCCCGCGACCGTGATCGCCAGCGACGCGGCCAGGCAC
>DAOUGK010000123.1:0-13099 GCA_034429055.1 Anaerolineae bacterium | reverse complement strand
GGATGGAGCGCGGCATCCTCAGATGCCGCACGGCCCCCAAGCCGGGCGCAGCCGTCCGCATTTGAGAATGCGGACTCCGCTCTTGACACAGGAAGTGGTGTTTGGTTGAGTGAGATGGGAGCAGGACGATGAGAGGGTATGTTACGCGCTATGCTGTATTGCTGGCCTTATTGAGTGCGTTGGTGCTCGCAGGTTGCGTGCCGCAGGCCACGCAGGAGCTGGGCGGGCGTCCGGCGCAGGAGCCGCTTGACGCGGCCGAACTCATCCTCCAACGGTATCAGCCCGGCCCGACACCGCGCGTGTTCCAGACGACGCACGTCTACGACCGCAACGGCACGCTGCTGGCAACCCGCTGGAATGAGGGTCGCCGCACGTGGGTCAAGCTGAACCGCATCTCCAAACACCTCATTGCCGCCACCATCGCCACCGAAGATTCCACCTTTTATCAGAACACCGGTGTGGATGCCGCGCGCATCGCGGGCGCCGCGCTCCAGAACGCGGGGGAGGGCCAGGTCGTCTCCGGCGCGAGCACCATCACCATGCAGCTCGCGAAGATGCTGTTCCTCGCGCCGGACGTGCGGCTGCAGCAGTCCATGGATCGCAAGATGCTGGAGGCGGGCCTGGCGCAGGAGCTCACCGGCCTGTTCACCAAGGATGAGCTGCTGGAGATGTACCTGAACCTGCTCAACTACGGCCACCTCGCGTACGGACCGGAGGCGGCTGCGCAGGTCTACTTCGGCAAGTCGGCCGCGGACCTGACCCAGGCGGAGGCAACCCTGCTGGCCGGCATCCCACAGCAGCCGGGGCAGATGGACCTGTTCACGAACTTCGCGGCGGCCAAGAACCGCCAGCGCGTTGTGCTGGACCTGCTCGTCCGCCACGGCTACCTGACCCAGGCTGCATCCGATGCCCTCTATGCCGAGGAGACGCCGCTCAACCCCGAGCCGGATGCCCCATACAGGACCAATCTCGCGCCGCACTTCGTGACTTACGTGGAGGACTGGCTCGACAGCCGCCTGGGAGACGGCGCGACCGTGCGCAGCGGGCTGGCGATCACGACGACGCTGGACCTGAAGATGCAGACGCTGGCGCAGGATGTGGTCGCGCGGAAGGTGACTGAGCTCCAGCCCAAGCACGACCTGACCAACGGCGCGCTGGTCGCGCTCCGCCCATACACCGGCGAGGTGCTGGCGATGGTCGGCAGCGCGGATTTCGCGAACACGGCCATCAGCGGGCAGGTCAACGTTGCGCGCAGCATGCGCCAGCCCGGCAGCTCCATCAAGCCTGTGCTGTACGCGACGGCCATCGAGGATAACCTCATCAGCCCGGCGACGGTCCTGTGGGATATCCCCGCGACCTTCGACATCCCGGGCAGCAAGCCGTACACCCCGCGCAACTACGATGACAAGTTCCACGGCCCGGTGACGGTGCGCACTGCGCTCGCGAACAGCTACAATCTGCCTGCGGTCAAGCTGCTCAACGCGGTGGGCATCGACCGGATGCTCACCGGCGCGGAGGCGCTGGGCATCCGCAGCCTGGACCGCGGCCGCGACTACTACGGGCTGGCGCTCACGCTGGGCGGCGGCGAGATCACGCTGCTCGAACTGACGACCGCGTACGGCGTGCTGGCAAGCGGCGGACAGGCCATCGAGCCGGTGCCGGTCCTCCGCATGGCGGATAGCCTGGGCCGCGCCACTGCACCCGGCGGCCTGGTGGCGCAGGCCGGTTCCGCGTCAGGTGATGGCGCGGCGCCGCTGCAGGCCGTCTCGCCGGCTACTGCGTTTCTGGTGACCGACATCCTGAGCGACAACACGGCGCGCGCGCCGATGTTCGGGTCGAGCAGCCCGCTCCGGCTCAGCAAGCCTGCGGCCGCGAAGACCGGCACGACCGATGACTGGCGGGACAACTGGACGCTGGGCTATACGCGTTACCTGGTGGCCGGTGCATGGGCGGGCAACAGCGACGGCCATCCCATGAAGAACATCAGCGGGGTGGCCGGCGCGGCCCCCATCTGGCACGACTTCATGGAGGGCGTGCTGGCCGATCCCGAGCTGCTGGCTGCCATCGGCGCGGCTCCGCCGGACGATGCTGCCGCCTGGGAGTTCGCGCCGCCGGAAGGCGTGGAACGGCGCGCCGACTGTCCGCCCGGTCTGCAATGCCGCAGCGGGGGAGAGTACTTCTCGCAGAAGTGGCTGGAGGCAGCAGGCGACGCCGGCCCACTGGCCGACAGCGTGGCGAAGGTCCCTGCCGCGCCGGTGTATGCGGCGCTGCCGGAGGGCGGCCGCTGGACGGCCTACTGCCGGACGGAGCCTGCCGCCGTGCGCACCCTGCTCAGGCTGCCGGGCAAGCTGGGGTTACCCGGTGCTTCTTCGTCGGGCCAGCAGAATGCTGCTGACACCGGCGCCTCTGGCGCCGCACTCACCGCTGACGAGCGCAAGGAACAGCTGCGGGTGATCGGGTGGAGCCTGCGCCGGCCCGTCGCGGTAGACCTGGGGCCGTGCGACCGGCTGCCGGAGGCGGTGCCCGCGGCCCTGGCGCTGAATCCGCAGGACGCGGACGCGCTGCTGCAGATCACGATCGACCTGAATGCGGCGATGGATGTGAACGCGGGGCCGGTGCCCGGCGAGGAAGTTGCGGAGCTCCAGGCTGTGCAGGCGGTCGCGCCCGGCGACCTGCGCTATGCGCTGGCCGGCCCGGTCGAGCATCACAGCTCGTGCCCCGGCAACTACATCGTCGGCCGCGTGCTCAACCGCGAGGGCGGGCCGGTGGCCGGCGTGCGCATCGTGCTGCAGGATGAGTGGGACAACCGTGCGGAGACCGTCAGCAAGGACGGCCAGGCCGACTACGGCATGTACGACTTCCCGATCCACAGCTTTGCCAACCGCTACACGCTCGTCGTGACGGATGGCGCGGGCGTCCCGATCAGCGCGCCGGTCGTCATCGACCACCTGCGCGAGAACGACGCCCCGTGCCACACGGTCAACTGGATCGGGGGGTAAGCAGGGCTGCTCACTGTGTGCTCCCGCAAGCATCCTGAGCGGGTGGAACGGCTCAATATGGCCGACGGGTTGCCACCAGTCGAAGGATGCGACCCTGCCCACGCGCAGCGCATCCTTCGACTGGCGATGGCTTGTCAACGGTGTGGCGTCGTTAACCCGCTCAGGATGCTTGTGCCCACATTCACCGCTGTCTTTGACTTTTCGCGCCTTCGGCGGTAAACTGGGTTTGTTTGCCTCACAGAACCCATTCGCAGGAGACTTCCATGATCGTTACGACCGCAGAGCTGTTCAAGGTGGCGTACGGCAAGTTCGCCATCGGCGCGTACAACATCAACAACATGGAGCAGGCGCTCGGCCTGTTCCAGGGCCACATTGCCGCCCAGGCGCCTTTCATCGTCCAGATTTCCAAGGGCGCGCGCAAGTATGCCGGCATTCCGATGATCGAGGCCATCATCCGCGCGGCTGAGAAAATGTACCCCGAGGCAATCTTCGCCGTCCACCTCGACCACGGCGATGAGCAGTCCTGCTACGACTGCATCAACTCCGGCTTCTACTCATCCGTGATGATCGACGCCTCGCACGAGCCGTTCGAGAAGAACGTGGCGATTACCCGCCGGATCGTCGAAGCCGCGCACGCCAAGGGCCTCTCGGTGGAAGCCGAGATCGGCCAGTTGGGCGGCGTCGAAGAGGATGTCAAGGTCGACGAGAAGAACGCGCACCTGACCGACCCGAAGGAGGCCAAGGCCTTCGTCGAACAGTCCGGCTGCGACAGCCTGGCCGTTGCGGTCGGGACGAGCCACGGCGCCTACAAGTTCAAGGGCCAGCAGTCGCTCCACTTCGAGGTCATCGAGGCCATCCAGAAGCAGCTGCCGGGCTTCCCGCTGGTCATGCACGGCTCGTCGTCGGTGCCCCAGGAAGAGGTGCTGCGCATCAACGCGGCGGGCGGCCAGCTCGACCCGTCGGCGCGCGGCGTGGATGAGAACGAGCTGCTGCGGGCAGCCACCCTCGGCGTCACGAAGATCAACATCGACACCGACGGCCGCCTGGTCTGGACGCGTGTGCATCGCGAGTTCTTCCGCGATAGCCCGAAGGAGTTCGACTTCCGGCCTGTCGGCAAGACCTTTGTGGCCGAATACGCGAAGTTCATCGAATCCCGCTGCGTGAAGCTCGGCTCCGTGGGCAAGCTGGCCGAGGTGCGCGCCGCAGTCGCGTAGACTGCATAACGGTTCAGTCGGGTAATTCAGAAATCCGTTTTCGGGCCAGACGAAGCCAGGCCCGAAAACGGGTTTCTTTATGTTCCTCGCGCCGGCGCGCTTCAGATCACCCGGCGGGCGCAGGCGGCTCCGGCGGCTCCCCGGCCCCTTCCACCTTCTCCACGATAATCGTCAGGTCCGCCGCCAGCGCAGCAATTGCGCCGATCGCGGCCCACACGGGCAGCAGCAGCACCCCGACAACGCCGATGGTCAGCGGAATTTCGATCAGCGTCTTGCCTTCATCGTTCTTGATCGTGAGCCGGCGGATGTTGCCCTCATGGAGCAGTTGCCGGACCGCGCCGACCAGCGCCTCGCCGGTGACCTTGACTTCCTCGCGCTGCACGTTTTCGTCGCTCATGGTGTTCCCCTTTCACATCTCAGTCTGGGACATTCACCATCAATACGCAGCAGCACAGCGGAAGTCGCGAACGCGGAAATCTCTCTTTTGCGGGTTGGGGCCGCAAAGCTACGAAATACCGCTCTCCCACACCGCAGTGTGGGAGAGCGGTGGACCGGGGTGAGGGTCGTGCGGCTCTAATCGCCAAATGTGATGCCCAGGTCGCGCGCGGTCATCATCGTGTCCGAGTCGAGCGGCACGCACTTCATGCGCCCGGCGACCTCCGTCAGCGGCACATACTGCACATAGGGCGGGTCGATGGCGACCATGATGCCGTCCTGACCCTCGCTCAATGCGCGCACGGCGGCCGCGCCGAACCGCAGCGAGATGAGGCGGTCGGATGCCGTGGGACTGCCGCCGCGCAGCAGGTGACCCAGCACGACGGTGCGTGCCTCCTTGCCCGTCAGCACCTCCAGCGCCTCCGCCACCTTCTCGCCTGCGCCGCCCAACCTTTCCGCCCGGCCCAGCTCCTTCTCGATGACCGAGACCTCGCCGCCGATCGGCTTCGCGCCTTCCGCCACGACGACCATCGTGAAGTTGCGCCCGGCCTCATCGCGCTCGCGCACCTTCTCGGCGACCCGGTTGATGTCGAAGGGAATCTCGGGGATGAGGATAGCGTCCGCCGAGCCGGCGATGCCCGCATGCAGCGCAATCCAGCCGGCATAGCGGCCCATCACCTCCACGACCATGATGCGGCCGTGCGATTCCGCCGTGGAGTGCAGCCGGTCCATCGCCTCCATGGCAAATGCGACCGCTGTATCGAACCCGAAGGTGACGACCGTCTTGTCGAGGTCGTTGTCGATGGTCTTGGGCACGCCGATGACGCGGAGGCCTTTGGCTGCCAGCGCGGCGGCAATCGCCATCGACCCGTCGCCGCCGATGGAAATGAGCGCGTCCAGCTCGTGCAACTGGAAGTTGCGGATCAGCTCGTCCGATCGGTCCACCAGCTCGATTTGCCCGTCGGGGCGCCGGATCGGGAACCGGATCGGGTTGCCCTTGTTCGTGGTGCCCAGGATGGTGCCGCCGAGATGCGTGATGCCCCGCACGCTGTTGCGGGTCAGGCGCACCAGCCCGCCCTCAGGATACTGCTCCGGCAGCAGCAGCCCGTTGAGCCCATCACGGATGCCGTAAACCTCCCAGCTCCGGTTGAGGGCGGCGAGCGTAACGGCGCGGATTACGGCGTTCAGACCGGGCGCGTCGCCGCCGCCCGTGCTGATCGCAATCCGGTGAATTCTACCTGGTTCTATTGTCATGCGATGTCCCCCCCGCGTCAGGCTGCCTGTCACCAGTGCATGGTAGCACAAAGCCCGGAGGCTGCCAACCTTCGTGATTCAGCTCACCCTGGATACACGACATTATCTGTCAATACAAGATCGTCCTCCGTCAGCCCGTCCAGCAGGTCGAGCCAGCGACTGTCTACTGACAGGTTGTTCGTGATGCGGTTGCCCTTAGGAAAGGCGGGTTGGTCGTCCAGCAGGCGCACCAGCTCCGGGTAGCGGCGGCTGTAGGGCGGCCGGTCATGTGCCACTGCCGCCAGCCGCTTCAGTAGCGTCGGGTCCTTACCGTTGAACCAGAAGCTGGCCCAGCCGATGCCGCGGCCGTCGAGATGGATCGCAGGCTGGCACTCGACGAAGGCGTTGCCTGTCACGATGTTGTCGCGGCCGCCGCCGATCATCATCCCCCGACCTGCGCGCACGAAGATGTTGCGCTCGATGGTCGCGCCGCTGGCACAGTCGTCCAGGTAGACAGCCTGCACGAGGTCGCCCTCGCCCAGGTCGTGGAAGTAGTTCTCGCGGATGACGTTGCCGCGCTCGGTGAAGTCCCGGCCCATGTAGAACGCGCCCGCATCGTTCGTATCGAGGCAGACGTGGTCGATTTCGTTGCGTTCGACGATGTGGTCGTTGCCGTGGAGCCAGACGCCGAAGTGCGGGAGGTCGTGGATGTGATTGCCCGCGACGCGGTTGCCCACGCCGTCCACCGCGATGCCGGGCCGGTAGGTGCGCGCCAGCCGGTTCGAATCGTAGATGTCGTTGCCGGTTGCGAAGTTGCCTGCCGGGGTGAGCGTCTTGCGGTCGCCGCCGCCGAGCTGGATGCCGCCCTCGCCGCAGTGGTAGATGCGGCAGTTCGTCACGCCCTGGTCGACCCCCGCATTGCGGTTCCAGGTCGTGTCGTCGTAGATGCGGCTCTGGTAGTTCTCTGCACCCTCACCGATGCAGATCGCCACATTGCCGATGTTGCGCAGCGTGCAGCCGTCGAGCCGGTTATGCCCGCCGCCGGTGATGGCGACCCCGTGCCCGCGCGTACACTCGAAGGTCAGCCCCCGGAAGGTGACATGCTCGACGTCCGCCAGCGTGACGAGCGGTGTCTCCAGCAGCGAGACGGTTGCCTGTCCGCCGGCAGACGTGACGGGCGGCCAGAAGTAGAGGATGCCCGTCTTGCGGTCGAGGTACCATTCGCCCGGCGCGTCCAGTTCTTCGAGGACGTTGAGCACGCGGAACCGAGCGCCGCTGCGGATGCCCCAGTCGCCGCCGCTGTGCAGGCTGATGGTCTTGCGTGCCAGGTCGACCCGCTTGACCCGGTCGTAGGTGTCGGCCCAGTCGTATTGCCAGTAGGCATACAGCCACAGGTCGTCTGCCTCGGCCCAGTGGGGTCTGAGCGCAGTGAAGGTGAACTCGTGGCTCTGGTTGTCCGTCGAGCCCTGGATGACCTTCGCCCAGCCCTCGTTGGGCCAGCGCGCCAGCGGCATCGGCAGGTCATCGTAGAACAACTCCAGCCCGGTGGGTTCGGTCAGGCGGTTGAATCCGCGCGGCCGCAGGCTGCCATAGTCCGTGATGCTCAGGGCCGCGAGGTCGCACTGGAGCACCTCTCCACGCGCCTTCTCAGCCAGGCGGGCCAGGACTGCCGGGTCCTCGACCGGCGTGAAGCCGGTGAGGGCCTGCCCGCCGCTGATGCGCACCGGCCCGGCGTCGAGCGCCTCGTAGCTGATCGGTGCGGCGGCGGTCCCACTGTCCTCTGCCGTCAGCGCAAAGGTCGCACGGCGCTCGTATGTGCCTGCTGCGAGCAGGACGCGCACCCCGCCGGCGGGCAGCGGGCTGCGGCGCTTCAGCAGGCGGATGGCATCCCGTGCGGCCTCCAGCGTAGCGAACGGGCCATCGTTCCCCGCTGCGTCCGGTTCGGGGCGCGTGCCCGACCAGGTGTCCTTGCCCTGCGGCGAGACGTAGAATTCCATAGATTTCTCCTTGTGCTGGTCGCCCTGTACGCCCGGCGCGCTGAACAGCCCGGCCAGGCCAAACGTGGCGACCAGGAATTCGCGGCGGGTGAGGGGGTGAGTCAACGGCATGGTGATGAGTGGCTGTGGGGCAACGGATAGAGGCGAACCGAAGGTTCGCCTCTATCCGTTGCCTCGTTACTGATCATAACGCTGGTTCAGGCCAGCAGGCTTCGCAGCGCGGTCACTACGTGCCCATCATCGACTTCGTTCCGGTACTTTGCCGTAGCCTTTCCTGCATTCAGTTCTTCCACGGCTGAGTTGTCTATGAGCAGCCCCTCCCCGTCGCGTGGGTTCAGGATGGCCGCGGGGCAGGGAAGCGCAGCGACCAGTTCCGGCAGGTCGCAGCAGAGCAGCGCGTTCGGCAGAAAGGCATCGGCAGGCCAGCGGTAATTCGCCGTCCGGAGCAGGCTGTGGAAGCTGACGAGTGCGTCCCAGGTGACGAGCCCGGCTGTGCTGCCGTCAGCGGCGGCGACGAGCAATGCGACGACGCCGCCCAGCCCGCAGCCCGTGACCACGATGCGGGTGGCCTCGATCTCCGGCCGCTCACGGAGGTAAGCCAGCGCGGCCAGCCCGTCGCGGGTGCGCATCGCCAGCACCGGGTCGCCCAGCGCGGCTGTGGCATAGGCCAGGTAGCGGTCCACCCCGCCCCAGCCGGCCATCTCGTACGGGTAGATCGCCGGTGTGCTGTCGCCCCAGCCGCGCAGGTCCACGGTCAGGACCGCAGCGTGCGGCCCCTCCCGTTCAAGGAAGCCTGCGGCCCGCGCGAGCAGTCCGTTGCGGTAGAGCAGGCGGTTGCGCCCCGCGTCGTCGAAGTGCAGGATGGCCGCGGCGCGCGTGTCGCCGCCCTCCCGCGGCAGCAGCAACGTGGCTGGCAGCTCGATCCCTGGCTCGGGGGTCAGGAGGAGTTGCTGCCAGTCGTGCGTCCAGACCTGGAAGGGGGAGACTGGAAGCTGGAAGCTGGAAGCTGGATCGCTGTCAGTGGGAGCCCATTGAATGAGGCTGCGTGCCATGTTGCGGCTATCAGCGGGCGTCTGTGAGCCGGTGCGCGCGGCGGCCAGCTCTTCTGCGCGCGCGAGCGCCAGCGTGCGCATGTTCACGTCCTGCCGGGGCGCGCAGCGCAGCATCTCTACCGGGTCGAGGGTCAGCGCAAGGCTCGCAGGCTCAGGCAGCGCGCGGTCCGGTGTATCTCGCAGCCAGCGGTCCATGAAGCGGGCGAACTCGCGCGCCTGCGCCAGCGTGTAGCCGTGGCCCGCGTCGTCCACGAAGAACTCGAAATGGTCGCCTGCGCCCGCAGCCGCGTAGAATGCTGCTGCTTCGTCGGCCAGCCGCCGCGTGTCCTCGATGTGGAACACCTCGTCGTACGCGCCTGCCATCAGCAGCACGGGCGTGGGGCAGGCGGCCGCGATGAGGTCCAGCTCGTCCACGCCCTCCGCATACCGCCGCCACATGTGCGTCTCCGGGCAGCCCGCATAACACTGGGTGATGTCGAGATCGGCCAGGGGGGTCAGGCAGCAGGACGGCCCGGCGACCGTGATGCGCTCGTCCAGCAGGGTCGCCAGCGTGGTCGTCGTGCCGCCGCCGCTGACGCCGGTCATTGCCACCCCGCGTCGCGCGTCCACGTCGGGACGGGAGATGACATAATCGACGCAGCGGAGCGCGTCGCCGACGAAATAGCGGCTCGATGTCTGCCCGACGAGGTAACAGCGCACGCCGTCGATGAAGTGATCGTTGCCCGTCTGCTTCTCGCCCGCCTGGCCCGGCGGGTCGAAGGTCACAGCCAGATAACCGGCACGCGCGAAGTATTGCGCGGGCAGTTGGTACGAATCGAACTGTTTGCCTGAATGGCCGACCGGAATGATGACCGCGGGAAAGGGCGGCGCATAGTCGAGCGGCACGTAGACCGTCGCGTTGACCTCCCAGCCGGGAAACGACTCGAACAGCACGTTCTCCAGCCGGTAGCCTGCGCGGCCGTAGCGGCTGACCTCGTGCGCCGTGACCGGCGGTGCGCCCGCACCGAAGGGCAGCGTACTGCCGCCACCTTCGACTGCGCACTGGCCTTGCAGGACGGGTTGCCAACCCGTCCTACATTTCCACGCGCGTGAGTTGCCGTAGAATCCCGCGACGGCCTGCCGGATGGCTGCACGGTACGTTGCGATGTCGCCGGAAAGCAGGCTGCCGCGGCGGCGCTCTGCGGCGTCCGCCATGTGGTCGAGGCTGCGCCGGATGATGTACGCGCGCAGCATGTCGCGCAGGTCGAGCGTCGGTGCGACCGGTTTCTGATGAAGTGTCACGTGGCTTCCTCTCAACCTTCCCCATCCGGCGTCCATGTGACGGGGTAGACGCCCCACTTGCGGAAGGCGCGGCACATGGTCGCAATCTTCTCCGGCGTGTGCGCGACATCCTGCGGAGTCGGGTACACCTTCGAGACGAGGCCCCCGTTGTGCCGCCCCAGGTGGTAGACCATCCGGCGCACGTAGTCTTCGATGTCCGCCTCGCTGCCCGTGACCATCGTGTGCTGGATGTCCACCGGGCACCAGAACGCCACGCTGCCGCCGACCGCCCGGTCGAGCGCGGCCAGCCCCATGTTCTCTTGCTGGTCCATCTGGATGACGTTCAGCCCGCAGTCCACCATGCGCGGGAGGAAAGGCAGGATGTAGCCGCACGAGTGCATCCAGACGTCCAGGCCGCGGGCGTGGGCGTGCTCCCACAACAGCCGGTAGCGCGGCGCGAAATATCGATCCCACAGCTTCGGGCTGATAAAGGTGCGATCCTGCATCCCCCAGTCGTCGTACCACATCACGCCGTGGACCCCGGCGTCTGCATACAGGTCGATGCACATGAGTTGCGACTCGGCAAAGCGGTCCAGCAGACGGCTGACCTCCGCCGGATGCTCATACAGGTCCGCGAGGAACGCGGTCAGCCCGCGCAGGCCGTGGGCCGCCTCGTAGAGCGATGGGTACTGCAGCACGCCCAGGTAGTACAGTTCGGGTGCGGCCGTAACCTGCCGGCGGATTTCGGCCAGCGGCTCCAGCGGAGGCGGGGTGGTCAGCAAGCGCAGCACCTCATCGAGCCGTGACAGGTCGGCCAGCGCGGGTTCCGCGACCTCGCCGTTGCCCGATGGGCCGAAGCGCTCCCAGCGCGTGCCCCACTCGTCGAAGCGCCGCCAGCGGCGCGTGGGCTGGTCGCTTCCGCTGGCAGGGGGCGCATCGTCAGTCACCTCGTACCAGTCGGTCGACAGGCCGGTGCGGGGGCGCGGGGGCCAGAGCCAGACGATGTCGTTCGGCAGGCCGTCGGTCAGCAGATGCGGGATGTGATCGGGTCCCTGGAAATGGATGGCGCGGCGCACGCGCTCGAGGCTCTGCATCGTCAGTCCACCAATGCCTGGTAGGTCAAGATGCGAAAGTCCTGTCCGACCGGGTAGGTGCCGCCCGGCATAAACTGGAGCATGAGCACACCGATCAGTTCCTCGCGCGGATCGACCCAGAAGTCGGTGTTGGCCGCGCCGCCCCAGCCGAAGTTGCCGACGGAGCCAAGCTGCTGGCCCTGGCCGAGATCGCGCAGGACGCTGACGCCGAGGCCCATATCGGCATACTTCTCGTCGAGTGGAAAGTGGGCGCTCGTCATCAGCTCGACCGTCTTGCGACCCAGGAGACGCGCTTCGCCCAGCGTGCCGTGGTTCGCCAGCATCTGGGCGAAGCGCAGATAGTCGCTTGTGGTCGAGACCAGCCCGCCGCCGCCGGAAGGCGTGCCGGGCATCTGGGTGTAACGACTCGTGGCCGGCGCATCCACCACCTTCAGCCCGGCCTCGGTATCGGGACCATAGCAGGCCGAGAAACGGTCCAGCTTCTCCGGCGGGACGTAGAACGCTGTATCGCGCATGCCCAGTGGCTCGAAGATGCGTTCCCGCAGGAACTCCTGGAAGGGCATGCCCGACACGACCTCGACGAGATAGCCCAGCACGTCCGTCGCGACGCTGTAGCGCCATCGCTCGCCCGGGTGGAATGCCAGAGGCTGCTTGCCGACCGCCTCCACCATCTCGGCCAGGGTGATGGACGGATTCGCGTCCATCACCCCCCAGACGTTCTGGCGGTACAGTTCGTCGATGTGGCAGTTTTCCTCAAACCCGTAACTCAACCCCGCTGTGTGGGTCATCAGGTCGCGGATGGTCATGGGCCGCGCCGGGGCCACCAGCTTCACCCCCGAACCCGGCGTGTTGTCGAGCACCTGCACATCCTTGAACACGGGAATGTACTGTGCGACCGGGTCGGTCAGCCGGAAGCGCGCCTCTTCGTAGAGCATCAGCGCGGCGACCGTGGTGATGGGTTTGGTCATCGAGTAGATGCGGAAGATGGTGTCCTCCTGCATCTTGCGCCCCGTCTCGCGGTCGGCCATGCCGCACATGCCAAAGTGGACTACCTGCCCCCGCCGCGCGACGAGCGTGATGACGCCCGCGATCTTGTTCTCATCCACGTAATGCTGCATCCGGGTATCCAGCCGCGTAAGCCGCGCGCTCGAAAAGCCCTGGCTTTCAGGTCGAACCGTGTCCATGCGATCCCTCCTTACACAGTGAGAAATGCATATCTCAACACCTCTGCGTCTTTGCGTGAGCATTGACGTATGTCTCACGCAAAGACGCAAAGAACGCCAAGCTTCAGTTTATACCCCTAACAGGCGCGCGGCGAAGAGGCGCGCGCCCGGATTGCCTGCCGTGCGGCCTGCCAGCGCGACCTGGCAGACCGTTACGCGACCCGCGCCGCAGGACCGTTGGGCTGCCGCCCACGCGGGACCCCACTTGCCCTGCCAATCGCCGTTGCCGCTGAGCAGGATGGGCGACCATCCGTCACCGGGCGACACGCTGAACGTCGAGCCGAGCAGCGGGGTGACGTAGCCCGCATCTGCATCGTACCAGAACCTGAAGTCGTGCGGCTGGAAGTCCGCGACGAGCGGATGGCCGGTTGCGCGCGATGCGAAGTGTCGGGCGTTCATGCCCGCCACCTTGACCTCCACCCGGTCGCCGCAGATGATGTGCTCGCCCGGCGGCAGATTGAGGAAGACGGCATGAGCGCCCGCTCGCACGGCCTGTTCGATGGATGCTGCCCGTTGCGCATAGTCGTAGGGGTCGCTGATGAGGATTGCTTGACTGTCTGTCGCGTCTGCCGGGCTGACCGGCAACCCCAGC
>DAOUGK010000122.1:0-2574 GCA_034429055.1 Anaerolineae bacterium | reverse complement strand
CACAATGTCACGGCCAACGTAGTCGTGCCAGGCCGCATCGAAACAGACATGCTGGCAGGCCAGTTGGCCGCACGTGCAGACGAATGGCTGCGCCAGACGCCGCTGGGTCGACTCGGCCGGCCGGAGGAAGTCGCCGCGGCCATCGCCTTCCTGGCGAGTGAAGCGGCCAGCTATATCACCGGCGCCGCGCTGCAGGTCGGCGGCGGCCTGGTCATGGGATAGGCACATGCAAACCACCCATCGTAGTTACTCAGAGGTCTCCGGCGACTTCCGCCGGCTCGCTCGCTTCGTGACGACCCAGATGCCCTACTTCCGCACTCACTCGACCTGGTGCCTCGGCCGGTTCGTGGACTGGAAGTATGGGCTGTACGAGAACAAGACCGCCCTCCCGGGCTTCTGCGAGTGCAACGCGGAGATCTGGTTCGACGGATTCGACGAGGTCGCAGGCTTCGTCATCTCGGAGAGTGGGGATGCGGGCATTGCTATCCTGCTGGCGCCCGGCTACCGGTTCCTCTTCGCCGAGCTGTTGGAGTGGTCGCTGACGAACTGGGCCGAGCGCGGCCCCCGTTTCACGGTCGAAGTCACGGAACGCCAGGCGCCGGAGATGGCGACCCTCGAACGTTACGGCTTCCACCGCGGCGCGGCATTCTACACGCAGCGGTTCGACCTGGCGCGCGAAACGGTCCGCCGTTTCCCACTGGAGCCCGGCTTCGTGATCGTCGATATGCGCTCGCATGGGGACTACCGCGGCCAGCGCATCCTGCGCGACAATGCCTTCATCGGAATCACGCCCACGGAAGAGGTGCTGCAACGGCACATGGCTTTCTACAATCACAGCCAGGCGGGGCCCATCTATCACGGGGACACTGACCTCTGCGTGATGGCGCCGGACGGCCAGCTTGTCGCCGGCTGCGAAGCGCTCATCGACGCGGCCAACGTCGAAGCCGACATCGAGCGCGTCTGCACGCACTCCGACTTCCGGCGCCGCGGCTTTGCCCGTGCGGTGACTCAGGAGTGTCTGAACCGGCTGCGCGCGTACGGCTTGCGGAACGCCTACATCACGGGCTACGACCCCGAGGCAATTGCCCTCTACCGTTCCCTCGATGCGGCCGAGGAACGGCAGTCGTTCGTGTACGAACGAGCCTGAGGATACGCCATGCCGGCTCTCACAGATGACGCACTGACCGCGGCCGTCCGCGCCGACTTCGACCGGCTGGCCGCGTTCGATGAAGCAGGCTGGAGCCACAACAGCCACTATCACGGCTACCTGCTGCGCCAGTTGCCCGCGCGCGTGGACCGCGGGCTGGATGTCGGCTGCGGGACAGGTACGTTTGCGCGGCTGCTGGCCGCGCGGGCCGGCAGCGTCCTGGGACTCGACTTCTCCCCTGAGATGATCGCACGGGCGCGAGCGCGCTCCGCAGGGCAAGCCAACATCACCTACGAGGTGGCCGACGTGCGGACGTGGCCGTGGCCTGCTGCGTCCTTCGACTGCATCGCATCCATTGCCACGCTGCACCATCTCCCGCTGGCAGAGACGCTCGGCCAGATGGCCGGTGCGCTGCGTCCCGGCGGCGTGCTGCTCGTCCTTGACCTTTACCAGGCAGAGACGCCCGCCGACTTCGCCGTTTGCGCCCTCGCCGTGCCTGTCAGTCTCGCGCTGCGCCTGCTCCGCAACCGCCGGCTGCATGATCCGCTGCCCGTCCGCGAGGCCTGGGCAGCTCATGGCCCGCACGACCATTACCTGACGCTCACCGAGGTACGCCGCGTGGTGAGGGATCTACTGCCCGGCGCGCACGTGCGTCGCCACCTGTTCTACCGCTACTCGCTCATCTGGCGCAAGCCGGACGCGTGAACGGCCAAGAGTGCATCCGAAGTATTCGTAGCATAGGGCCTTGTGCCCGTCCGGACGGGCACAAGGCCCTATGCTACCGTGTTATATGAATGGACTCATCAGGCATCGCCATGTTCAACGTCTGCTATCAGTGCGGCATCTATCGGGCCGACAAGATCATCGACCCGGCCGGCCCCCACGCGGTCTGCCCGGAGTGCGGCCACCGGCATCCATTTCTGCGCCAGCCATTGTTCACGGTCGGCGGCGCCAGCGGGACGGGCAAATCCGCCCTGTTGCAGGCTTTGAGCATCCAGCCGCAGCCCGCGGTGTGCCTGGAGTCCGACATTCTGTGGCGCCCCGAATTTGACCGGCCTGGGGATGGCTACCGCGACTTCTTCGAGACCTGGCTGCGCATGGCGAAGAACATCGGGCAGGCGGGCCGGCCCGTCGCGCTGTTCGGTGCAGGCTTCGCCGTGCCGGGGAACCTCGAACCGTGCGTCGAGCGGCGCTACTTCGGTCCGCTGCACATCCTGGCGCTCGTATGCGACGCCGATGTGCTCGTGCGCCGGCTGCGGGACCGCCCGGCCTGGCGCGGCGTGACGGAGGACTTCATCGCAGCCCAACGCGACTTCAATCGCTGGCTGCGCGCGCAGGGCCAGCAACCGGCGGCGCCGGTCGCCCTGCTGGACACTTCCGCGCTCACCATCGACCAGGCTGCCGCCGAGATCACCCGATGGCTATCC
>DAOUGK010000121.1:0-11195 GCA_034429055.1 Anaerolineae bacterium | reverse complement strand
GAAGGGGTCGTGGCCCAGGAGCTGGCGCTGCCGCAATTTGCGGATTGGTTCGCGCGCATGGCGCCGCTCGTCGAGACGGGCCGCCGCGAGTTCTATCATCTGGTCCGGTAGAGTGCTTCACGATAGTGCGCGGGCCACATCCTTCGACTGGTGACTGTGGGCCGGCGAGGTTGAGCCGTACACCCGCTCAGGATGCTCCGCGCATCTGGATTTGCTGATAGTGCGGGGTTGAGATTGGCCCCTGCATACAGGGGGTGCTATAATTCACACCATCAGCGATGGTGCTATCAGCATAGGCTTCGCCCAAATGCTGAATATAATCGCGGAGTGCGGCCGCCTCCCCTGGCAGCCGCACTCCCGCAAATCCCTGCAATGGAGCAAGGAAGGAGTCACTCATGCGCAACCCAATTCTCGAGGCACCTACACACCTCAAGCCGGAACCCTCGGCTGCCGCGCTGCACCCCGAACAGGACCTTTGGGACACCGTATTGGCCTCCCTGGATGATGTCGCCGCGCGTCTGAATCTGGATCCCGGCCTCCACGCCATCCTGCGCGAGCCCGAACGCGAGCTGACCGTGGCCGTGCCGGTGGGCATGGACGACGGCTCCACGAAGGTGTTCAAGGGCTACCGCGTCCAGCATTCCTCGGTGCGCGGCCCGTGCAAGGGCGGCATCCGCTACCATATCGATGTCAACCTGAACGAAGTCAAGGGCCTGGCCGCGATGATGACGTGGAAGTGCGCGGTCGTGGACATCCCGTTCGGCGGCGCGAAGGGCGGCATCCAGGTCGATCCCACGGGCATGTCGCAGGGCGAACTCTCGCGCATGACCCGGCGCTTCACCTCGATGATCCTGCCCATCCTGGGCGGCAAGCGCGACATCCCTGCGCCCGATGTGAACACCAATGCCCAGGTCATGGCCTGGATCGTGGACACGGCGAACATGATCGAGGGCATCCACATGCCTGAGATCGTCACCGGCAAGCCGCTGTCGTTGGGCGGCTCGTTGGGCCGCAAGGAGGCCACCGGCCGCGGGGTCGCCATCGTCACCGGCGAGCTGCTCAAGCGCGAGAGGAAGGCCCTGTCTGACACGACGGTCGCGGTGCAGGGGTTCGGCAACGTCGGCTCCTGGGCCGCGCGCATCCTGCACGAGATGGGCTGCAAGATCGTGGCCATCAGCGACGTGAGCGGCGGGCTGTACAACCCGAACGGACTGGACCTGGCCGCGATCGATAAGGCCATCGCCCAGCATCCGCGACACCTGCTCGAAGGGTATACTGCGTCGGATGTCGCGCGCATCAACAACGAGGAACTGCTCGAGACGCAGGCCGACGTGCTCATTCCGGCGGCCCTGGAACACCAGATTCGCGCGGACAATGCCGACCGCATCCACGCGCGCTATATCGTCGAAGGCGCGAACGGCCCGACGACGCGCGAGGCGGACGAGATCCTGGAAGGCAAGGGCGTCATCGTCGTGCCCGACATCCTGGCAAATGCGGGCGGCGTCGCAACCAGCTACCTGGAATGGGTCCAGAACCTCCAGAACTTCTACTGGGAAGAGGAAGAGGTCAACCAGCGGCTGACGAGCATCATGAAGCGGAGCTTTGCGGGCGTCTGGGACTTCTCGCAGGCCCAGCGCGTGCCCATGCGCCTCGGCGCGATGATGCTGGCGGTCTCGAAGGTGGCGGAGACGGCGCAGCAGCGCGGGATTTGGCCGTAAGACGGATTGAAGATTGAAGATTGAAAATTGAAGATTATGGTCTGTCTTTGGGGATTGCGGATCGGAAACTGGAAGCTGGAAGGCGGAAATCAGGAGCCGTACATGCCATAATCTTCAATCTGTAATCTTCAATCTGTAATCTTCAATCGTGGGAGGGTGTGATGGCGAAGAAGGAGACGCCGGAGGGCGTGCCGGCGGTCGGTGAGATGGCGCCGGATTTCGAGCTGCCGGCGGATGACGGGACGACCGTGCGGTTGAGCGATCTGCGCGGGCAGCGGGTGATCATCTATTTCTACCCCAAGGATGACACGCCCGGCTGCACGACCCAGTCGTGCGGGTTCCGCGACAGCTATGTGGAAATCACGGAGCGGAACGGGGTGGTGTTGGGCATCAGCCCGGACGGCGTGCAGAGCCACATCAAGTTCAAGACGAAGTTCGATCTGCCGTTCCGGCTGCTGGCGGACGAGGAGCGCAAAGTAGCGGAGCTATACGGAGTGTGGCGCGAGAAGACCAACTATGGCAAGACCTATATGGGGATTGTCCGCTCACATTTCGTGGTCGACGAGGAAGGCAAGCTGGCCGACGTGCAGTACGACGTCAGCCCGACCGTGAGCGTGGAGAGCGCGCTGGCAAGCCTGCGGCTGTAATTCTGTTTCAACCGCGAATGCGCGAAGGACGCGAAGCGACCATTTTCCCCCCAACCCGCTTCCTGGGCCAACCCGTGGCCTGGGAAGCGGGTTTTCCAAAGCAGCCCGAACGCATGACTGATCGGGCGCGCGATGGAGCCTGAATACATCTTGACCACCAGCGGAGGGCGAACCATGACATCTCGTCTCATCACATGGCTCGAACCGCTGTATCTGCTCGTGATTGCTCCGCTGCTCCTCTTTCCCACCGTCCGGCCGATCTGGACCGCAGTGGCGCTTGCTCTCTTAGCTCTGGTCTGGCTGTTGCGGGCGATCCTCCGCCGGGAGGTCTGGCCCGTCACGCCGTTCAACCCGGCGCTGCTGCTGTTCTGCCTGGCGGTTCCTCCGGCCGTATGGGCGTCCGCCTTTCCCGAACTGACCCTTCCCAAGCTCACCGGCCTGATCCTGGGGCTGGCGGCCTTTCGCGCGACGGGCTTTTTGGCTACTACGCCGCGGGGGCTTACGGTTATCCTCACGGTGTTCGGTCTCCTCGGCGCGGGCATGTGGGCGGTGGGATTGCTCGGCATCCAACTGCCAATCCTCGCGCCGCTGGTCCAACGCCTGCCATCTGCGCTGGTCAGCCTGCCCGGCGCGCCCGAACAGGGCATCAATCCGAACCAGTTGGCCGGCGTCCTGGCAGTGTATGTGCCCTTCGTTCTTACATGGCTGCTCGTCTGCTTGCGACGACGGCAGATCGTTTGGGCCGTCTTGCTTGGACTGGTCGCGCTCGCAGGCGCGGCAACCCTGCTCGTCACGCGTTCGCGCGCCGGCATAGTGGGCATTGCCGCAGCAGTCACGGCACTCGTCATCGTGTCCGTCTACCAGGAAGGCAGCTTGCGGCAGAAGCGGTGGGTCTCGGTTGCGGCCCTGGTCACCGTGGCGGCAGGGGGGGTCGCAGGGGGAGTGTTCCTTCCGGCATGGTTTGCCGGGGCGACTACGAGCAGCGGGATCGAGGCGCCGCTCGGAGATGCATTGCGGCAGCTATCGCTGGAAGGGCGGGTCGAAATCTGGTCGCGCGCACTGTACGCGCTGCAGGACTTCCCATTCACCGGCGTCGGGCTGGGCACGTTCCGCCGGGTGGTCAACCTGCTTTACCCGCTGTTCTTGATCCCGGCTGACATCGACATCGCGCATGCGCACAACATCTTCCTGCAGGTCGGCCTGGACCTCGGGCTCGGGGGACTGGTGGCGTACGGGGCGTTATTGCTGGTTGCAGGGGCGGTGGCGTGGCAGGCCATGCGGGGAGAAGACAAGAGGCGAGGCCACATCGCGCTGGGGCTGCTCGCGGCACTGATCGGGCTGCACGTCTACGGGTTGGCCGATGCCCTGGCCCTGGGTTCGAAGCCGGGACTGGCGTTCTGGCTGGCGTTGGGGGTGCTCGGAGCCTTGGCGCAATTGTCGAGCGAGCAGCATAGGGACAAGGCGCCTAATTCGGGGGTTTTCTGACCGCGGTCATATCCGGCCCCGCACGGCGGCCAGGAGGTGGGAGAGGCGGGTGCGCCGGCCCGCGCGGCCGTAGCGCGCGGCGAGCCATGCGTCCTCCGGCCAGAGCGCGCGAGCGAGCAGCCGCGTGGCGTCGCGCGGCCGGTCTGCCAGCACCAACTGGTAGATGAAGCGAGCCGGGCCACCCGTGATATCCCGGCCCGCGAGCATGGAGGCGGGAGTCACGAAGCGCGCCAGGAGGCGGCGGCGCAGCGCGGCGGGCTGTAAGGCTGTGAGCGCGGAAGCAGCCTCCGGCAGACCCAGCAGCGCGTCGGCCAGGCTCAACACCTGCCAGACCGCAGTGCCTACCCGCCAGGCGCGCGCTCGCTGCGCAACCGCGGGCCAATCTACCTCATGGCTGCGGGCCACCAGGCAGACGTCCAGGAGTGCGCGCACGCCGGGGTAGGCCATCTGGTGATTTACGGCGAGGTGGACGGCCAGTTGGATGACCGCGTCCTCCGGTGCGAGGGTCCGCGCGGGGCGGCCGGCAACGGTCACGGGCACGGCGCGGGCGGCCAGTCCGGCGGTGTCCACCGCGGCTGTGCGATGCAGCCACTCGCCCGCAAAGACGCCGTAGTGCAGCTCGACCAGCCCCTGGCCTGGCTGTGCGCCGGCGAGTTGAATCTCGCCCTCCCGGTCCGCCTGTAGCTCGAGGGGGCGCGTGTCCTTGGCGTGGCGGCGGTAGCCCGCGGCCTGGAGCGCGGCGACGGCTGCGGGCATCTCCGCGGCGGATAACCAGAGGTCGAGGTCGCCCATCGGACGGCAGGCCGGGTCGGGGTAGGCGAGATGGGCCAGGGCCGCGCCCTTGAACAGGATCGGTGTGATGCCCGCGGCGGCCAGCGCATCGAGGACCGCGGCCAGCTCACGGCCGTGCAACTCGGCGTCGGCCGCCGCGCGGTAGTAGGCCGCGGCCAGCGGCTGCGCGAGGGCCGGCGGCAGGCGGTCGAACGCGCCGGCCCGGCGGAGGCGATGGCAGGCGTACGCGGCGAGGCCCTGGCCGATCAGCCAGTCTGCCCATGCCGGGTCGGGCCGGCGTGTGGCCCACCCTGCAAGCTGCGCGCCGCCGGCCAGGGCATGCAGAAAGGCGGGTGCATCGGATGGCACGGCGGGCGACGGCTGCCAGACGGGCATCGGGTCAGCCTGCCGGAGGGGGCGTGCGCGGTGGGGCGTGGTCGTGGTGATAGGCAGGCACGAGGATGCGGAAGGAAGCCTCGAGTGCGGCCGTGTCGCCGCGATAGGCGGCCTCGATCAGCCGCGCGACCTCGTCCCGGAGGTCGTCATTCCGGCCGTTCTGCGCGACGAAGATCTTCTCGTGCCGGGTACGGCCATACTCCTCATCGGCTGCGAACAGCTCCTCGAACAGCTTCTCGCCGGGGCGCAGGCCCGTGAAGCGAATCTCGATATCGTGCTCCGGCTCCAGGCCCGACAGGCGGATCAGGTCGCGGGCGAGGTCAACGATGCGGACGGGCTGGCCCATGTCGAGCACGAAGACCTCGCCGCCGTGACCGAGCGCGGCGGCCTGGAGCACGAGCTGGACCGCCTCGGGGATGGTCATGAAGTAGCGGCGCACGTCGGGATGCGTCACCGTGACCGGTCCGCCCGCGGCAATCTGGCGCTGGAAGAAGGGGACGACGCTCCCGCGGCTGCCGAGCACGTTGCCGAAGCGCACGGCGACATAGCCGCAGCCGGTCTGCCGCGCCGCGGCCTCGACGATCAGCTCCGCGATCCGCTTGGTAACGCCCATGACGTTGGTCGGGTTGACGGCCTTATCGGTGGAGATGAGGACGAAGCGCTCCACGCCCGCGGCGATGCTGGCCTCGACCACCCGTTGCGTGCCCAGGATGTTGTTGAGCGCCGCGTCGACCGCGTTGTCCTCCATCAATGGGACATGCTTGTGCGCGGCCGCGTGGAATACGATCTCCGGGCGATGCTCCGCAAAGACCGCGGCCAGGCGTTCGGGGAAGCGGATGTCGGCAATGACCGGCGTGATCCTGGAAGCTGGAAGCTGGAAGCTGGCTTCTGGATGTTGACCGCCTGTAGCCGGGAACTTGCCACTGGCTATGCCGGTTTCCGGCTTCCAGTTGCCAGTTTCCAGCTTCCGCAGTTCGTTGTGGATGTCGAAGATGCTGTTTTCGCCGTGGCCCAGGAGGATGAGGCTGGTGGGGCTGCAGCGGAGAATCTGGCGGCACAGCTCGGAGCCGATGGAGCCGCCCGCGCCGGTGACGAGGACGCGCTTGCCGCGGAGCAACGCGGCCACCTGGGCCGTGTCGATCTGGATAGGGGCGCGGCGCAGGAGGTCCTCGATCTGAACATCGCGCAACTGCTGAAGGCGGACCGCGCCGCCCAGCAGCTCGTAGATGCCTGGGACGGTCCGCGCGCGCACGCCTGCGGCCTCGCAGATCTCGACGATCTCGCGGAGGGCCGCGCCGGGCGCGCTGGGCATGGCGATGATGACCTGCTCAATGTGGTGCTCGCGGGCCAGGTCCGGGATGCGCTCGCGGCCGCCCAGGACGCGCACGCGCTGGAGCAGCATGCCGTGTTTCAGCGGGTCGTCGTCCACGAACCCGAGGGGCACCAGGCCGGTCTGCGGGTTCTGGCGCAGCTCCCGCAGCACCATCGCGCCGGCCTCGCCCGCACCGGCGATCAGGACGTGCTGGATGGGGCCGCCGGGTGCACCGGCCTTGCGCGCGCGCTGTGCGCCGAGGGCTCCGGCGCGCAGCGCGAAGCGCGATCCGGCAATGACTGCGAACGTCACCAGCACGTCGATCAACGGGATGGAGCGCGGGACGCCGGGGGAGAGCAGCGCGGGGAAAAACGCTTGCATGCCAAGGAAGAACGCGCCCTGGGCCAGCGCACCGAGCGCGGCCGACCAGACGAGCAGCATCATCTCATCCGGTCCCGCGAACTGCCAGTAGCGTGTGTAGAGGCCGAGCGCGGCGAAGATGGGAATCTTGATGAGCGGCGCGGCGAGGGTGAAGACCAGCATCGTCCGGACGTAAGGCTGGAGCTGCGCGTTGTCCAGGCGCAGGGCGAACGCAAGCACCGCGGCCATGGGCACGAGCAGCATATCGGCCGCCAGCAGGTGCCGGTTGCGCACCTGGAGCAGGAGCTGCGTAAGAGACGACTGTGACATGGATGAAAGGCGATGCACGGGCGTCAACCTCGAATCGCGCGGCGGATGGTGGCGACGATGCGCGCCAGGTCTGCCTCCGTCAGGCTCGATCCGGAGGGCAGACACAGCCCGCGGTCAAAGAGATCCGCCGCGACCTCGCCACCGACGGCGTCACAGCCGCGGAAGACCGGCTGCAGGTGCATGGGCTTCCAGACGGGCCGCGCCTCGATGTTCTCGGCCTCCAGCGCGAGCCGGATAGCCTCGCGGTCGATGCCCAGGAGCCCGGGCTCGACGGTGATACACGTGAGCCAGCGCGAGGCCCGGCCCCAGGGCGCCTCGGGCATGAAGTCGATGCCGGGCAGGTCACCCAGGGCACGGCAGTAATAGTCGAAGTTGCGCCGCCGCGCGGCCACGCGCTCGTCAAGCACGCGGAGCTGGCCCCGGCCGATCGCGGCCAGTACGTTGCTCAGGCGATAGTTGTAGCCGATCTCCGTATGCTCGTAATGCGGGGCAGGCTCGCGGGCCTGGGTAGCGAGCTTGCGCGCGTGGCGGATCAGGTCGCCGTCGGATGACACCAGCATCCCGCCGCCGGAGGTCGTGATGATCTTGTTGCCGTTGAACGAGAAGATACCGGCCCAGCCGAACGTGCCCGGGGATCGATCGTGATAGGTGGCCCCGAGGGCCTCGGCGGCGTCCTCGATGAGCGGCACGCCGTAACGGTCGCAGAGCGCCCGGATGGGGGCAATATCGGCGCTCTGGCCGTACAGGTGCACGAGGACCACGGCCCTGGGCAGCCGGTTGCGCCGCGCACGGGCGGCCAGGGCATCGGCGAGCAGGTTCGGGTCCATGTTCCACGAGACGCGTTCGCTGTCGATGAACGCGGGCCGCGCGCCGAGGTAGACGACCGGGTTGGCGCTGGCGGAGAAGGTGAGGGTGGAGACGAGGACCTCGTCCCCCGGGCCGACTCCTGCCAGAAGGAGCGCCAGGTGCAGGGCGGCCGTGCCGGAGCTGAGGGCGAGCGCGTGTGTCACTTCGTGACCCATCACTTCGTGACCCGGCACTTCGTGACCCGGCGCGCCGATGCGGGCGGCGAACTCCTGCTCGAACGCATCCACCTGGGGGCCGAGGGGCGCGATCCAGTTGGAGGCGAAGGTCTCAGCGACGAATGCCTGCTCGAGCCCGCTCATGTGGGGCGGGGAGAGGTAGATGCGGTCGGGCGGCAATTCAACCTCGCTGTAATGGCCGCGCGGGCACGCCGACGACGGTAATGCCTGCAGGAACCGACTTTGTGACGACCGCGCCCGCGCCAATGACGGCGTCATCACCGATCAGCAGCGGGGCGTCTGCGGTCCCGTTGATAATCACTGCACCCGTACCCACATAGACGCGGCGGCCGAAGTGCACCCAGCCCGAGATGTGCGCACCGGGGGCGAGGGTGACATAGTCGCCCATCACCACATCATGCCCGACCGTGCAGTCGAGGTTGAGCTGCACGTGGCGACCGAGGGTGATGTTCACGGTAAGGATGTTGCCGGCGCAGATCACGGCCCCCTCTCCGATCTCGATCCAGCGCGAGCGTTCCACGCGGGGGTGGATGAGCGTGGCGAACTCAAAGCCGGCTGCTGCGCAGCGCTCCACGACCTGCTGCCGGACCTGCGGCGACCCAATTCCGCCGGCCACGCGGGCGTCCGGAAAGGCTGCGCGAGCGCCGGCGAGGCTCAAGACGGGAATGTCGTTGACCACCTGGCCCTGGAGCGCGGGATTGTCCTCGATGAAGCACGCGACCGTGTAACGATGCTCCGGCATATCGCACGATTCGACGAGCCAGGCGACTTCTCGCCCGAAGCCGCCGGCGCCGTAAACCGCGACCAGTGTCTGTTCCATGCTCACTCTTGCCCTTCCGGGGAAGGCAGCGTTGCCGTGCCCATGAATTCCTCTGCGGTGGCCTGGCCGGGCTGGTTGATGCCCTGACGCCTGACGATCAAGGAGAGCGTCTTGATAAGGATGCCCAGGTCGAGGCCCAGGGAAAGATGGTCCACGTACCACACATCCAGCGCGAACTTCTGCTCCCAGGTCAGCGCGTTGCGGCCGTTGACCTGCGCCCAGCCCGTCAGGCCGGGGCGCACCTCGTGGCGGCGGGCCTGTTCGGGCGAGTAGCGCGGAAGGTACTGCATCAACAGAGGCCGCGGGCCGACCAGGCTCATCTCACCCCGGAGCACGTTCCACAGCTCGGGCAGCTCATCCAGGCTGGCGCTGCGCAGGAGGCGGCCAAACGGCGTGAGCCGCGCGGCATCGGGCAGGAGCGCACCGCTCGGGTCCCGCAGGTCACGCATGGTGCGGAACTTGAGCAGGGTAAAGGGTCGGCCCTGCCAGCCCGGGCGCACCTGCCGAAAGAGCACCGGGCTGCCCAGCCGCCAGCGCACGAGAAGTGCAAGGAGCGCCAGGACCGGCGTGAGCAGCAGGAGCGCCGGGACCGTGAGCGCCAGGTCCAGCACGCGCTTACCCAGGCTGCGATAGACGGCCTGTCTGAGTCTAGCCATTCATCCTCATTGCCGATGCCCGCGCGGGCGGGGCGAACCGGCTAAGTCGGGGCAGTTGCGGAATTGTAGCACAAGACCGGCCTGCTGCCGCCTGGGGTGTTGCAATCTGCAACGTTGCAACACCTGGGACCCGGAAGCGACTCAGCGGTTGCGTCCATATGGAAGGCCAAATAGAACCACGGAAAAGACGGACTACGCGGAAGGATGGCTTCTGCCTTGTGCAGGGCACACTGTGTCTGATACCTCGCAGCCGACTCCACGCAGATGTCTTATAGTACACGCGTGGGAAGTTGTCAATGGGTCAATAGCGCGCAATTTCGCGGTGCGTGCTATGCCGTACTTACATGACGCACTGCTTCAGGTATCTGCAAGATGCTATGCGGCAGCCCGATAGGCCTTGTCGAAGGCCTGGAATGCGGCGCGCTGGTCGAATTGCTGCGCGGCATAGCGTTGGGCGTACGCTCCCAGCCTGCTGCGCAGCTCTTCGTCGTGCAACAACCTGAGCAGCGCCTCCGCCAGCGCATCAGGGTCACGCGGGGGGACAAGGAGACCGGTCTCGCCGGGCACGATCACCTCCCGACAGCCGCGCGCATCGGTTGTGACCACAGGGAGGCGCATGGCCTGCGCTTCCATCGCCGAAATGGGCAGCCCTTCGCGGTGCGACGGCAGCACAAACACATCCATCGCGCGGTAGAGATCGACCGTGTCCAGGCGCATGCCGGTGAACAGCGTACGATCCCCGATACCGTACTTGGCCGCCGTTTCCGGCCTGATAGCGTCGGGCTTCTCCGCATCGTATGGCCCGACCATCAGCAGAAAGGCATGCGGCTCGCGAGCCAACACCTGGCGGAAGGCGGCGAACAGGTCCAGGACGCCCTTTTCCTCAACGAGCCTGCCCACGTAGCCGACGACCAGGGCGTCTGCGGGAATGTCCAGCCCTACACGATGGCGGGTACGCTCCGCAGCCGGCGCACCTTCAGTGTGGAACCGGCGGAGGTCGATGCCGAGACCGCCCTCCAGCAGCCGGACCTTGTCGCCACGCACGATCCGCAGGCGAACGGCGGTCTCCATATCCTCCCGGTTGATCAGGAAGACCACATGGGATGGAAGGGCTGAGAGATACTCCGTAAGGCGGAAGACCGCCTGTTTTAGGATGGGCGTCTCAGGCGTGAAATAGAAGCCATGCACCGTGCTGATCCGGCGACGACAGCCCGCGAGGAGCGCGGCCCACTGGCCCAACAGGTTGGCCTTCGGCGTATGGGTGTGGACGATATCGGGTTTCTCGCGGTGCAGCAGCCGGGCCAGCCGCCAGAGGGCGATGAGGTCGCGGAGGGGCGTGATGCGCCGCGACATGGGCACCGGGATGGTCGTGATACCGGCCTGCGCGACCTCGGCCAGATAGGGGCCCGGCGCGCTCACTGCGACCACCGTATAGCCTGTCTCCACGAGATGCTTCAGGTGATCGAAGACCAGGAAGCGCAGGCTGAGATCGACCGTGGTGATGCAGACGAGCTTAGGCGGATGCGGCGCGGTCATCTTGCACGGAGTCCCATACGGTCTGCCATTCCTGCGACTCCACGTCGCTGATTGTTGCGGCCCGATGCTTAAGTATTTTCACCCTCGTGGTCGGCGTGTAACTCTTGTAGTGCAGTTGCAT
>DAOUGK010000120.1:0-5888 GCA_034429055.1 Anaerolineae bacterium | reverse complement strand
GGGAGCGAATCTTCACCTGGGCAGAAACGAGCGGAGCACCCTGAGCGGAGGGCGTTAGGGCCAGGCTACGCCTGGCACAGCAACGCACGTAGTCGAAGGGGCGGAGCGGTCGCAAAATGGCCGCACCCTTCGACTGCGCCCCGCCTATGGCGGGCCTCCGCTCAGGATGCCCGGTGTCCGGAGAGCAGGACACATCCTCCGGTGAAGGACCGTCGTTTATTCCACCGTGACCAGGGGGCGCAGCGTGGCGAGCTTAGCCTCCCCGATGCCGTCCACGCGCAGCAGGTCCTCGACGCTGGCATAGGGCCGGCCGGCCACAATCTTCTGCGCGGTGACCTCACCGATGCCCGGCAGGGCGTCCAGCTCGGCCAGCGACGCAGTGTTGAGGTTGACCAGCCCGGGTGATTCAGCGGAGGGTGTGGCAGGGGAGGCAGCGCCGCCCAGCATGCGCAGCGGCGCAGTCGAGACAGGCGGAGGTTCGGCTGCACCGCCCGGCGCGACAGTTGCACCGGGCGCGGCACGCCGCGGCACGTACACCTGCACATGGTCATCGAGTGGGACGGCCTTGTTGATGCGGTCCAGGTCCGCGTCCTCGGCAGGCCCGCCTGCGGCCGCAATCGCATCCGCGACGAGGCTGCCCGGCGCGAGTTGATAGACGGCAGGACGGCGCACTGCACCGGCCACATCGACGTGGAGCAGGCCGGGGGTCGGCGTGGGTGATGGAACCGGAGTGAGAGTCAGTGTCGGAGGTGGCAGGATTTCGATCGGCTTCGTTGCCGGCCTGCGGCCCAGCGAGACAACCACAGCCAGGATGACCAGCCAGACAAGCGAAAGCCCAATATAGCCCAGCCACGGCGACACGCGGTCAGGGGGCTTCATGGTGAACCTCGCGATGTGTCAGCGATGTAATTGCACGGACAGTATACGCCGGTCGCGGCCAGTGTGACAAATGCGTGCCGTGTGATATAATGGATTTTATGACTGCGGAATCGAAAGTGCTCACCGGGCTGATGGAGCGCCGGGCGCTGGAAGCCGAGTTTGCCCGCCTGCTGGCGATGACAGACCCGGCCGAGCAGGAACAGCAGGCTGCCGCTATCGCGGCCCACGGACACACGGCGCTGACGTTTCTCCTGTCCCTGCTGGACACTGATGATCCGCTCGTGCGCGGCCGGTTGGGCCTGGTGGCCCTGCACCTGCCCCGTGAACAACTGGTGGCCGCGCTGCGCGGCGCGGCCGGCGGTGCAGGGGCGCGGCCTAACGCCGATGTCGATCGGGTACGCATCAGTGCCATCATCATCCTCGACCGTTTTCTCGCTGAGCCGGTGGATGACCTGGTCGCGACCGGCGCAGGCGATCCGGATCAGGTAGCCCACCAGTCATTGCAGGAACTCATGCGGGCCATGCAGCAGGAGCCGGTCGCGCTCCTCGAATATCTGGCCCAGCTTGCCCAGCAGCCGCCCGATGTGCCGCACCTCCTGCTCAAGGCCATCCCTGGCAGCGGCAACGGCTGGCAGATGATCGCCCTGCTGCGCATGTTTGCCCAGGAGCAGGATCCTGTATTGGCGCGCGGCGCATTGGACCAGTTGAGCCGCATCCGGTCGGTGGCGGCCGCCCAGGCGTTGACCAGCCTGGCCGCGACGCTGCCGCCGCCGCTTGCCGTCCTGGCGGAGCGTGGGCGGCGCAAAGTGCAGATGAGCATCGGCACGGGCCGCGCCGAGCCGGAACCTGACCCTGCACCGTGGCACGCACCGGGTCACACCTGGCGGGTGCTGGTGTCGCCGGTCGAAGCCGCAGGCACGCAGCTCGTCTGGTTCATCGGCCAGGCCGCGGATGCTCCGCCGGCGGTGTCGCTCTCGGTTGTTACCGATGCGACGAACGGACTGCGCTTCGTGGCGTCCCAGCAGGGTGCAGACTTGCTCGAACTCCCGCCTGCCGCGGACAGCGGGACCCTGCACCGTGTCAAGCTGGCGGACGGCGCCATACTGCTGCTCGAAGTCGCATTGCCGGTGGGGCGTCAGCTCATCCGGGAGGCCCTGGCGCTGCACTGGGCACAGGGCACGCTGCCGCCGGTCGAATACCGCCTGTTCAACCCGCTCATCTGGCTGACCGAGCCACTGCCAGGGGGAGCCGACCTCGACGCGACAGACACCGGTGTATTGGAAATCGAGCCTGCGCCGGATCACGCCGCCATCGCCGGGCTGCTGGACCATCCGGCCTTCGCGACTTGGCCCTGGTCCCTGGCCGAGCTGTCTCCCGGCCACATTGACGGACCGGCGGCGCGTGCTCAGCGGATCACCGATATCGCGCGCACGCAGTTTGGCCCCGAGCTAAAAGCAAGGTATGCTAAGAGCCTGCAGAAGATGGCACGCTGGCTGCTGCTGGCGGGAGATGTTGAGGCAGCGGCAGTTGCCCAGGCCGCCATCCGCGATGTGCAGACGCTGCCCGCGGAGGAATCCATCTTTCTGCGGCGTTTGATCGGCATGGGGCTCGATATGGCGCTGGCGCGACAGATGTTGTTCGCCAGCCGAGCGGCACATGGCAAGCAAACGTCACCGAAACGTGCCCGGCGCTCACGGCGTGCGCCGGCGCCTGAATCCGACAACTCATGACGCCTGACATTCTGGCAGGCGCTGTACCAATACCCTCAAGGAGTGTTAAATGTTCAACCTAGGTGGTTGGGAGTGGGTCATCCTCCTGGTCATTGTGCTCATCGTGTTCGGCGTGGGCCGGCTGCCGGAAATCGGCGGCGCGATCGGCAAGAGCATCCGTGAATTCCGCCAGGCGTCCAGGGACGAAACGGCGCCCGAGAAGCCGGCGGACAAGCCCACGGACGAAAAAGTCTCCTGAACCGGGCCATGTGAGGCGTGCGGTGTGAACAGCCCCGCAGATGCACTGTTCTGCCGTACGCCTCATGCCTGGAACATGCCATAGCTACCGGCTGCGATGGATCCTCCTGCCTCCCCACAGCCCGTCTCCCTGTCATGGCAAGCTCCCGAAGAACAACGGCGCGTGCAGGAATTGGCCGCGCTCTACGCGGTCTCCGCGGCCATGAACCGGGCGCTGAACGAGCAAGCCGCGCTCTCTGAGGCGCTGCAACAGACCCTCGCGGTCCTGGCCCTGGATAGCGGCAAAATCTACCTGCTGGACCGCCTGAACGGCCAGTTGACCCTCGCGGCGGCCGAAGGCGACCTCTCCCTGTTCGACCCTGCCGAAACGACGATCACGCCTGGCGAGTGTCTGTGCGGCCAGGCGCTGCTGCGCGGGGAAGAGCTGCAGGCGGCCGATGTTGTCAACGATGCCCGCATCGTGCGCGAGGGCTGCCGGTGTCATGGCGCGCACGCGTGCGCGGTCGTCCCGCTGCACGCCAAAGAGCAGCCCCTCGGCGTCTTGCACATCGCGGCGCGGCGGCTCGTCACCTTCTCCGACACCGATATGGCCCTTCTCCGCTCGATTGCCACGCAGATTGGCACGGCGGTCGATAACATGCGGCTGCGGGAAGAAGCGCGGCGCGCCGAGGCCCTGGCAACGCTGGTGCAGGAGATGCACCACCGCATCAAGAACAACCTGCAGACGGTCGCAGACCTGCTCAGCCTGGAGATGTCCGCCAGCCCCAGCCCGGCCGCGCGACGGAGCCTGCGCGACAGCGTGACGCGCATCAAGAGCATCGCCGCGGTCCACGAACTGCTGTCCGCGGACCAGGTGCGCCTGACCGACATCACCGAGCTGGCGCGGCAGGTCTGCGACATCTCGCTGCGTCACCTGGTGCGGCCCGACCGCCCGGTGCAGGCCGAAGTGACCGGTGCGGCGATCTATCTGCCCTCGAAACAGGCGACGGCCTTTGCGCTGGTCATGAACGAGCTGATTGCCAATGCGCTGGAGCACGCGTTCAGCCTCAGCGCCCGCAGCGGGCAGCTTCGCATCGACCTCGTTCAGGAAGGCCCCCAAGTCACGGTGACGGTGCGCGACAACGGCCGTGGGCTGCCGCCCGACTTCGACATCGAACAGGCGCGCGGGTTAGGTTTGCGCATCGCCCGCACGCTGGCCGAGAAGGACCTCGCGGGCACGCTGCGCCTGCATAACCATCCGGAAGGCGGCAGCGAGGCTCGACTGGTATTCTACAAATAGAGGGCGACGTGAACCCGTTGCGCATCCTCATTGCCGACGATGAGAGCATCCGCCTGCTGAGCTTGCGGGTGCAGCTCCATGCGCTGGGGCATCACGTCGTGGCCGAAGCCTCCACCGGCGCGGATGCAGTCACGCTGGCCGCGGCCACCGAGCCGGACCTGGCAATCATGGACATCAAGATGCCGGTCATGGACGGTATCGAGGCTGCCGAGCGCATCACCCGCGCGCGGCCCATCCCCATCATCCTGCTGACTGCCTACAACGAGGCCCAACTGGTCGAGCGCGCGGCCCAGGCCAACATCTCCGCCTACCTGATGAAACCGGTGGCCGAAGAAGACCTGCTGCCCGCAATTGCGCTGGCCCTGGCGCGCTTCCGTGAGTTTCAGGCCCTGCATCGGGAAGTCGCGGACCTGCGCGAGGCGCTCGAAGCGCGCAAGCTGATCGAGCGCGCCAAGGGCATCCTCATGCGGCGGCTCAACCTGAACGAAGAAGAAGCCTTCCGCCGGTTGCAAAAGCAGAGCCAGGACACCAATCGCCGGCTATCCGAGGTAGCGCAGGCACTCGTCACCGCAGACCAACTGCTATAGGACGACTACCGGCACCCTTGTGAAAATACCTTCTAGTACGTACATGACGCGCGTCATATTTCGCGCGACAAGCGTAACGTAAGCTATAGTTCACTGGTTCATATCTTGCAGACTGATGATGGTCTGCAATCTTCCCAGGTGACGAATGCCTGCTCCGCCAACGCGCGGGGCAGGCTTTTTTGTTTGGCTATGATGCTCATCATAGCCAAAACCACCACATCGTGCAAAACTACACGATGTCAGCTTGTCAGCACGGCGGCGATAGCCATCCGCAGGTGGTGAGACAGACATGCGCAGATGTTGGGAAATCCGGCGTGAACTTCAGGCCCGGCACGCATCCGGCAAGAACGGCTGGGTCGTGGCGTGCGCCGAATGCGCCATCTATGCGGGCACGCAAACCTGCTGGGAAGAATGCGCGGGGAGTTCCTGTTGCTGCGCGCCCCTCTCTGTCACCTGCGACTTCTGCGAAATCTATATCGAACACCGGCGCGAAATCGCGGCCCTGCTCCACACTGAACAAGCCAACGCCAAAGCAGGACTCCGCCTGGAGCCGAAAAAGCCTTTGAACAGCCCCCTTGAAGGAGGTCAGCCACCCATGGAGAAAATCCAGTTCGGCGTGCCCAATCTCTGGGCCGATCATCACACGCTGAAGGTACGGGAAGCCCTGTCGCAGTTGACCGGCGTGCAGGATGTCATTGCCAGTTCCGCCTTCCGCATGGTCATCGTATCTTACGACCCGGCGCTGGTCACACCGGGCGCCCTCATGGCCGCGCTGGATGAGGCCGGCTATCCTGTTGCCACCGATGGCACGAGCGTCACCACGCAGCCGGTCCCCGTGCAGGATGGCCGCCGCGATCCGGCATGGATCCGCCTGGGCATGCGGCAGGTCAAAACCGACGAGCGCGACCTGAAAACGAAGCGATAAGGAGCAACAGTCATGGCAAAAGTCAGTCTCGTTCCCAGCATCGACCCGGCGGCGTGCGAAATCCTGGATTGGGCCAGCCTGGCGGGCATCCCGACCTCCTTCAGCCGCGCAGCTGATTTCAAGCCCTGCACCATCGGCAACGGCCAGTCGGGCATCTGCTGCAAAAACTGCTATATGGGGCCGTGCCGCCTCACCAAGGACGGGCAGGTCGGCATCTGCGGCGCAACGGTCGACACCATCGCCGCACGCAA
>DAOUGK010000119.1:0-2733 GCA_034429055.1 Anaerolineae bacterium | reverse complement strand
TGCTGCGGTGACCTCCAGCGCCGTCTGGATGACGGTTTCGGCCAGGTAGGATAGCTGCGTGGTGACGGCTGACAGCTCCAGCAGGCCGTTCAGGTCGCAGATGCCGATGCGCAGCAGCTCGCGCTGCTGGTAGCGGCGCAGCGCGTCGAGCACGGCAGTATAGGATGCTGTCCCGCCGTTGCCGCCGGTGAGCCAGGGGTCGGTGGCGGTGCGCGCTTCCGCAAGGAAACGGCCGGGGTTTTTGAGGTGGGCGATGCCGGTGCGCTCGGTCAGGAGCGACAGGTACCCGGGATTGCGGAGAAGGATTTCGGTGAGGAACTGGCTGCCCGCAAAGAGATGGGCCAGCATCTCCAGGATGTGCAGGTCATTGCTCAAGGTTGCCAGCACGGGTGCAGCATCGGGCAATGCCTGGAGGAATCGTTCCAGATTGTTAAGCGCCCGCTCCGGGCTGGCTGCGCTCGATAGCGCGCGCGGCAGGTGGGGGATCAGCCGGTCGAGGGCGTGCGCCGCAGTCGATGGCTGGGGCCGGTCTCCGACCGTGCCAGGAGCGGGGATCGGGGCACGGTCGGAGACCGGCCCCAGCGTGGCTTTTGAAATCAGGTTGTGCAGCCGGCGGCCGAGTCCAGCCCAGTCTGCCCATGCTGTCTGATCTGCCGCAGATGCGGGGTCCGGCTCAGAGGGCACTGAACGGTTCATGGCGGCCGGTTGCTCAACGAGCTGCGACGGGCGCAGCCTCCGCGACGGGCTTGCCGCAGGCCGCGCAGAAGCGGTCTGCGGCCGCGAGAGGTTTGCCGCAATGGCGGCAGGCGACTCCTGCCGCGCCGCTGGCCGCGGGCACGGGCGCCGTCAGTGCCGCACCACACGCCGCGCAGAACTTGTCGCTGGCTGCGGCGGGCTGGCCGCATTGTGGACAGCGATGTCCGCCCGCGCTGAGCGCGGCCTTGCGCGCCGCGACGGTGCGTTCGAGGTAAGCGTCCAGGTCAATGTCTGCGGCCTGCTCGAACTCATCGAGTGCGCGCAGCGCGTCCGCTGCCGTATGCTTCAGGTTGGCCTCGAACGCGACGAAATCCTCGTCCGTGATCTTGCCGACCCGATGGTCGAAGCTCAACTCGCGCAGCGCCTGGTATGCCGCGTCACGCTGGGCCAGCAGTTCCTCCAGCCGTTCCTGCGCGGACACGGTCGGGCTCTGCGACGTGCGCCCCTTGAGCAGAATGGGATAGGCCACGGCCAGCAGCGCTGCGCCGCCGAGGATCAGGGACAGGATGACGAACACGACTGAGTTCATGGACGACTCACCATCTTTGGCCCTGCGAGTTCGTGTCAGGCCTCGCCCGGGTTCGAACTCGCAGGGGTTTGGGCTGCTGTGACTATGCGATGGGCTGCGCGCCGGAGGGCACGCGCCGCGGGGCCTCTGCCGTGGCCGGCGCGCGCCGCGGCCAGGCCGACACCAGCACGCCGAGGATGAGCACGAGGCCGCCGGCCCACATCCACGACATGAGCGGATTGACGTACACCTTGAACGAGGCTGTGGAACCCATAGTCTCGAACCCAGCCAGCACGATGTAGACATCTTCGACGAGGCCGGGCCGCAGGCCCACCTCGGTCATCGGCTGCTCGGAGTTCTTGTTGTAGATGTGTTTCTTCGGGATGATCTGCCCGAAGGGCCGGCCGTCGCGCGTGACATCCACAACCGCCTGATACTCTGTGAAGTTGGGTCCCTGCACGGCCTCGAGCGTGCGATAGGTCAGGGTGTAGTTTGCCACGCTGACGCTTTCGCCGGGCGCAAGGTTCGCCTGGCCCTCGGACTGGTAAAACTCGTTGCCGATGATGCCCAGGGCGATGAGCAGCATGCCGATATGGACGATGTAGCCGCCGTAGCGCCGCCCGTTGCGCCGGACGAGGTTGACCAGCGCGATGGGCAGCGCCTCGCCGGTTGCCTGCCGCCGCGCCCGGACCCCGCGCACATACTCCTGCACGATGCCGGCGAACACGAAGAACAGGGCGGCGAAGCCTACGAACCCGGCCAGGCTGCGGTTGCCGAGCACGAACAGCAGCGGCACGCTCAGGAGCGCCGCGATGATCGGGACGAGGAAGTTCCGGCGCAGCGTCTCCGGCGCGGATCGCCGCCATGCCAGCAGCGGCGCGGCGCCCATCAGCACGATCAAGGCCAGGAAAATGGGCCCGTTCACCCGGTTGAAGTACGGCGCGTTGAGCGACACCTTGTCGCCCATCACCAGCTCGGAGATGCTGGGGAAGATGGTGCCCAGGAACGTCGCCGCCATGATGACCACGAAGATGACGTTCTGCGTCAGGAAGCTGGTCTCGCGCGAGAGGACCGCATCGAGCTGGTTCTCGCTCTTGAGCAGCGGCAGCCGCCAGACGAGCAGCACGAGGAACCCGAGCATGGTCACGATGATGAACGCGGCGAACATCGGCCCGACCGCGGACAGCGCAAAGGAATGGACCGACTGCACGACGCCGGAACGGGTCAGGAACGTGCCGATCAGGGTGAGCTCCCATGTCAGCCAGATGAGCACCATGTTCCAGACCTTGAGCATCCCGCGACGTTCCTGGATCATGATGCTGTGGATGAACGCAGTGGCCGTCAGCCAGGGCAGGAACGAGGCGTTCTCGACCGGGTCCCAGGCCCAGTAGCCGCCCCAGCCGAGCTCGATGTAAGCCCACTGTGAACCGAGCAGGATGCCGATAGAGAGGAACAGCCAGGGCGCGAGC
>DAOUGK010000118.1:0-10077 GCA_034429055.1 Anaerolineae bacterium | reverse complement strand
GCTGCAGATCGGAGCGGAGCACCGGTTCCGCCTCTACACGCAGCAACCCCCGCCGGATGGCCTCTTCGATGCGCAGCGCGCCGAAGTGAAGTCCATGCCCTTTCCCCGGCTGTGGACGCACGTGCGCCTGAGCGCCGAGATGGCCTTGCGCCCACCGGATGTGCTGTTCGTGCCGGCCCATGTCCTCCCGCTGATCCACCCGCGGCGCAGCGTCGCGACGGTGCACGACCTGGGCTTTCTGCACTACCCGGCGGCCCACCGGTCCCGCGACCTGCGTTATCTGCGCTGGTCCACGAGCTGGAATGCGCGGCAGGCCGCAGCGGTCATCGCGGACTCGGCTGCGACCAAGGCCGACCTGGTGCAGGCGTACGGTATGCCGCCGGACAAGGTGCATGTTGTCTACCTGGGCGGGCCGGAAGGCATGACGGCGCCTTCGACTGGCGCTGGCTCGTCGGCAGGGTTGGATCGTACACCCGCTCAGGCTGCCTGCAGCGAGGTGCTAGACCGTTACGGCCTGGCGGATGCGACCGGTGGAAGTTCTGCGCCGTACCTGCTCTATGTCGGGACGCTCCAGCCGCGCAAGAACCTGGCCCGCGTGATCGACGCTTTTGCGCGCATCGCCGCTGATCCCGCGCTGGCGGACTACCGGCTCGTCCTCGCGGGCAAGCAGGGCTGGCTGTACGAGGACCTGTCTGCGCAGGTGCAGCGGTTGGGACTGGCCGGCCGCGTGCTGTTTCCGGGCTATGTGCCGGAGGCCGACCTGCCGGAGCTGCTGCGCGGCGCGCGGGCATTCGTGTTTCCATCTCTCTACGAAGGCTTCGGCATTCCGGTGCTCGAAGCAGGAGCGTGTGGCGTGCCTGTCATCACCAGCACGACTTCTTCTCTGCCTGAAGTGGCGGGCGATGCCGCGCTGCTCGTGGACCCGCACGACGTAGACGCCATCGCCGCGGCCATGTACCGGCTTGTGACCGATGACGTGCTGGCCGCGGAGCTGGCGCGGCGCGGCCGCGAGAACGTCAGGCGCTTCTCCTGGGAGAAGTGCGCGCGCGAGACACTGGCCGTGCTCGAAAGCGTGGCGCGGGGCAAGTGATGGCCGACGGCATACCTTCCGTGCGGATTCTCGGCGTGCGCGTCGATGCGCTGACCTACGCGCACCTGCTCGACAGCATCAGTCGGTTCATTGCCGAGGGCGGGCCGCATCACATCTGCACCACGAATCCCGAATTCGTGATGGAGGCGCTGCGTAACCCGGCCTTCCGCGCCGTGCTGGAGCGGGCCGACCTGTGCATGGCGGACGGCGTGGGGCTGCTGTGGGCCGCGCGGCGGCAGGGTCGCCCGCTGCCTGAACGCGTCACGGGATCGGACGGTGTCCCGCTCATCGCTGAGCGCGCGGCGGCTCAGGGTTGGCGGCTGTACCTGCTCGGCGCGGGCCCGGGCATTGCCGCGTCCGCGGGCGAGATTCTGCGCACGCGCTACCCGCGCCTGCACATTGTGGGCGTATACGAGGGCACGCCTGCGGACGCAGATGCGCCGGGCATCATCGCGCGCATCACTGCGGCGCAGCCCGACATCCTGTTCGTGGCCTACGGCGCACCGCGGCAGGACCTGTGGATTGCGCAGCACTGCGACGCGCTGCGCGTGCCCGTGATGATGGGCGTGGGCGGGACGTTCGACCATATCACCGGCGCGCGTAAGCGGGCTCCCCGCTGGGTGCAGCGCCTGAACCTGGAATGGCTGTTCCGGCTGCTCACCCAGCCGTGGCGCTGGCGGCGGCAACTGGACATCCCCCGCTTCGTGTGGGCAGTGATCACAGCAAGAGACTGACAGGAGGCGCGCTTGGGACAGGTGATGACACTGGATGAGGCGCGGGCCTGGCGTGTACGACAGGGCGGGCCGGTCGTTCTGACGAACGGCCATTTCGACCTGCTGCATGTCGGCCACGTGCGCTATTTGCAGGCCGCGCGCAACCTGGGCGATGCGCTCATCGTCGGGCTGAACAGCGACGCTTCGACTGCCGCGCGCAAGCCCGGTCGTCCGCTCGTGCCCCAGGCGGATCGGGCGGAGCTGCTCGCGGCGCTGGGCTGCGTGGATGCCGTCGTCATCTTCGACGCCCTGACTGCCAACGAGCTGGTCTCTGCGCTGCGCCCTGACATCTATGTGAAGGGCGGTGACTGGGGCCGGCCCGGCGGCCCGCAGCCGCCGGAGGCCGAGCTGGTCACGGCCCAGGGCGGGCAGGTGGTTTATCTGCCCTATGTGCCCGACCGCTCCACCACGCTGATTATCGAACGGATTCGCACTCTGCCTGCTGAATGAGCACTCCTGACGGGGCGGCTCGCCCCGAATCCGGCCTCGCACGCTCCGCGAGCATCCTCGGCCTCGGCAACATCGCCAGCCGGGTGATCGGCCTTGCGCGCGAATCGGTCATCTCCGGCTTCTACGGGTCGGGCGGCGAGCTGAGCGCGTTCAACCTGGCCGCGCGCGTGCCCACGATGATCTATGACCTCCTGGTCGGCGGCATGTTGAGCGCGGCGCTCGTGCCGGTCTTCAGCGACTATGCCCGGCGGCAGCAGCGCGACGAGCTGGCGCGGGTGGTCAGCGCGGTCTTCAGCCTCATCGCGATCGCGATGGCGGGCATCGTCATCCTGCTGGAACTCTTCGCCGCGCCGCTCGCCGGCCTGCTCGGTGACTTCGAAGACCCGGCGCTCCAGCGTGTGTTGACGAACTCGCTGCGCATCATCTCGCCGGCCATCCTGTTCTTCGGGCTGTCCGGCGCGGCGACGGGGCTGCTCTACGCGCTGCGCCGTTTTTCGTACACGGCGGTGAGCGGTGCGGTGTTCAACCTGGGCATCGTGCTGGCCGTCCCGCTGCTCGCGCCGGGGCTCGGCGTCTATGCCCTGCCCATCGGCGTGGTCGGCGGCAGCATCCTGCAGCTTGCGGTCATGGCGCCCGGCCTGCGCGGGATTCCGGTGGGCTTCTCGACCGCATGGCAGCATCCGGCGGTCCGGCGCATCCTGCGCCTGTACCTTCCCATTGCGCTGGGGCTGATTGTCACGCAGATACAGATCATCGTGGATGGCCGGTGGGCGTCGGCCACGGGCAGCCAGAGCGTGAGCTGGATGCGCTATGCGACCACGCTGATCCAGTTCCCGCTGGGCCTGGTGCCGGTGGCCGTGTCGCTGGCCGCGCTGCCGACCCTGTCGCGCCACGCGGCGCAGATGGATTGGGCCAGCTTCCGCAGCGTCCTGGGCCGCGGGCTGCGCCTGGTCCTGCTGTTGCTGCTGCCGGCCACGACCGGCCTGTTCGTGCTGGGCGCGCCGCTCGTCCGGCTGCTGTTCGAGCACGGCGTCTTTCAGCCCGCCGACACCGTGATGACGGTGCAGGCCTTGCGGCTGTATCTGATCGGCCTGCCCTTTGCGGGCGTGGACTTTCTGCTGAACTACACTTTCTACGCGCGGCAGAACACCCGGACGCCTGCCATCGTGGGGGTCATCTCGATCGGGTTCTACTTCGTGGCTGCCGCGACACTCAAAGGCCCGTTGGGCTTCCTGGGCCTGGTGCTGGCGGACTCGGTCAAGCAGGCGGCGCACGCACTCATCATGGTGGTGCTGTTGTTGCGCAGCGTGGGACGGCCCGAGGGCGAGAATATCATCGCAACGTTCGTGCGCGCCGTCGTCGCAGCGGCCATCATGGCCCTTGCGGTCTGGCTCCTGGTCCCTCCGCTGGAGGGGTTACTGCCGGACAATGTCATTGCCGAGGTGCTGGTTGTCGCGGTTGCAGGGGCGGTGGGCGGCGGCTTGTACCTGTTGGCGCTGCGGCTGCTTGGCATTGAGGAGCTTTCCGCCCTCGTCTCAGGGGTGACCGCACGCCTGGCGCGACGCGTGAGGCGCTGAGCAGCAGGAACTCCCGGCAGCAATTCCAAATGTACGCGAGAGTGCGGGCATTCTGAGCGGAGCGCAGCGCAGTCGAAGAACGCCCGCACGGCCTACATCCTTCGACTACGGCCCCCGGGCCTCCGCTCAGGATGCCTTGCCGCCTACATTTGGAATTCCTGAACTCCCGGGTCGAAATTGGCGTTGCGGGAACGGCGGCGGTATAATAGGGGCGAACTTATCGGGAGGAGACTTTCCCCTTATGGCAAAGAAGAAACCACAAGTCCGGCGCGTGCCGCGCGCCGCTGAACCCCGAATGTATGGCGATGGCAAGCCGTCGCAGGCGGCACAACAGACCGGAAGCAACGCGCCCACCGGTGCTGCGCCCGCCGCACGCACCGCGGCCCCGCGCGCCGCGGCTCCGGCCCGGCCGGCCAACGCCGCCTCACGCACGGCCGGTGTGGCCGCGCGCATCCCGGTCACTGTGACTACGGACTACCATTACGTCCTGAAGGACCTGCGGCGGCTGGGCATCCTGGCCGCGACCTTCTTCGTCATCCTGATTGGGTTGGGCCTGATTATCCGCTAA
Organism: Anaerolineae bacterium; assembly: GCA_034429055.1. Taxonomy (GTDB): domain Bacteria; phylum Chloroflexota; class Anaerolineae; order CG2-30-64-16; family CG2-30-64-16; genus MWBF01. The sequence goes on along the minus strand of DAOUGK010000118.1, from coordinate 5,619 downwards.
CCGAGACGGGGAAGCAGGCTGATCAGCTCCGGGGCGCAGGCTGGTTTCGTCATGAAACGGCATGCGCCTCGAAGCTTTTTTTGGGTCTGTTCACAGGCACGCCTGCTTGCAGTCACGTCTGCCGGCAGGCAGTTACGACTGCTGAGGCGCGGTGCGCAGCGGCAGCCAGCCGGTGATGACCGTTTCAACGATCAAGTGACAGGCCAGGCACAGCCAGAGGCTGCGGGTCAGCGTGAAGAGGGCTGTGGTTGCCACGGCCAGCGCGATCGTGCGGAGCGCGGCCTCCTGCTGACCGGGCCTGCGCAGGCGGGCGCGGGCAAAGGGATTGAGCCCGAATTCGAGCCCCACCAGCGCCATGCCGAGCCAACTGCCCCAGTACAACGGCTCCGCAGCGAGAGCCACGGCAACCGCAGAAGACGCCTGAAGCTCAGCCAGCCAGCCGACCATCAGTGCGCGATAGAACGCCCAGTGCCATTGCTGAAGCAATGCGTCGAGCGGCGTACGTACCGTCGCAAGAAGGCGGGCGGCGGCTGGCGGCGGGCGGTCCGACGCTGTTGCTGTGTGGCGGTAGACGAGCCAGCCGAACAGCAGCACGGCGGTGATGACCCCAGCGAGAGGCGCGCCGACTGCGGCCATCGTCAGCCATTGCGGTTCGCTGATGCCCACATAGAAGGGCGACAGCACCCCGGTCTGCCACGCAATCACCGGCGGAAGGCCGTAGAACAGCGCCTGTGTCAGCCAGGCCAGCACCGACCGGACCTGGGCCTCAGACGCAAGACGCGGCCGCCGCCGCCGTTGCAGCAGCCAAGCGACGTTGGTTGCCGCCACTGCCAGCAGAATGCTGGCGAGCACCCACGAAAGCGGGTTGCTGGCATCGAAGAGCTCCGATCGCGTGTTCATGTTGTGATTTTACCGCCAATCGTGCCAGGCTCAAAGGAAGGGGTGACGCCGGATGAACCGCAAGCGCCTTGCTGTTGTTGTCCTCGCTTTGCTTGCCATCGTGCTTTCCTGGTGGCAGGTGCGTGCGCCGCAGCGCGGGTTGACCGTGCGCGCGCTGGCGCGCGACGGCGTGCCGCTGCTCTATCTCGTGCGGACCGATGCTGCGCAGGCGCCCGGTGTGCTCGTCGCGCATGGGTTTGCAGGTTCCAAGCAGGTGATGCTCGGCTATGGCTATACCCTGGCGCACGCCGGGTACGCGGTCTTGCTGTGGGACTTCGACGGCCACGCGGCGAATCCGGCACCGCTGGACCGCGCGGCCGGGCTGGAGCGGAACGTCGATACGGCGCTGGCTGCGCTGCTGGAGCAGCCCGAGGTAGACGCGGCGCGGCTCGCGATTGTCGGCCACTCGATGGGCAGCGGCGTGGCGATGACCGCGGGGATCGCCGCACCGGAGCGGTATGCGGCTGTCGTCGCCATCTCGCCCACCGGTGCAGAGGTCACCGCTGAGGCGCCGCGCAACCTGCTCTTGCAGGCGGGCAGTTGGGAGGGCCGGTTCGTCGCCAACGCGCAGTCGCTCCTGGCCGCGGCCGGCGGACCGAACGCTGACCTGGCCGGCGGCCGGGCGCGGCAGTTGACCGTGATCCCGAACGTGGAACATATGTCAATTCTGTTCAGTCCGGCGAGCCACCGCGCGACGCTGGATTGGCTGAACGGCACGTTCGGCCTGACGCCCACGGCGCCCTACACCGACCGGCGCATCCTCGGGTATCTCCTGCACCTGCTGGCGTGGCTGGGGCTTACCGTCGCGGTCGGCCCGGCGCTGCGCAGCGGGCTGCCCGCGGAGCACCGCGCGCCCGGCTGGAAGCGGTGGGTGGGGTTGGTGGCCGGGCCGGTCACCGCGGTCCTGGTTCTTGCCGTGCTAAATCGCCTTGCACCGGTGGCGAATCTCGGCGGGCTGGCGGTCGGCGGGGCAGTGGCGCTCTGGCTGCTGATCGGCGGGACGGTGTGGCTGGTCTTGCAGCGGCCGCTGTCCCGCCCCGCAGCCGGAGGGATCATCCTGGGGCTGCTGCTGTTCGCCCTGCTCTCGCTGGCATTCGGCGCCAGGGCGCAGCAGGTGTGGGTGCAGTGGTGGCTCATTCTGCCGCGGCTCGGGCGCTGGCCGCTGCTGGCCGCCGCCTGCATGCCGTGGTTCCTCGCCGCCGGGTATGCCCAGTGGGGCGCGCGTCCGGCAGTGCGCGTCGTCTGGTGGCTGGCGCAGAGCGCGGTGCTGGTCGGCGGGCTGTTCGTCACGCTCCTGCTCGTGCCGTCGATGGGGTTCCTGGTGCTGCTGATGCCGCTGCTGCCGGTGCTGCTGGCCGTTTTTGCTGTGACCACCGCAGCGTTCGACCGCCCCTGGCCCTACGCGATGGGTACGGCGCTGTTCTTCGGGTGGGTGCTGGCCGCGGTATTCACGTTGGTGTAGGGGAATTACGAATGAGGAATTACGAATTAGGAATGACTGAAAGCTACGGCATCTGAAGGTGGATTCGGCATATCTCGCCGAACTGTAGGGGCGAGGTCACCTCGCCCCTACAGGCCCGGTTAGCTGCGTCTAGAGTCGCTCGGCACGCGCCCCCTGCGCTGCACGAGTGGGGTAGAGCGCAGGCGTCAGGCCCGTCTGCGCCTGATAGGCCGCGGACACCGCAGCGATGGCGTCTGGCGCCGCGGATGCCTCGACCAGCGCGACGCAGCAGCCGCCGAACCCTGCCCCTGTCAGCCGCGCGCCGTAACAGCCCGGCTGGCGGCGCAGCAGCTCGGCCATCGCGTCCAGTTCCAGGCTGCTCACTTCGTACAGGTCGCGCAGGCTGGCGTGCGAGGCATTCATCAGCCGGCCCACCTGGGCCAGGTCGCCCGCTTCGAGGGCGGCAACGGTCGTCAGCACGCGGTCGTTTTCCTCGATGACGTGCTGCGCCCGGCGACGCACCACGTCCGGCACGTCCACGCGCGCCAGCATCGCCAGCGTGGCATCGCGCAGCGCCGGGACGCCCATCGCGGCCGCGGCGGCCTCGCACTGGGCGCGGCGTTCGTTGTACGCCGACGAAGCCAACTGGCGGCGCACCGCCGTGTCGGCAATCAAGATGGTCGTGCCCGCCGGCGTCGGCACAGGCCGGTAGGAGAGGTCGCGGCAGTCGATCAGCAGCACGCGGTCCGGCTGACCGAGCGCAGACGCCAGCTGATCCATCAGACCGGTGTTCGCGCCGACGAAGTCACGCTCGGCTCTCTGGCCGATGCGCGCCGCCTGGTCGGGCGGCACGGTGAAGCCGCCCGCCGCGGCGAAAGCCTGGACCGCGGCCATTTCCAGCGCCGCGGACGAGGACAGGCCTGAGCCGATCGGTACGTTGCCCTGGATGACGGCATCCAGCCCGGACAGCGGATAGCCGGCGGCCAGCAGCCCGGCCGCGACCCCGCGCACGTAGTTGCTCCACATGGCGTGTTGTTCGGCTGCCGGAGCGACGTGTGCCAGGTCGAACGTGGTCTCGCGGCGCAGGTCATGGGCCGCCAGGCGTACGATGCGATCCTGGCGCGGGGCCGCTGCGATGAGCGTCTCCCGCTCGATGGCAGCCGGCAGCACGTAGCCGTCGTTGTAGTCCGTGTGTTCGCCGATGATGTTGACCCGGCCCGGCGCACGCGCCAGAAGGGTGGCCGTCCGTCCGTAGACAGCCTGGAAATGGGATAGAAGCTGTTGTGTCATGATGCCATCCGGTAGTGAACTTCCGATTGTTCGCGCAGGCGCGCCGCGGCGGCTTCCGCCGGGATGTCGCGCTGCGGCTCGCCGAGCATCTCGAACCCGACCATGAACTTGCGCACTGTGGCAGAGCGCAGCAGCGGCGGGTAGAAGTGGGCATGGAGCTGCCAGCCGGGATGGTCGCGGCCGTCGGTCGGCCGCTGGTGCCAGCCCATGCTGTAGGGGAAGGAGACTTCGAAAAGGTTGTCATAACGAGTCGTCAGCCGCTTCAGGATGTCGGCCAGCGCGTCCCGTTCGTCCCGCGACAGGTCGGGCAGCGCGGCCACGGCGCGACGGGGCAGCACCATCGTCTCGAACGGCCAGACGGCCCAGAACGGCGTCAACGCGACCCACGCCTCGTTTTCGCAGACCAGGCGGTCGCGCCTTTCCAGTTCCAGGGCCAGGTAATCGAGCAGCAGCTTGCGGCCGTGCGCCTCGAAATAGGCGGCCTGCATCTGGCGTTCCTTCGCCGGTTCGTTGGGGATGCTCTCCGTGGCCCAGATCTGGCCGTGCGGGTGCGGATTGCTGGCGCCCATCATCGCGCCGCGATTCTCGAACACCTGGACGTAGTTAATGAAGTCCAGCGCGCCGAGTTCGACGGTCTGCGCAGCCCATGCGTCGATGACCCGGCGCAGCTCTTCGACGCTCATCTCTGCCAGCGTCAGGTCATGGCGTGGGGAGAAGCACAGGACGCGGCACAATCCCTGGACCGGCTCGGCGCGAAGGAGCCGGCCAACATCCACCCCGCCCGCAACCTCCGCAGGGAGCAGCGCGGCAAAGTCGTTGTCGAACACGAATGTGTGCTCGTAGGCGGGATTGACCACCCCTCCTGCACGGTTGTTGCCCGGACACAGATAGCACGCCGGATCGTAGGCGGGCCGGGTCTCCGGCGGCAGCTTCTCGACCTGGCCCTGCCACGGGCGCTTGGTGCGGTGGGGCGAGACCAGGACCCACTCGCCGGTCAGCGCGTTGAACCTGCGATGGACGTGATCGGTAAGGTTGAAGGTTTCCATCTTTTGCTCTTTGTGGAGATGAACGCAATCGACTACACTATTATACGATACCTGCGTGGAAGCACGAATTTGCCGTCACGGGAACCGCGCAACATCGTCCTTAATAGTAGGTTGGTAAGGTAACACATGCGCGCCCCGGTTCAGGCGACAGGACCCTGCAGCGAACAGGAGAAGACCATGTCAACGCTCGACACGGTGGGAAAGACCGGCACGGCTGGCATTGATCGGGCCGGACCGGCGCGAGGTCGGCTCTCCCGACGCGGCGCGCTGCGCTTGCGCCCGATCCTGTGGATGCTGTGCGTGGCAGCGGGTCTCACGGTCGCCTGGGCAGGGATACAGCCCGCGACCGCGACCGGGATCGCCCCTGCGACCCCCGCGGATTGTCTCTGCGAGGCAGACGCCTACGAGCCCGACGACGTAAAGGCAGACGCCAGGCTGCTGCCCATCACCAACGAAGGTCAGGCGCATACGTTTCACGGGCGCACCGATGTGGATTGGTATCGCTTCGATGGCCTGGTTTCCGGCCGCTTCTACAAGGTCGCGACCTCACAACTGGCGGATGGCGTCGATACGTACATGATTCTGTATGACCAGAACGGCACGCTGGTCAGGTCGAACGATGACATCGACACCCCGCGCTGCCTGGTGGATCCGCAGTACTGCGCTTCGAGCATCACCTGGCAGGCCAGGTCGAGCGGCCCATATCACCTCAATGTGCGAACACTGACCTATCCGCAGGCCGAGCCGCCGGCCTGTCCCTGTCCCGGCTACCGCATCGCGGCCGTGGCGATGGTCGCGCATCTGCCCTTCCAGAGCGGACTGCCTGAGCCGACGCTCACGCCGTCCATCACGCCGACGCCTACATCGACCGATACGCCTGCACCAACTGAAACGCCTACCGTT
>DAOUGK010000117.1:0-3576 GCA_034429055.1 Anaerolineae bacterium | reverse complement strand
GGGAGCGCCGCGTGACGGAGCTGGCGCGCATGTTGGGTGCAGACACCGCGACCGGCCGCGCGAGCGTAGTCGAGATGATGGCCGAGGTGGAGCAGAGCAAGAAGTAAATCTTCGAGGTTGCTAGACCTTCGAGGTCGTGCCAGCCTTCGGCTGGCCTGAGACCTCGAAGGTCTGCCGCATGGAAATGGAAGGACAAATGGAACTCACCACCTACAACGACGCGCGCGCGTTCATGACCCGAGCGCAGGCTGTCCTCGAAGAGACCGAGGCCGCCAACAATCTGATGATCGGCATCACCAACCGACTGATCGAGCACCCGGAACGGTTCAAGCAAGCGCCCTATCTTGCGATCGCGGCCGACGGTGACGCGGTTGTCGCGGCCGCAGTGATGACCCCGCCCAATCGCGTGATCCTGCACAGCAGCCTGGGGGAGGATCCCGCCCCGCTCCGGTTGATAATGGCGGACCTGCGGACAGGCGGCTGGGCTGTGCCGGGGGTGGTCGGCCCATCCGTGCCAGCCAAGGCGTTCGCGGAGCTATGGCAGGCGGAGACAGGCCGCCCGTACCGGCCCGGCATGAGCGAGCGCGTCTACGAGTTGCGCGAGGTATTCCCCCCGGTCAGCGTGCGCGGCCACCTGCGCCCCGCCCGCGCAGAGGAACTGTCCCTGCTGGTCGAATGGATCATCGGCTTCAACCGGGACGCACACTTGACGCCAGATGACCCGGCGGTCATCGCGGAGCACCTGACGCAGCGCATCGCGGCGGGCGAGTACTTCATCTGGGATGACGGCGGGCCGGTCTCGGTGGCAGGTACGGGGCGGCACACGACCCACGGCATGGCGATCGGCCCGGTCTACACTCCGTCGGAGCTGCGCAACCGGGGGTATGCGTCGGCGTGCGTCGCCGCGTTGAGCCAGCACCTGCTCGACCAGGGCTGGCAGTTCTGCTGCCTGTTTACCGACCTGGCGAACCCGACATCGAACAGTATCTACCAGCGCATCGGCTACCGGCCGGTGTGCGATTTCAACGAGTATAATTTCGAGTAAGGAGTCCCATGAGCGCATCGACCATTCCGACACACAGCGAGATCGACCCTCGCTTCACCTGGAACGAACCCAGCGTCTTCCCGACGCCTGCGGACTGGGAGGCCGAATATCACAACACGAGTGCAGCGCTGGACGGCCTGAAACAGTACATCGGGCGGCTGGCGGAGAGTCCCGCGGTGCTGGCCGCCGCGTTTGCGGCCCTGCAAGACATCATGGCCCGCGTCGGCAAGCTCTACACCTACGCCGGGATGAACTATGCTGTGGACACGACCGACCAGGAAGCCGCCAAGCGCAACGGCCGCGCGATGGGGCTGTACGGCCAGGCAGTGGCCGCCATCGCCTTCGTGGACCCGGAGCTGCTGAGCATCGGCGAGGCCAAGCTGCGCGCCTGGGTTGCAGCGGAGCCTGCGCTGGCCTACCTGGGGCAGTATGTGGACAACCTCTTCCGCCGCCAGGCGCACGTCCGCTCCGCGGAGGTGGAGGAACTGCTGGGCCTGCTGCTTGACCCGTTCGGCAACGCCGAGGCGACGTTCAGCAAGCTGGCCGATGCAGACTTCCGCTTTCCGGATGCAATCGGCAACGACGGCGCACGCCATCCCGTCACTCAGGGCACGCTCGACGGCATCTACGCGCAGTCTGACCGCGAGGCCCGGCGCACTGCGTTTGAAGGCTACACTGATATGTATCTGGCCTACAAGAACACGCTGGCCTCCAACCTGTTGACCTCGGTCAAAAACAACGTCTTCACCATGCGCGCGCGACGGCATCCCTCGACGCTGGAGATGTCGCTATTCGAGTACAACCTGCCCACGTCCGTCTTTTACAACCTGCTCGACGTCTTCCGCCAGAATTTGCCGACGTGGCACCGCTACTGGCAGGTGCGGCGCCGGGCGCTCGGCGTGGAGACGCTGCAGCCGTACGATATCTGGGCGCCGCTGACCGCCGAACGCCCCGCGATTTCCTATGCGCAAGCGGTGGAGTACATCACCGCGGGCCTCGCGCCGATGGGCGAGGAATATGTCGCCGCGGTGCGCCGCGGCTGCGAAGAAGAACGCTGGGTGGACGTCTACCCCTGCAAGGGCAAGATGGGCGGCGCGTTCTCGTCCGGCTCGCACGGCACCTTCCCCTTCATCATGATGAGCTACACCGATGATGTGTTCAGCATGAGCACGCTGGCGCATGAGCTGGGCCACTCCATGCACTCGCGGCTGACCTGGCAGAACCAGCCCGTGCTGTACAGCGATTACGGCATGATGGTGGCCGAGACCGCGTCGAACTTCCACCAGGCGATGGTGCGCGGGCACCTGCTGGAGACGGTCTCGGACCCGAACTTCCTCATCACGGTCATCGAGGAAGCCATGTCGAACTTCCACCGCTACTTCTTTATCATGCCGACCCTGGCGCGCTTCGAGTTGGAGGTCCACCAGCGCGAGGAAAGCGGAGAGGGCATGAGCGCGGACGACATGATCGCGCTGATGGCCGACCTGTTCAGCGAGGGCTATGGCGGCCATATGGCGGTGGACCGAGAGCGCGTCGGCATCACCTGGGCCACCTTCGCCCATCTGTACATGGATTATTATGTCTTCAACTATGCGACCGGCATCTCCGCGGCGAACGCGCTGGCCCGGCGCATCCGCTCCGGCACGACCGGCGCGGCGGAGGATTACCTGCGGTTCCTGCGAGCAGGCAACTCCGTCTACCAGTTGGACGCGCTGAAGATTGCGGGCGTGGACATGACGACGCCCGCGCCGGTCGAGGCCGCATTCGAGGTGCTGTCCGGCCTCGTGGACCGACTGGACGCGCTGGTGGGTTAGGACAACCTGGTTCGTAGTAGGCGCTTCAGCGCCAGTTCGCACACGGGGCGCTGAAGCGCCTACTACGAACGGAGAAGTCGCGGCCTTGATAACACAATTGCTACGACTCAGCAATAGGTGACATGCCATGACCGACAAGTCGCCGCTGTATCAGCAGATCGGTGAGGCGGTCCGCCAGCAGGTGCTGGACGGGGCGCTGAAACCGGGCGACCTGCTGCCGCCCGTCCGTGAGATGGCCGAGCGGTGGGGCTGCACGCCGGGCACGGTCCAGCAGGCCTACAAGGAGTTGGCGCGGCAGGGCCTCGTCGTCAGCCGGCCGGGGCAGGGCACGCGCATCGGCGCGACCCTGCCCCCCGCACCGCGGGACCGGTCGCCCCTGCGCCGGGCCGCGCTCGTGCACCAGGCGGAGGCCTTCCTGCTCGAAGTGCTCGCTGCAGGCTACACCCCTGTCGAGGCGGACGCCGCCTTTCGCGCCGCGCTGGACCGCTGGCGCGCGCTGGCTGCAGAGGCCGTGGCGGGGGAAGCAGCGGATCAGGCCATCCTGCGCTTTGCCGGCAGCCATGACCCGGCCGTCTCGCTGCTGGCGGCGCGCTTCCCCCAGCTCTGCGCAGGCTGCACACTGGAGGTCGCCTTCCCCGGCAGCCTGGGCGGGCTCATCGCGCTGGCCGAGGGGAAGGCGGACCTGGCCGGGTGTCACCTGTGGGATGCGGAGAGCGA
>DAOUGK010000116.1:0-7349 GCA_034429055.1 Anaerolineae bacterium | reverse complement strand
CGCGGCGCGCAGCGCGACCTCGGTCTTGCCGTAGCCCACGTCGCCGCAGATGAGCCGGTCCATGGGCCGGCCCTGTTCCATATCGTGCTTGACGGCCTCGATGGCGACGAGCTGATCCTCGGTCTCGACATAAGGGAAGCTGGCTTCGAGTTCGTGCTGCCAGGTCGCATCGGGGCTGAACGCGTGGCCCTGCACGACCTCGCGCTGCGCGTACAGCTCCAGCAGGTCGTCGGCAATCTCCGCGACCGCGCGCTTGGCCCGCGCCTTGACCTGCTCCCATTCGGTCGTCCCCAGCCGGTGCAACTGGGGCACGACTTCCCCTGCGCCGACGTAGCGGGCCAGCCGGTCGGCCTGGTGGACGGGCACGTACAGCTGGTCACCCTGCGCATACTCGATCTGGAGGTACTCCCGGTCGATGCCATCCACGGCCATCTTGATGAGGCCCTTGAACTTGCCGATGCCGTGCTCCATGTGCACGACGAAATCGCCCGGCTGCACGTCCGCGAAGAAGACCTCCGGCGCGAGCGCGCGGGTGCGCTGCGGCCGACGGGGCTTCGGCTTCCCCCAGCCGAACAACTCAGCGTCGGTCAGGAACCAGAGCGCGGAAGCTGGAAGCTGGAAGCTGGAAGCTGGAAGCTGGATGGGCGCAGCTTCGCTGCGCTCTCCCGGCCTTCGACCTTCGTCCAGCGCCTTATCTCCCTCGCTGCTCTCGCTGCCGCCAGTTTCCGTGCGCAGCGAAGCTGCGCCCATCCAGCTTCTGGCCTCCAGCTTCCAGCCTTCCTCCATCACCCCTTGCACGAGGGTCAGGCCGGGCGGGGGCAGGTCGGGGATGTTGTCCGCGGGCACGACCGCGTGGCCGGTCTCGCGCACCAGCTCGGCCAGCCGCGGGGCCTGCCGGCTGACCATGACGATGCGGTCTCCTGCATGGAGATGGCGTTCGATTTCGGTGAGGATGGCGCGCATCTGCCCGCCGTAGCGCGGCCCGCCGGCGAAATGGTTCGCCAGCCGGGCGGCCGGCCGGTTGATTTCGGCGCTCGGGTCATGGCCGTTGCCGCGCGCCGGGTCGAGCAGCTCCGCACCGAGGCTGAGGGAGGGCCGGGCGGCCAGCCGTTCGCGCAGGGTCTCGGGCGCAAAGTAGGGCGCGGCCAGCACCGCAGGCACGTCGCCCGCCGCGCGCAGGTCGCGCGCCAGTTGCTCGGCCTGGCCGGCCAGGTCGTTGAAGCTGGCGACCAGTTCGGGCGTATCTTCGATGATGAGCCACGCGGCCTGGCCGGGCAGATAGTCCACCAGCGAGCCGGGCTGGCTGTAGAGGTAGGGGATGTACCATTCGAGGTTGCGGAACCCGCTGCCTGCACGGAGCTGCGTCAGTTCCTTCTCGAATTCGGTGCGCGCGGGCGGGTGACAGCCGGAGAAGTCCAGACTGTTCAGCCGGTCCTGGCCGCGCTCCGCCAGCCGGGGCAGCGCCTCGCTGGCGGGGCCGATCCACGCCTGCTCGACGCGGGCGAGCGTTCGCTGTGTGGATGGGTCGAACGTGCGCAGGCTGTCGATTTCGTCGCCGAACAGCTCGATGCGGATGGGCTTGCGCAGGTTGGGCGGCCAGATATCCACGATGCCGCCGCGCCGGCTGAACACGCCCGGCGTCTCCACCACGGCTTCCGACTCGTAGCCCAGGCCGACCCAGTTCGCCAGCACCTTGTTGAGGTCGAACGCCTGGCCTTGCTTGATCTGGCGCAGCGCCAGCCGCATCTCGCGCACCGGCACGGTCATCTGCACCAGCGCGCGGGCCGAACTCACCACGATCGGCGCGACGGTCGCCTGGCCGCGGGCGAGACTGTCGCTGGTGGTCAGCAGGCTGACGAGAGCCTCCAGGCGGCGCTGACGGGTCTCCGGTGCCCAGGGGATGCGCTCGTATGGCAGCGCGTCGGGGTCGGCAAAGTTGTGGACCGGCACTTCATCGGGCAGCCAGGTGCGCAGCTCGTCCACCCACTGCCGGGCGCGATTCGACCGCGGGGTGATGACCAGCAAGGGCTGGTTGAGGACGCGCGCGAGCGCCGCGATCAGGTAAGGTCGCGCCGCATGATACACTTCCAGGGATTCGCCCGGCCCGCGGCCCGCGGCCAGCTCCGCCGCCAGATCGCGCAGCGCGGGCAGGTCGTGGGCCAGGTCGAGCAGACCGTTGAGTTTCATCCTGTGCCGTTAAACTGGTTCATGGCCGCGTCGATGCCCTGGCTCAGCCACAGCTCGATCGCATCGGCTGCGCGCGGGCGGACAAACTCCATCTCCTTCTCCTGCTCCACGGCAAACGGGCGGAGCACGTAGTCCGCAGGGTCCATCGCAGGCGGGACGTAGCTGGCAGCCGCGCCGGGCCGGCTGATGCCGATGCGCAGGCGGTGGAAGGCCTCCGTGCCCAGGCTCTTGATGATGGAGGCGACCCCGCGCTGGCCGCCGGGGCTGCCCCCCGGCCGGAGGCGGATGCGGCCCAGCGGCAGGTCCAGGTCGTCATGGACGACCAGGATGTCTGCCGGGCCGATCTTGTAAAACGCAGCGAGCGCGGCCACAGCCTCGCCGCTGCTGTTCATGTAGGTCATCGGCTTGATGAGCAGGATGCGTCCGCGCCAGCCGCCGGCGAGGCCCACCGGTCCGATGGCCGAGCGCGCCCGCTTTTGGAACTTGTCGAACGCCAGGTCGTGGCGCTCCGCGAAGAGATCGACTATCTGAAAGCCGATATTGTGCCGATGGCGCGCGTAATCGGGGCCCGGATTGCCCAGGCCCACCACCATCTTCTGCGGCCCGCCGCTGTCGGCTGCGCGTGCGCCCCGCGCGGCCCGTTGGCCCAGCACCGCGCGGATGGCGCTCAGGGGCGAATCTTGTGCCATAGCCAGACGAGCACCCACTTGACGGCAAAGAATGCGCCGACCACGGCAAACGCGGCCAGCGTGTAAAGGGCCGTACGCCGCGCCACTTCCGCCAGGCGCGACCCACTGAACAACTGCTCGATGCCGGCCACTGCGCTGGATGCCGCCGTGTCTGACGTGCTGCTCGGCGACGCGGTGTCACCGGAACCGGCGCTGCCGCCCTCCGGCGTCGGCAGGATATCCGCCGGTTCTGCGTCCTCAGGCCCCAGGGTCGGGGTCGGTTCCGGGGTAGCTTGGCCTTCGCTGGTCGGCACGGCAATCTCAATCGTGGGCGTTGGCTCGGTCTCTGCCGGTACGAAAGGCTCCTCGGTGACGGCGAACTCCGGTGTGGGTGATCCTTCCGGCGTCGGCGATTCCGGCGGCCGCGTGTTGGCGACGAGAACGCGCACGCTGTCGCTGTCGATATAATTGCCGTCCACCCGCACCACGCGCACGCGCAGCGCATATGTGCCGTCGGGCACGGAGCGCGAATCCCACGTGCCGAGCAGCCCGAGGGGCTGCTGGTTCATGTGCGCATCACCGATGAAGATCCACGACTGGTCGGAGGGCACCGGGTAAGGCGCATAGTAGAGCTCGTAACGCTGGAATTGCGGATGCACTGCTGTACCAACAATCTGGACAACGCCGCGCACCGGCGCGTCCTGCGCCGGCTGTGCGATGACCGGCTGCTGTTCCTGGACAGCGGGTGCGGCAGATGCATAGCTGGCAATCAGCAGCGTCAGGAGTATCAAACAGAGGATCCCGAGTGGCCGTTTCATGGGCTTCCTTATCTCATTTACCGGTTAGAATCTGATAGCCAGAGCGGGCTACAATAGCGTAGTATAGCATATCCGGCGTCGCAGCCCAAACTGTAGGCCGTTTTCGATTGACAAACGCCCGCCTTCCGCCTACAATGAAGCACCGGTCGAGTGACTCAATATTTCCGGCAGCTCTCATCCTGCTCCACGAGGTATCAAATCTCATGATTCGCATCATTACCGACTCCACCTGCGAGGCGCCCCCCGAGATTATGACGCACCCCCGGGTGACCGTCGTTCCGCTCAGCGTGGTCTTCGGCCAGACTTCGTTGCGCGATGGGGTGGAAATCACCCGCGAGGAGTTCTGGCGGCGGCTGCCGTCGAGCAACCCGCTGCCCACGACATCCCAGGCGGTCCCCTCCGACTTTCTGACCCCCTTCGAGCAGTTCTGCTCGGCAGGCGATGAGGTCATCGCCATTACGCTCTCCTCGAAACTGAGCGGCACCTATGCGGCGGCGCTTGTGGCGAAGGAGACCTACTCCTATTGGCCGATCAGCGTGATTGATTCGCAGAACATTTCCATCGGTCTGGGCATTCTGCTCCAGGAGACCGTGCGCCTGGCTGAGGCCGGGCTGGGGCGGGAGGAGATTGTCGAGCGCATCACCGCGATGCGCGAGAAGATCCATGTGGTCTTCGTGCTCGAAACGCTGGAATACTTGCAGAAGGGCGGGCGCATCGGCAAGGCCCAGGCCTTCATGGGCACGCTGCTCAAGTTCAAGCCGCTGCTGCAGATTGCCGACGGTGAAGTTGCGCCGGTGGCGCGCGTTCGTTCGCGCGCGAAGGCGCTGGAGGCCGTGCAGGAGTATCTGTTGAGTCAGGTTGCCGGTCGCGGTTCGCAGGTGCGCCTGGCGCTCACGCAGGCCCTGGCTGCCGACGAGGCGAAGGTGTTGGGCGATAAGCTGGCCGCTTCGTTCGGCACGCGCGGCTTCCACGTGGCTGCCCTGGGCCCGGTCATCGGCGTGCATGTCGGCCCCGGCACCATCGGCGTCGGCGTCTATGGCGGCGATTGATTGGGTGATGGATCTCCGGCTCCAGCGACCGCGTCCTTTGCTGCGGCAAGGTGTTATAGTCTATGGCGGGGTCACGCAGCCAGGCGCCTGAAGGAATGGCAGACATGAGCCGTAACCCGGACGGCCGCGGCCCCGACGTGCAGATGCTTGCCACCCGCTATGCGGAGCTGCCGGAGCCGAAGCTCATCGAGCTGGCGCGGCGCGACTCGGAGGCATTCGGTGAGCTGTACCGGCGGACGGTAGATCGGATTTACACCTACATCTACTATCGCACCGGCAACGCGGCGGACGCCGAGGATCTGACGGCGCGCACCTTCCACCAGGCATTGAGCAATCTGCACCGTTACACCGATCAGGGGGTGCCGTTCGTAGCCTGGCTCTACCGGATCGCGCATAACCTGGTGGCGAATCATCACCGGTCGCGCAGCCGGTGGCGGACGACGCCGCTGGACGACCTGGAACTGACCGGCAAGCCGGTGGAGAACCCCGAGCGGGCCGCCGAGGTCAACGAGCGCAAGCAGGCGCTGTGGTCGGCCATCCGCCGCCAGCCGGAGGACCGCCAGCGTCTGCTGATTCTGAAGTTTGCCGACCGGCTCTCCAACGAGGAAATCGGTCAACTGATGGGCCGGACGGAAAGCTCGATCAAATCGCTCTACTTTCGTACGCTGAAGGCACTCAAGGCCGACCTCGAAGCGCGGGGTTGGTGAGGGATTCGTTCAAGGGAGAACTGGCAATGGCAGGCCGCGATAGCAATACTCTACAATCGGAAGACATGGGCCGGCTGCGCCGCACCGAGGACAGCCACATTCTCAACGTTGCGCCCTTTCTGAACCTGGCGCGCGATGTCTCGACCCTCATCGTGCCTGTGCCCATGCGGCCGGCCTTTCGTACAGAGCTGGAGCACAGCCTGCTCATGGCGGCCCGCCAGCAGGTGGCCCAGCGCCGGCTGGACATCCAGCCGCCCACGGTTGAATGGTCGCCCAACTATCGTGAGCTGGCAGCCAGCATGGTGCAGCCGGTCACGGAACGGATGGACCGGCGCTGGCTGATGGGTGCAGCGGTCGGTTCAGCCTTCTCGTTGGCCGGGCTGATGGCTTACGTCTGGCGGCAGCGCCGCCGCCACGTCGCCTGATGTACTTGCATCTTTCGTTGCTTTGAGCTAATCTAACATCCGAGCCAGCCGTGGCTCGGATGTTTTTTGCTATGCTCGACCTTGCCGATTTCCTGCATCTGCCTGAGCTCGACGCAGCCATTGCACGCATCGCCGCCGGTGGGCCGGGGCTGATCGTCGTGGCCGGGTTGGATCCTGCGCTTGCATCCGCCGGTGACATCCTCCTGCCGAGCGGCCGTGCGACGTTCATGCGCGTCCTCATGCGCGAACTGCTGCTGGCAGACCCCGCGGCCCGCGCCATCGTCGTAGCCGAAAGCCGTGACAGCATCCGCATCCCGCGGCAGCTCCGGCAGCGCGTCACACTGCTGGATGCCGAATCCACCCGCACACCCATCACCCAGCGGCTGTCGCTGGCAGCCGCGCACCGACCCGCTCTGCTCGTTCTCGAACGCCTGGAACCGGAGACGCTGACGCTGGCCGTCGAAGCTGCGCGCGGCGGCGTCAAGGTGCTCACGCAGTACGAGACGGTGTTCAGCGGCGCGGATGTGGTGCGGGCGCTGGCGGATGCAACCACAGGGTCGTCCACTGACACCACGGCCCTGGAGGCCCTGCACTGGGTCATCGCGGTGCAGCGGGTGCCCGCGCTGTGTACGCATTGCAGCGCGGAGCTTGCTCCCGGCGCAGTCCAGCAGCAGGAGTTGCGGCTGCGCTTCGGCGGGCTGCTGGATGAGCTCAGCGCAGCAGGCCAGCCCGTCTTCCGCCGCGCGGGCGGTTGTACACAGTGCGGGGGCCGGGGCTATGAGGGCGAGGTCGCGCTGTTCGATGTGTACCGGCACGGCCCGCCTGAGCAGCATGAACTCGTGCTGCCGATGGCGGCCTACGCGCTCCGCCTCGCTGCCGCTGGACACCTGGCGCTGGACGATGTGCTGAGCTTCCACGCAGACCAGCTCCGGCGCACATCCGCGCGGCTGGCCGCCAGCGAGTCCGCGCTGCGTGCGGCCAACGCGGCCCTCCAGCGCCGCCTTGCAGAGCTGGAATCCGCCCAGCGCGTGCTTACGCAGCGGACGGAGGCCCTCGTCTCGTTCCAGCGGATGGCCGAGGCGTTGCTCGGCGCGGCGGACCTGCCCGCGCTCGCGGAACAGGTGTGCCGCCAGGCGCGCGACCTGTGCGCTGCGGACCGGGCCATCCTTTACTACCTGCGGCCCGATGACCAGGCTGAGGTGCTGGCCTATCTCGGCTGGAGCCCGGATCGTGTGTTGCGTCTCCTGCCCGCGGAGGATGTGTGCGATGCCGCGCGCGATGTGACGACCCAACCGGTGGCCTTCAACCACTGGCCGCCCGGCGTCACTGCGCGCTCGCCCGACGTGGAGGGCGCGGCGCTGCGCGCAGGGCTGCGCGTGCCCCTGGTCGTGCAGGGCCGGCCCGTCGGCGCGATGATCGTCCACTCGACCGTCCTGCCGAGCTTCCCGCCCGGCCAGGTGGCCTTGCTGCAGACGTTCGCCAGCCACGCCGCGCT
>DAOUGK010000115.1:0-5356 GCA_034429055.1 Anaerolineae bacterium | reverse complement strand
CGGCGACTTCACCGTGACCGTCACGGTGACGGACAGCTACGACATGAGCGACAGCGCATCGACAACGCATGTCGTCTCCAACGTCGCTCCGACGGTGGGAGTCCCGGCCATCGCACCTGAGCCTTCGGCTGAGGGCGGCTCAGTGACGCTCAGCGCGACCATCAGCGACCCTGGCACGGGCGATACCTTCGCCTGTGTCATCGACTGGGGCGACGAGAGCGCCACGACCGCGGGCGAAGTGACCGGCACGGCGGCGACGGGCCATACGTGCAGCGGTGTCCATGTGTACGCGGACAACGCCGCGGCCGGCTACGGGGTAAGCGTCACCGTGACCGACGATGACGGCGGCGAAGGCAGCAATACGAGCACCCATGGCGTGACCAACGTCGCGCCGGCAGTAGAAGCGCCGGTTGTGGTGGTCGAGCCGTCCGACGAGGGCAGCGAGGTCGCGGCCAGCGCCCGCTTCACCGATCCGGGGGTAGAGGACACCTTCACGTGCGCGATCGACTGGGGCGACGAGAGCGGCGCGACCACGGGCGAAGTGACCGGTGCGCCGGAGACAGGCCACACCTGCAGCGCAGTGCATGTGTATGGCGACAATGCCACGCCGCCTGAGGCCGGTTATGATGTCACCGTGACCGTAACCGACAAGGATGGCGACGCGGGCAGCACGACGGCAACGCACGTCGTGGACAATGTCATGCCGGACGTGGATGCGGGCGCGGATGCGTCCGTCGACGAAGGCAGCCTGTTCACGCAGAGCGGCTCCTTCACCGATCCGGGCGCGGACACCTGGACCGCGACGGTAGACTACGGCGACGGGTCCGGTGTGCAGACGTTGGTCCTGACCGGCAAGACCTTCAGCCTCAGCCATACCTACGCAGACAACGCAACACTGCCGGCCACCGGCTACACGGTGACCGTCTGCGTCACAGATGACGAGGAGGCGAAGGATTGCGACACGATCCTGGTCACCGTGCGGAACGTCCTGCCGACGGTCGACGCGGGGCCGGGCGCCACCCTCAACGAGGGTGACACCTTCAGCGGTGGCGGCTCCTTCAGTGATCCGGGTGCGGACACCTGGACCGCGACAGTGAACTATGGCGACGGGTCCGGCATGCAAGCGCTGACTCTGAATGCAGACAGGACCTTCAGCCTCAGCCACGACTACCTGGACAACGGTTCCTATACCGTGACCGTCACCGTCACCGACGATGACGGGGGCGTTGGCACGGACACGGCGGTCGTTACCGTGCTGAACGTTGCGCCTGTGGCGGCCATCGACACGGCCACCCAAACCCAGCAGTACAGCGACCATATCGGACCGGTGACCATCACGGCCACCGACATGCAGGCAGACCCGCTGGCGCTGACGACGCAGTGGAAGCTGGGCACAGGGACGTACCAGGCAGGCCTGCCCGGCAACCTCCTCAAGTCCGCCGACGGCAGTTGCACACCGCTGGCGCCGTACTCCCATACCTGTACATGGACGCTTGCGGGCGTGCTCGACGTGTCGGCCGGGACGTATACCATCGAGGCGACCGTGAACGACGGCGACGGCGGCACGGCGCAGGTCACCACCGTGGTCGTCGTCGTTGCCGAGAACGTGGACTTCGTGTACGCCGACGCCAACCCGTCCTCGGTGAAGGTGGCGACGGACGGCGGCGTGAGCGGCGCCTTCACGCTGGTGGTTCAGGTGAAGGAAGAACTGCCCGACACCGGGCTGGGACCGCTGCCGGGCGATATCAACCGGGCAGTGGTCAGCATGGCCCTGCTGCCGGTCGGCCCAGGCGGTGCGCCGACTGGGAATTGCACTCGGACGATGACTCCAGGTAGCGGTTATGACGGCTTTGTCACGCTGTCCTGCACCTACACCGGCGCGGCGGTGAACACCTACGTGGTCGCCATCACCGTGAACGGCGACTACTACAAGGGTTACACCGAGGAAGGCGTAATCGTCTACGACCCGAGCCTGGGCTTCGCAGCCGGCGGCGGCTGGTTCTACTGGCCCGGCACGGCTGACCCGGCGACGGGCTATCCCGGCGACAAGACAAACTTCGGCTTCACCATGAAGTATGGCAAGAAGGGCACGAACGTCCAGGGCAATCTGCTCCTGATTCGCCACCTGCCCAACGAGCAAATCTACCGGGTGAAGAGCAACGCACTGTACGGCCTGTCCCTCGGCTCCGACACGACGATCCCGATGGGCTGGGCCAGCTTCAGCGGCAAGGCCACGTACCAGGAGCCCGGCTGGCCGGAGCCCATCGGCAACTACGAGTTCACCGTGTATGCGGAGGACCGTAACGAGCCGGGCACGGGCATTGATCGCTTCTGGATGGAGGTCAAGGACAAGAGCCGGACCATCGTGCCGATCATGTCACTGCCGCGCGAGGCCACTGCCAACGCAGTCGCGATCGGCGGCGGCAACATCAGCATCCCGCATGGCGTAGCCAAGAAGGCGGCAGCCGTGGGCGCGTTCACCGCAACCACCTCAGATGGCGTAGTGCGCCTGCAGTGGGAGACGCTGAGCGAACCGATGTTGGAGAGCTTCAACCTCTATCGCTCGGCGACCGGCGAGGATGGATGGGTGCTCTGCAACGCGGAACCCATTGCATCCCTGGCGGATGAGACGTTGGAGCCCAGCCGGTACGAGTGGATCGACGGCGGGGCGGACCCAAGCAGCACCGGATGGTATCAGTTGGAGGCCGTGGATGTGGAGGGAACCGCAGCGCCGGTTGCGAGGACGCAGTTCCAGCCGGCAGGCGATGAGGTGAAGTCCTATCTGCCACTGATCTGCCGGTAAGCTGATGTGCCGGTGAGACCGGCCACCTGCCAAAGACCTGGCAGTCCGCTCCGCAGTGCGAGGCTGGCTGCCAGGTCTTTGCGCTTTGCGGAGGCTCAAACTGACTGGGGGGCAGCGTGTTATCTGGATTACAATTGATGCTTGACATTCCCCGCATATCATGATATATACGGATTCGAACGTTCAAATGAACGTTCAAACTGCGGCCTCGTCAGCCTGAGGACGGCCGCGCCGCTCCACCTCCGCTCCGCGACCGGAAAGTGCCTGTCCAGTGTTGTCCAGGAAGATGCAAGGTCGAGCCAAACCACCCACTATGCGAGACGTGGCCCAGTTAGCCAACGTCTCCATCCAGACTGTTTCCCTCGTCGTCAACGGCAGCGCCGCGATCACAGAGGAAACACGCCTGCGCGTCCAATCCGCCATCGCACAGCTTGGTTATCAGCCGCACGCCGGTGCGCAGAGCCTGCGCTCCGGGCGCACAGGCAATATCGGCCTGCTGGTGCCCGACATCCACAATCCGCACTTCTGGGGCTATGTCCAGGGCGTCGAGGAAGTGGCCCTGCAGAACGACTACAGCCTGTTTCTGACGGCGACCAACCTGGACCCCATCGTTGAGCGCCGGGCCCTGCGTTCACTGATGCAGCAGCGCGTCGACGGCCTCATCCTGCTCCTGACATTCCCCGAGCTGGTGGCAGACGAAATGGCGGCGCTCAAAAGCAAGGGCCAGCCGATGGTCAGCCTGTCGCTGGAGCTGACCGATGATACTGTGACCGTGCAGTACGATGTGCTGGCGCGCGCCATGATGCAGCACCTTCTGGGCCTGGGCCACCGGCGGATCGGGCTGCTCCTCAGCGTCGGCGCACCCGAACACGCCGCCGAGCGCGTGCAGGCGTACCGGGAAGGACTGGCGGGCGTCGGAGTCACCGTGGACGAGCGCCTGATCGTACAGTGCCGGCCCACCGTCACGGAGACATCTGCGGCTGCGGAGCAGTTGCTCGCCCTGACGCCGCGTCCCACCGCGATCCTGGGCATCTGCGACCTGGGGGCTTTCAGCGCCATGCAAGCAGCCATGCGTGCGGGGCTGCGCATCCCCGAGGACATCTCCATCGCGGGCTTTGACGATATCGACCTTGCCCGATACCTGCACCCCGGCCTGACGACCGCGCCGGGCCGGGCGCTCGATGTCGGACGCCTGATGACGTCCCTGTTGCTGGAGCGCATCGCCCAACCGCATCTGCCGCCGCGCCATATCACGCTGCCAAGCGATCTCGTCATCCGGGGATCGACCGGACCTTGCCCATGCAGCCCGCAGGCTGAAGAGTCGAGCCCATGACGACCTTCCTGGCCCTCACGGTCATCCCATTGGCAGCCCTGGTGGTCGTCATATTGGTGGCGATATGGTTCACTAACGTCGTGGCCGCAAGGATGGTGGGGCGCAAGCACCGCCTGCTGGAAACCATCGTGAAGACCGGCGATGTTCCCGCGGCATGGCAAGCGCCATTTGCGCGCGGGCTTGCCAGCACGGATGCAGCCATGCGGGCCGCGACCGAAGCACGTGCCAGGGCCAGTTACCTTGCCAGGCTCGACGAGCTGACCCGGTATGTCGAAACCTCGCCCCTGGTCGAGAATGAGGATGCGCGCGATGTCCTGCTGGACCGGCTGGATGAAGTCCGGGCCGCCTGGGTCGCCGGTCGCTCGCTCGACTCCTAGATGCAGACACTCTATGCAAGAAAGGAGGTCGTCGCCATCTGGATTGAGTGGACATCAAAACTGGCTGCAACTTGGCCTTTTGTGTGAAAACCCTGTCTACACCCTGATAACAAGGAGAGAGCCCATGTCTACACGGAAACTTACCCGACGCCAGTTTTTCATCAGCACCAGCGGCCTGGCCGCGGGCGCAGTCCTCGCCGCCTGCTCAGCGCCGGCCCCCGCGCCAACGGCCCCCGAGCCCGCCGCGGCTGAACCGACCGCCGCACCTGTGGCCGCCGGCGGGGAAGCCCCGGCCGCAACGGCCGGCAAATACAAGGAAGCGCCCATGCTGGCCGAACGGGTCGCGGCCGGCGCGCTGCCGCCTATCGACGAACGCCTGCCCAAGGACCCCTACCTCGTGGGCCCCGGCGACCTGGTCAGCGAGAAGTACATGCAGTTCAAGCCCGGCCAGTACGGCGGGGTCATGCGCCTCGCCCAGGAAGGCCCCGGCGGCGACCCGCACATCTTCATCGGCAATAACGAGCCCCTGCTCTGGGCGCCCGACGCGTTCGACTTCAACGCCGGCGTCAAGGGCAACGTGGTCAAGAGCTGGGAAGTGTCGGATGATAACACCGTGTTCACCTTCCACATGCGCGAGGGCCTGAAGTGGTCTGACGGCCAGCCTGTGACCACGGAAGACGTCCGGTTCGCCTACGAAGACGTGCTGTTGAACGAGAAAATCACGCCGATCTTCCCGAACTTCCTGCGCACGGGCATGAGCGCGGCCGGCGCCCCCGGCGTCGTCAACATCATCGACGACTACACCTTCTCCGTGACCTTCGACGGGCCGTACGGCTCGTTCCC
>DAOUGK010000114.1:0-4858 GCA_034429055.1 Anaerolineae bacterium | reverse complement strand
GTATCGAGATTATAACATACATCCACTTGAGGTCGAGAGCTTCGGTTACGAACGCTCAGGCCTCTTCGAATTGCACGATCCGCTCCACCGTCGCCTCGACGCTCAGCGCGGTGGTGTCGATGACTGTCCAGCCTTCCTGCGCCAGCCGTGCAATGACCGGGTTCATCAGCCCGTAGACGATCCTGATGCCCTCGTCAATATACCCGGCTGCGGGACTGTCGCCGGAGCGCGTGAGGTTGCGCCGGTGTGCCTCGGCCTGCTCTGGGTAGAGCACGACCCGGTGCAACCCCGGGTGGTCAAGCAGGTCACGATAATCCGTGTCACAGTTGGTATCCCAGAAGTCGTCGATGACCACGGCGAAGCCCGCCGTGTGGTAGCGCAGCGCCATGTGGACGGCGCTGGTGCGTGCCAGGTTGACCTGCTGTGCCAGCTCGTCGCTCCACTCGGCCGCGGGCAGCACCAGCCCGGACACGACCATCATGCGGAGGTCGTCCACCGGGATGTACAGGCTGCGCGGATAGCGTGCGGCCAGCGCCCGGCTCGTGCTGCTCTTGCCGACCGCGGGTGGGCCGACGATCAGGAAGATGGGCGCCGGATGTGTCTCAGCCATGCGCATGCCACCGGCACGGTTCCAGTGTCAGTTGATCGAAGCGCACCTGGAACGAGGATTGCAGCGGGCTGCACGCATACAGGCCGAAGCGCACTGGCTGTTCCGGCGGCGCAGGCGGGTCGAGCTTGCCCATCTCTGCGGTGGTCTCACCCAGCCGGTGCAGGTGGAAGACGCGCATCTGCCGGAAGTCCGTACCGTCGGGCGAGGACTCGATGAGGAAGTCCGGCCCGCGACGGCTCAGGCGATACCACATGACCGTCGGCGTGGGGATGTCGGTCGTGGCCCAGTCGGAGTAGCCCAGGTTCGTGACCACGCTGCCCAGCCGGGCCATCGACGCGTCCTCGGCCTCGGCTGATGCCTTGAACCAGTTGTCGCTGTCCTGATAGATGATGAGCCCGCACTGGTCATACCGGTTGCGATAGGTGAACGAGGCGCGCGCGGTGAAGGTGAAGTTCTCATCGCTCGTCAGCAGCAGGGCTGGCGCGTTGTCGTTGCGGAACCCGTAGTAGGTGCGCTGCCAGAAGTCGGTGCCGGGGTCGGTGGTGAGGGTGACGGATTGCTCCGTGACCTCGCATGACGCCGGCGGATGCAGCCATGCGGCCGCGGACAGGTCGAGGTTCATATCGGTTCCTTTCACTGACTGACGCGAATCTGCAGGCGGCTAGGCGCCGTGGCTGCGCGTATCTCAAGTGCCGTCAGCGCGGCGGCCACGACCGTCACACCCAACGCCAGCAACTCCTCCCGGCTGTGGGTCGATGCGATGCCGATCACGCGCATCCCCGCGGCGACCCCGGACGCGACCCCGGCAGGCGCATCTTCGATGACGACGCACCGCTCGACCGGCAGGCCCAGCCGCGCGGCGCCCGCGAGGTACGGCTCAGGCGACGGCTTGCCCCGGCTGACCTGCTCCGCGGTGATGAGCACGCGCGGGATGGGCAGCCCGGCACGCGTCAGCCGGGCACGGGCAAGCGCGGTGCTGCCGGAGGTCACGATGCCCCACGCGTCCGGGGGCAAGGCTGCCAGCAGCTCGGCCGCGCCCTCGATGGCGAACACGCCGTCCGTGTCCACGACCTCGCGCTCCGTGAACTGCTCGGCTTCCGACTCCACATCGAGGTGCGGCGCGACGAGGCGCATGGTCTCGATCGTGCGGACGCCGTGTGCGTGCTGCATGATGGTCGCCACGTCCAGCCCGTGCAGGTCGGCCCAGTGCTGCCAGTGGCGCACGATGCATGCGGTCGAGTCGATGAGGACGCCGTCCAGGTCAAACAAGACGGCGTCACACGTGAGATAGGCCGGTTCAGGGTTCATGGGGTCGCCCGTTCCGTCGAGGTAGGCGGCGGCCTGCGCCTCAGTGAGCCGTGCCAGATGCTGTTCGTCCTCGCTGCCGTTGGCGAGGTACTCGTAGTCGGTGCGGTAGAGGTAATACGTGCCGCACGCGTGGCATTGCCGGAGCTGGAGCGCGCGGCTGCCGTAGGGCCGGAAGTCGTACACGACGACCAGCTCGTCAACTATCGGCGGGAGCTGTGTGTTATCCTCGTCCCGGCCATACTTCTGGTACGCGGACTGCTGGTCCGCCAGCTGCGCGCAGATGGGACACGGCAGGCGGGGCAGGTCAGTCATGCCGCGTGCCGATCCAATCCACATCCACGCCGGCGCGCGTGCCTAGCCGCTCCATCAGCTCGCCGGTGTGCTGCTGGAGGTGGCGGATCGTGTAGAACTGCAACTCCAGCTTGTTCATCGGCAGCCAGTCGAAGCCGGACGGGCCGGCCAGGTCCTGCTGCGGCACCAGATCCACCACCTGCTGCCGGCAGAAGGCCAGGTATTCGAGCACCGTCTCTTTGTCATAAGGCTCGCTGATGTTCGGCAGCTCGTGCGGCGGCCACGGCTTCGGCCCGAGGAACTCGTATTCCTCGCGGTGCTTGCTCCAGGGCCGGAACGTCGCCCCGGAATCCTGCAAGTAGAGATGGGTGTAGAAGAGCACATGGTACGCGATGTGCCAGAACTTCATCTTGTCCTCCGGCGCATCCCAGAGCGCCGCGGGACAGCGGGTGATGGCCTGCTCCAGCATGGCGAGCGCGGCCCGATACTGTGAGATGATGACCTCGGCTGTGTGCACGTGTTCCTGCTTTCTGCCCGTCCGGGCTGGGCCGTCGATGAAGAGGAGCATGGGGCCAGTTTAGCCCCGTCCCGCCGCAGGGTCAAGTCGGTGGCTATTGTGGGACCGCGCTTCACGCGGGGGGCAGACGCGGCCATCGCGAATACGCGAATGGCGCTGCGGCGCTGGGCACGCATACACGAATAGCCCTGCCGCGACGCACGCCATTCGCGGATTCGTGGCGCGCCCGCAGGCGCATTAGTTTATTCGCGATGGCTGCGCCCGCTATTATGGGCCTGCGCTTCCGAACTTGCCTTGTGCATTTGAGTGCCCTATGGTATCATGCCCGCCGATATCGTTGGATGTAATGAGTTCTTATCCCTCTCCTTGAGGCTGCTTCATTGACCATCACCATACCCCGTGCGGCAGTGCTGCCGCGCTTGATCGAACCTGCACAGCCACCTTCGGCTACACCGCACATGCCTGTGCCCGATCCCGTCGCGACCAACGGCCGGATCCCGCGTGGCGGACCGTTTCGCAACTACGAACGCCCCGATACAGTCACTTTTTTCCTGACTGCCCCCTTCAAGCCCGCCGTTCACCTCGCCGGTGATTTCAACGGCTGGAATCCGCGCGCCACGCCCATGCAGACGGACTGCCAGGGCCACTTCTGGGTGACTCTGCCGCTGACGGGGCCGATTGAATACCGGTTCGCTGTCACAATGGACGGCTCCGGCAAACAGGTGTTCGTCGCCGACCCGTATGCGCGCGAAGTCCGTTGGGATGACCTGGGACCGAAGGCCGTCTATTCGGCTGCGCCGGACTTCGCATGGGACGAGGCCGGCTGGCAGCGCCCGCCCCTGCGTGACCTGGTCATCTACGAAATTTCCGTCCGCGATTTCGCGGGCGAGAAGCGCAACTTCGGCGAGCGTTTCGGGACGTTCGCCGGCATCCAGGCCCGGCTGGACCACCTGCAGGAGCTCGGCGTCAATGCGCTCGAGCTGATGCCCATCAGCGAGTTTCCCGGCGATAGCTCGTGGGGCTATAACCCGGTCTTCTACATGGCGCCGAAGTGGCTCTACGGCGCGCCGAACGAGTTCAAGGCGCTGGTCAACGCGGCCCACCGGCGGGGCATTGCGGTCATCCTGGACATGGTGTTCAACCATGCCTGGGCCGACCATCCTTACTACCGGATGTACCCTCCGCTCTTCGGCCCCACCGGCGAGAAGCTGCCCCACCTCAATCCCTTCTTCCATCACCACAACAACGGCCATGCCAATAGCTGGGGCGGCCTCGACTGGGACCATGCCTCGCCCTACACGACCGCGTATATGCAGGACATCGTGCGCTTCTGGCTGGAAGAGTATCGCGTGGACGGCTTCCGGTTCGACTGGCTGGGCGGCGTCGAGTACGACCCGTGGCAGCCGCACAAAGACAGCTTCGATCCGTTCACCGGCATCGGCCCCATTGCCAAGACCGCGCGCGAGACCGCGCCCACCTGCTATCAGATCGGCGAGTACTGGCCCATCAGCGGCACGAACCCGGCCAAGACCGCGGCCCGCCTTGTCGAGCAGACCGAGATCGACGCGGTCTGGAACGGCACGTTCCATCACACGCTGGAGAACTGCCTGACGCAGATGTGGCAGTGGGAGCTGCAAAATCTTCAGCACGCGCTGGGCGGTTTCCGCGGCGAGGGGTTCAGCCGCGCCGATCAGGTGGTCAACTATGTGGTCAGCCACGATGAGCGGCGGCCGGAACACGAGATTCAGTTCTGGGGCGCGCACATCCAGTTGGCCGATCCCGCGGAGGCCGCGCGGTATCCTACCCGCTGGGCGCTTGCGCTGGAGAAAGCCCGGCTCGGCCTGGCCGCGTTGCTGACCTCGCCCGGCGTGCCCATGCTGCTGGCCGGGCAGGAGTTCGGGGAAGACAGCCCGCGCACCATCGAGTTCTGGCCGCTGGACTGGAAGAAGCTGGACCGGTATGAAGGCCGCCGCCAGCTCAAATATTACCAGCGGCTCATCCGCCTGCGCCACGAGCATCCGGCGTTGCGTTCGGATCATGTCGAGTATTACTGGGACGAGTTCCCGCGCACGCGCGTGCTGCGTTACAAGCGGTGGGATGACGCGGGGGACGTGGCGGTCGTGGCGCTCAAT
>DAOUGK010000113.1:0-12174 GCA_034429055.1 Anaerolineae bacterium | reverse complement strand
CGTCCTTCGGCTGGCCTTGTGCCGTTCGCTCACCTGTGCCGTAGACCCGCTCAGGATGCTTTGGCTCCGGACTGCCGGCTGCCGCCCGGCCTTTCGCCTGAGCGGAGGTGCGGCTCGCCTTCGGGCGCGATGAATCGCCCGTCGCAGGACGCGCGGCGGGCTCGGGCTTCGGCAGTCCTTCGTGCGCGGGCGTATTGCCGATGCGCGTCAGGGCGGTCCCGCACTCCGGGCAGGCGCCGCGCGTCGCGGCCCGGCCATTGGCGAGATAAACAGGTTGTGCGTCCTGCATCGGACGAGTCGTCTTGCAGCGGACGCAGTATGCGCTCAACGTACTTTCACTCATGCTTATGACAACACCAACTACAGATATTGCGTCTTGCCGGCCTCGCTCAGGCGGGCGACCACAGCCTTCACATCTTGGGCGCGGTCGCGCGGACAGATGAGAAGCGCATCGGGCGTATCCACCACGATCAGGTCCTCGACGCCGATCAGGGCAACGAGCCGCCCGTCGCTCCGCACGTAGCAGCCGCGGGAGTCAAGTGTGATGAGCTCTCCGACGGCGCTGTTGCCCGTCGCGTCGCCCGGCAGCGCATCCGCCACGGCCTGCCAGCTCCCGATATCGATCCACCCCATGCTCACCGGAATGACCGAGACGTTCTGCGCGCGCTCCATGATGCCATAATCGATGGAGATGCGCCGGACGTTGGGCCACTCTTCGGCCAGGATGCGGTCCGCATCCGCCGTGCCGAGGCTCTCGCCGATGCGCGACAGGGCGCGGTGCGATTCGGGCATCTGGATCGCGAACTCGCGCAGCAGCCGGGCCGCCTGCCAGATGAACATGCCGCCGTTCCAGACATGCCGGCCATCCTCCAGCATGCGCGCGGCCTTTTCCGGGTCGGGCTTCTCGACAAACGCTGCGGCCTCATAGACCCGGAAGCCGTCCACGATTTCCTGCGGCTTGCCCAACTCGATGTAGCCGAAACGCGGGTCCGCCCACGTGGGCTGGATCCCGAGCGTGACGATGGCGCCCTGCGCAGCGACCTGTGCAGCGGCGGCCAGGCTGCCCCGGAAATGCTCGGTGTCCGCGATGTAATGATCGGCCGCAAGCGTTGCCATCACCGCGTTTGGGGCACGCCGCAGGACATGGACCGCAGCCAGTCCGACGGCCGGGCCGGAGTCACGGCCGCTCGGCTCCACGATGAAGTTCTCCGGCAGCAGGGCCGGCGCCTGGGGGCGCAGCAACTCACTGATCTGCTCGTTCGCAATCACCAGGATGCGCTCCGGTGGGATCAGCGGCGCCAGCCGGTCAACGGTATGCTGAAAAGTAGTGCGATCGCCCAGCAGCTTCAGTGCTTGCTTGGGTTGGCTCTGGCGGCTGAGGGGCCACAGGCGCGTGCCCGACCCGCCGGCCATGATCACCGCATACAGCATTTCATCCTCCGAAGTGACATCTCTCAACTGGTTCGGTAAGCCGCGCGCGCCTCATGCGCCCGGATATAGGTCATGCCGCCCGCCTGGCGCACCAGGCCCTTCAGTTCCATGAGGGCCAGGGTGCTCGTGACGGTGGCAATCGGCAGGCCGGTGCTGCGGCTCACCTCGTCCACATGGACCGGCTCTTCGCCCAGCTTATCCAACAATCGTGCCTCGGTCTCGTCCGTCGGGAAGAGCATCTGGGTGGCGACCTGCTGCGGGACGGCCTTCAGGTTGAGGGCCTCCAGCACGTCGTTTGCGGACGTGATGGGCGTCGCGCCGTCGCGAATCAGCCGGTTCGTGCCCTGGCTGTTGCGGGCGAAGATGCTGCCCGGGACCGCAAAGACATCCCGCCCCTGCTCCGCGGCGAAGCGCGCGGTGATCAGGGCGCCGCTTTGCTCCCCGGCCTCGATGACGATGACACCCCGGCTCAGCCCACTGACTATGCGGTTGCGAGGAGGGAAGTTGCTGGCTTCCGGCTGCGTGCCCAGCGCATACTCGCTGAGCAGCGCGCCCTTGGCGATGACATCCTGGGCCAGCTTCCGATTATCGGAGGGGTAGATCACGTCCACAGACGAGCCCAGCACTGCGAGCGTGCGGCCGCCGGCGTCGAGAGCCGCCCGATGTGCCTGCGCATCGATGCCGCGCGCCAGGCCGCTGATGATCGTCGCACCCGCGGCCGCCAGGTCGCCGGCCAGCCGCCGCGCAGCCTCCAGTCCATAGACCGAAGCCCCGCGTGTGCCGACGATGGCGACGGCCCAATCATCTTCCGGCTTGAGCTCGCCGCGCACATACAGGACGAACGGTGGGTCGTAGATGTTCAGCAACCGCTGCGGGTAGGCCGGGTCATCCCAGGTGAGCACGCGTACACCGGCATGCTGTATCCGGGCCAACTCCGCCGCGAGGTCCAACTGCTCGCGTGCCGTCAACAGGGTTGCCACCGACCGCCGGTCGAGTCCGGCGTCGCGCAGGACACTCTCCGGCGCTGTCCAGGCGGCTTCGACGGAGCCGCAGGCATCCACCAGCGCGCGGAAGCGCGCCGGCCCGATGCCGCGCACCCGGTTGAACCCGATCCAATAGGCCAAAGGATCCACGAAACGCCCTCCCCGACCGGGATAACCGGCCCGGAACCGGTTGCCAGCATATACGATGGGATTTGTTTTGTCAACACTGGCACAGATGTTCACCCTGTGCGACAAACCTGGTGTGCTATAATTGGCCCTACCTGAAGCCGCTTCAGCAGTAGCCGTGACCCCCTACAGCAAAGGAGCATCGCATGACAGACAAGATCCGCATTGGCCTGATCGGCGTGGGGCAGATCGGGAAGGTCCACCTGCAACGTTACAAGGAAGTCCCTGAAGCCGAAGTCGTGGCTGTGGCTGACCTTCGCAGGGATGAGGCAGAGCGTGTGGCAGGGGAATATGGCATCCCCGCGGTTTACACCGACTATTGTGACCTGCTGGCCCGCGACGACATCCAATCGGTGGATGTTGCGTTGCACAACCGCCTGCATGCACCGGTCACTATCGCGGCGCTGAACGCCGGCAAGAATGTCTATTGCGAGAAGCCCATCTCATGGTGCTACTCTGAGGCCAAGGCTATGGTCGAGACAGCCGCGCAGACGGGACGGATGCTGCATGTGCAGCTCAACACCATCTACACGCCCGCGGCACGCGCCGCGAAGCGTCTCATCCAGGACGGGCAGCTGGGCACCGTGTACTATGCCAAGTCCAGCCACTACCGGCGCCGCGGCCGCCCCTGGGTGGATGGATACGGCACGCCCGCGTTTGTGCAGCGTGAGACAGCAGGCGGGGGCGCGCTGGTGGATCTGGCAGTCTATCATATCGCCCGGATGCTGTGGCTGCTGGACAATCCTGATGTGCAGAGCGTGTCGGGCAGCATCTACCAGATGCTGGAGAACATGTACGGGGATCGTCGCGCCAGCGGCAATTACAATGTCGAGGAGTTGGGGATGGGTCTCGTGCGGCTGGCCGGCAACATCACCTACTTCATCGAGGAGGCCTGGGCCATCCACGCCAGCCAGACCGGCACCGATCATGTCTTTGGCTCGCGCGCCGGCTTGCACGTCGAGCCATTGAGCTACTTCTCGACACTGTCTGACATGGAGATGGATGCCACCTTCGATGTGGCAGGCGCGGATTGGCGCTGGCACCAGTGCAACCCACTCGAGGCGGGCTATGACCACTCGCAACGTCACTGGGTTTGGGCGCAGTTGGGCCGCGTACCGCTGATCGACACCGCGGGTCTGGCACTGAAGACCGCGCTCATCACAGAGGGCATCTACCTGTCCGCGCACCTGGGCCGCGAGGTCACGGCAGAGGAAATCGCGACGGCAAACATACAATATCGTTCTGCGGCATATCCAACGGCATAGGAGGAAGGTCATGATACCGGTCGGTCTACAGCTCTACTCGATTCGCGAGGATTGCGCCCGCGACCTGCCCCGCACGCTGGAAGCGGTGGCGCAGATGGGTTACGCAGGCGTGGAGTTTGCAGGATACTACGGCTATGCCGCGCCGGAGCTGCGCCGCCTGCTCGACGGCGTGGGGCTCAAGTGCTGCGGCACACACATCGGGCTGGATACGCTGCTGGGCGACGAACTGCCCCGCACGGTGGAGTTCAACCAGGTCCTCCGCAACGAGTATCTCATCGTGCCCGGCCTGGTCGAGTCGCGGCGCAGCTCGCGCGCAGCCTGGCGCGACACCGCGCAGGTCTTCAACGAGATTGCCGGGCGGCTGCAGCCGTATGGTATGCGCACGGGCTATCACAATCACTGGGTGGAGTTTCAGCCGATGGACGGCGAACTCCCCTGGGACACCTTCTTCGGCAACACGCGGCACGACGTCATCATGCAGCTCGACATCGGCAACGCGCTCCACGGCGGCGGCGACCCGATCCCCTACATCGCGCGCTATCCCAGCCGCGCCATCACCGTGCATCTCAAGGAACACTCGGCCACGGACCCAACCGCGTTGATTGGAGAGGGCGACGTGCCCTGGCAGCGGGTGTTCGACCTGTGCGAGCGCGAAGGCAAGACCGAGTGGTACATCGTCGAGCAGGAGAGCTACAAGTACCCGCCGCTGGAGGTGGTCGCGCGCTGCCTCGACCAGTTACGAGACATGGGCAAGGCATAGCTTCCCCACGTTACCTTCCCATAGCAGACGCACTTTCCGCTGTTATGGTACGGGATCAGAGGTCTACGCCGATCATCACGAGTGGCACGGCAGGGACTCCGCGTCCCTGCCGAACTGCACTTTGACTACCCCTCGATCTTGATGAATCTGTCTAGCTGCAACTCGGTCGCCGGTTCGGTCCAGGGCGATTGACTGAGTTTGCTGCCGGCGTCACGTGGATCGTAGACAGGGCGGTTCATCGGTCGTGTCTTAAGCGTGCCTGCCAAGGCCTGCCGAACCCGCGTCACAGCCAACTGCACGTATTCGGGCATGATCTCAGCACCTACCCCGCGCCTGTCATGCAGGACTGCGGCAATCACGCTTGTCCCTGTGCCGAGGAATGGGTCGAACACCCAATCACCCTCATTGGTCAATGAGAGCACCAGTCTCTCAACCAGTTCGACGGGAAACTGACAGGGGTGCTCGGTTTTCTCGACATGGTTGCTCTTGACATTCGGGATAATCCACACATCGCCTGGATTCTTGCCGAGCGGATTGCCGGAATACTGCCCTGCTTTGGGGCCTTTGAAGTGCTTCTTGCCGGGATATTTCTGTGGCACCCGCACAGGGTCAAGGTTGAAGACGTAGTCCTTCGTCTTGGTGTACCACATGATCGTCTCATAGCGCCCCGAAAACCGGTTCGAGCAGTGAAGACCATGCTCGAAGTGCCAGATAATCCGGTTGCGCATCTTGAGGCCAAGATCACGGAATACCAGATAGAGAATCGTGTCAAGCGGAATGATGGCGCCGTTATCGACATAGTTGCCCACTTGCCAGCAGATGCTCCCCTGGGGTGAGAGAACCCGCACGCACTCACGAATCACCTGAGCCTGCTGCGCAAGGTACGCTTGAAGGTCAAGCCTTGTTTCATACTCTTTGCCAATATTGTAGGGAGGCGATGTGACGACAAGCTGAATCGCGCCATCAGGAATGGTGCGCAGCAAGTCGAGGCAATCACCAGGAAAAACAACCACATGGCGAGAGCTCTCAAAAGCCTCATCAATCTCGTGAGTTTCCAACATTGCTACCTTGACCCCAACTGAGCCTGCTCGATAACCAGCGGCCATAGACGAAGTATAATCAGCCTGTCTGGATCTCGCAAACGCACACCCGAACGCGCGTGCGATGTCGCCGGTCATACATCAGCAAAGAAAATCAAGATACGGAGACAAATAGTGGCAATGCTCACAGAGCGAGCCATGTCAGCAGCCGTACACT
Organism: Anaerolineae bacterium; assembly: GCA_034429055.1. GTDB lineage: Bacteria > Chloroflexota > Anaerolineae > CG2-30-64-16 > CG2-30-64-16 > MWBF01. The sequence continues at coordinate 6,292 of DAOUGK010000113.1, read as the reverse complement.
CATCGCGATATGGGTATCGATGGCGATGAGAAGGAGGAGTGTGCCGTGAAGCTGAATCGTGTCCACGTAATCATCAACCCGGCATCGGGCCAGGACAAGCCCATGCTCAACGTGCTCAACACCGTGTTTCGCCAGGCAGGCATCGACTGGGATGTGTTCATCACCAAGGATGCGGGCGATGCGGAGCGCCTGGCGCGCGAAGCGGCGGAGGCAGGCGTGGATGCCGTGGTCGTGTACGGCGGCGACGGCACGGTCACAGAGGCAGCTGCCGGACTCGTCGGCACGGAAGTCCCGCTGGCAATCCTGCCCGGCGGGACAGCAAATGCCATTGCGCTGGCGCTGGGCATTCCCACGGGCCTGGATGAAGCGGCGGCGTTGCTGGCGAGCGGCGAGCTTGCCCTGCGCCAGGTGGACATGGGCCGGGTAGGGGATAAGCACTTCCTGATTGCCGTCGGCATTGGCATCCCGGGTGAGCTGGCAGAGAACGCAGACCGTGAAGCGAAGGACCGCCTCGGCTTCCTGGCCTATGCGTTCTCCTCGATTCAGGCGGTCCGCACCGTGGAGACCGTGCAATACACGATTACGGTGGACGGCGAGCAGCGGCAGATCCAGGGTGTGACCTGTCTTATCGCCAACGGCGGCAACTTCGGCATCCCCGGCCTCAACCTGGAGCAGATGATCGACATGGGCGACGGCCTGCTGGATGTCCTGGTCATTCAGCGCGCAGACATACAGGCGATCGTCTCACTTGCAGCCAGCGTCGTACGCCAGGACGAGAGCGCCGCACCGCTGGAACACTGGCGTGGACACGACATCCAGGTCGTTGCTGAACCGCGCCAGGCCATCCAGGCTGACGGCGAGGTGCTGGAGCCAGGGCCGATTACCGCGCGCCTGCTGCCGGCGGCTGTCAAGTTTGTCGTGCCGGCAGCCGCCCTGCCCGCCGCCTGAGCCAGTCGCACGACGACCCCTTGTACGGGCAGCCCGGCATCACCGATCGGGTTGCCCGTGCGCATCGCGCGGCCATCGCAGGTTCAGCGCGGGCTGCTCCCCTATTGCCTTTCGAGTGAGCTGTCAGCCCGCGCCGGTTGCGTCTTCGCATGATGTACCGGCGCGCTGCGTGCCACCTGGCCCACCCCCTGGCGAGTGGCATTTTCTGCCGTCTCCTCGAACTGCTGCAGGTCAGGCGGAACCGTGCTGCCGAACTGAGGCGGCAACCGCTGGAACGGCCCCCCGAAGAGCCAGCGAATAAAACGCCTGGGCCAACTCACATGCGGCTCGCTCATGAGTCACCTCCCGAAAGCCTATCCGCCATCCACGTCTTCAGTATACACCCGCGGCGCAAGCCCTGTCACCCCTGTTTGACACAGGGCGAGGCCGCCGCTATACTCGCACCGACTCCTGCGTTCTTGAGCATCCGCCTCCGGCTCAGCCGCCTGCGCACCACCCGACTGCGCCGTCCTGGAGCGAGCATGAATCACAGCATCGCACGCCGCCGCGACTTGATCTCCACCACCACGGAGGTGCCGGGCGCGGCCCTGACCCGCGGGCGCATCATCTGGCACGACGACACCTACACCGACTTCGCCTGCCTGCGCTGCGGGGCCGACCGGCTCACGCTGCGCGACTTCGACCAGCGCGACCCCGCCCCCAAGCTCCACATGCTCAGCCACATCCGCTTCCTCCGGGCGATGTACATGAAGCGCCCGCGCCCGCGCATCGTCGCGTGGCTGAAGCTGGCAGAGGACCAGGCCGCCGCTGACCTCTTTCCCGGCATCTCGCCCGTCACCGACGAAGGCGAGACCCTGCTCAGCGCCAACTCGCTCGTGACCTACACCCTGCGCCAGCTGGTTGCGCGCGGCTGGCTGCAGCGCAGGACCGAGGGATGGCATACCGCAGTGCCCGCAGCGGAAAGGACCTGGTGCGCGCGGGGCGAGGCGGTCGTCGCCTGGCTGCAAGCCGAGAACCGGCTGCATCTCTACACGGCGCCCTGGATGGCGGCAGAGAACGACGATCTCGCGGGGGTGCATCCTTTCGAGGATGTCATCGCGATCGACTGCATCGGCTATGTGCGCGAGTTGGTCTGGCACGAGAATCCGCTGGCCGCGTTCAACACCGCGTTCTTCCTGCTGGAGCCGAACGACTGCCTCAGCCACCACTCTGGCCTGGGCGAGCCCTTCAACCTGTTCGTCAGCAGGGGCGAGATCCAGCGCCCGCCGCTCTACCCGCGCGCAACCCTCTTCCAGCAGGCGGACGGTAGGTGGGACGCGGGCACGTTCGGGCTGACCGATGTGGACCTGTATATTGGAGACGTCCCGGCCGCGCTTCCGTTCGCCGTGGACACCCCGGCTCCTGTGACGTCGTACACCCGGCGCTGGGCCATTCCTGCCCACGGGCGGGTCATCGGGTTCACCCCGTCCGCGCCGGAGCGTCACGAGTTCACCATCGTCAACCGCCGCGTCGTCAGCCACCAGCAGGGCGGCGAGCTGGAGATTCCGCAGAACGGCTTCGTGCTCTCCTGCGCGCCCGGCGCGCTGGCAGCAGACACCGCCGCCGCGCTGATGGCGGGCCGGGTGGGCTACCGGTTTCGCCAGGCCCGTCACGCAGACATCCGGCAGGCGTTGCAGGCTGGCCCGCAACTGCTGGCGGACGGCGCGGTCAGCCTGACGGATGACACGCTGGCCGAGGAGGCGTTCTGGACCGACCGGCCCCTGCCGGACGGCAGCCGGGAGGTCGGCGTCGTGCCGACGATGTTTCCGCTGGACGTGGACCGCACCCGCGCAGGTCGCGTGGGCGTGGGGGTCACGCGCGCCGGGGAGATCCTTGTCACCGTCCTTGTCGGCTCGGAGACGGGCGGGGTGCGCGATGCGCGGCTGGACAGCGCAGGGGCAACTCTCGTCGAGCTGGCCGGGTTCATGGCCGAGATGGGCGCGGTGCAGGCCGTCAACATGGACGGCGGCGGCTCCAGCCAACTCTTCTTCCTGTCCGGCCTGGCAACGGTGGCAGGCGGGCGGCTGGGCCTCCAATCGGTGCACTATGAGCGCATGGTGCCGTCGGTGGGCGTCGTCCGCTAGGCGGACGTATCTTCCGGACACCGCGCGCAGTCAACCTCATACAGTGAAAGGGTCATCAGATGACACAACGTATCGTCCTCATCGGCGCGGGCAGCGCGCAGTTCGGCACCAGCACGATCGGCGACATCCTCCAGAGCAAGGTGCTCGCAGGCAGCGAGATCGTGCTCCACGACATCAACCCGGTCACGCTGGCTGCGATGGAGCAGCAGGCTCGCGCCTTCATCGCAAGCGCGGGGCTGCCGTTCACGGTCTCAGCGACGACGGATCGCCCGACCGCCCTGCGCGGGGCTGACTTCGTCGTCATCTCCATCGAGGTCGGCAATCGCTTCGAGCTGTGGGAGCAGGATTGGCGCATCCCGCAGCAGTATGGGGTCCTGCAGGTCTACGGCGAGAACGGCGGGCCGGGCGGCCTCTTCCACGCGCTGCGCATCACGCCGCCCATCCTGGATATCTGCGCGGATATCATGCGTATCTGCCCGGATGCGTACGTCGCCAACTTCAGCAACCCGATGAGCCGTATCTGCACGACCGTCACGCGGGCCTTCCCTGACCTGAAGTTCTTCGGCCTGTGCCACGAGATAGCCTCGCTTCCGCAATTCCTGCCGCACATCCTGGGCGTGCCGTACGAGGCGCTGGAAGTGCGTGCGGGCGGCCTCAATCATTTCAGCGTGGTGGCGTCAGCCCGCTACCGGGAGACCGGGGCCGACGCCTATCCCGATATCCGCGCCCGCGCGCCGCTCTTCTTCGGCAACATGCCGTCGCTAGAGGGCATGTACAAGTACTTCAAGGAGACCGGGCGCTGGCCGGAGGAGGCCGGGGATATGGCTGGCGTGATGACCGAGGCATGGCCCGAACGCCGCGTGTTCCAGGTCATCCTGGAGAAGTTCGGCGTGATGCCCATCACGAGCGACAGCCATTTCGGGGAGTACATCCAGTGGGCCTATGATGTCACCGACCACAAAGGCATCCTCGATTTCTACCGCTTCTACAAGATGTACCTGTCCACCATCGAGCCGAAGATCGAGTTGCGACTGAAGGAGCGGATCGTGCCCATCATCGAGGGCATCGTGACCAATGCGGGTTACGAGGAAGCCGCCGTGAACATACCGAACCGGGGCCTCATTGCGGGCCTGCCCGACTGGCTGGTGGTCGAAGTCCCGGCCACGGTGGATGCGGCAGGGCTGCAAGGTGTCTCGCCGGGTGCGCTGCCGCGCGGCTTCACCGGCCTGCTGATGAACCAGGCCGCGGTCCACGACCTCACGGCAGAGGCTATCATCCATAAATCGAAGGCGGCTGCGCTCCAGGCTTTGCTGGTTGACCCGGTTGTCAACCGGTATCACGGCATGGAGGAAATGCTGGATACGATGATCGACTACCAGGAGAAGTGGCTGGGGTATCTTCAATAGCAGAAAGGCAGGTTCGTATGACCGTCAACGAAAGCTCGACCGACCGGATCATCCGCGCCATCATCGGCATCGCACTGCTGCTCATCGCCTTGTTCGCCGTCACGGATACCGTCCTCAAAGTGATCTTGATCGTTCTGGCGGCGGTGGCGCTGTTCACGGCAGCCACAGGCTTCTGCCTGATCTATCGGCTCCTGAATCTCTCGACGAAGCATTAGGCTTCGACCGTGACCGGCCCGGCGGTCGGATGTGCAATTGTGCATCCGACCGTTCGGCGCGCTCCAGCTACCCGGCCGCTTCCTCGACGGCCTGCGCAAAGGCCAGCACGTTCTCCACCGGTGCAAAGTCGATGTCGTAGGCCGGACACAGCAGCAGACCGGTCGGACCGAGCGTGCGCGCCCGCAGCCGCACCTCTGCGCGGACATCCTCCGGCGTGCCGTGGTCCCAGAGCGCCGCGGTCCCGACCGTCCCCCACAGCGCCAGCCGGGCACCGAACGCGCGCTTGATCGCCACCGCATCCATGCAGTCGGGCTGAATCGGGTTGATGACATCCACGCCAATGTCAACCAGATCGGGCAGAATCAGCGAAAAGTCGCCGTCCGAGTGGTAGAAGATAAGCAGGTCCGGCGCCGCGGACCGCGCGGCCCGGATGATTTCTGCCAGCCGCGGCTTGAAGAAGATGCGCCAGGTGGCCGGGCCGATGATCATGCCGCTCGCCATCGCCACGTCATCATCCAGCAGCAGAATGTCCACCCCGGCGCGCGCCAGGATCACCGCGCTGTGCAGCGCCAGCGCACCGAGTTGGTCCAGCAGGTAGTGTGCCAGTGCGGGCCGCAGGCGCAGGTCCTCCAGGAACGTGGTGAATCCACGCAGCCGGTAACCGCTCTCGAACAGTTCCCCGCCCAGATGAGGCGGCGAGCCGGCGACTGCCCAGCCGCGGGCGTGGCAGGTCGCGACCTGAGCGGCAACCTCGCCCGGCGCGTCCGGCGTGACGACCTGCGGCATGATGAACGCGGCAAAATCCGCCAGCGTCTCCGCGGCCGAGAGGGGCCCACGGGGGCCGTGCTCCGGGTGATAGTTCCACTGGTGGTAAGGCAGCAGTTGTCGCAGGTTGCCCAGGTGCACGTCGGGCGGCAAGCCGCGGAGATAGGCCAGGAAGTCCCGCTGGTCTGCGGGCGGGGTGAAAGCGACAAAGCGCACATCGAGCCGCAGTTCTGCGGCTGTATCCGCCATGCCGGGCAGGCGCTCCTCCCAGAACGCCAGGGCCTTGGGTGGGCGATCAGGAAGCCGGTGCGTGAGGGCAGCGCGCACGCGTTCTCGGGCATTCATCGCACGATCCTCCTTGTGCTGGTCGCGGGGAGAGGCCATATCGTTGCAGCCGCGACAGCCATCATACCACATCCTGTGTTGTCAGGGCGACAGGCTTCAATGGGGGGGCGGACGTGCCAGCGAAGCTGGCCCAGGTCCGCCCGTACGGAGGGGGCCGGCCGCTGCGGGTGCTGCGGCCATGGAGCAAGCTGCGTACAAGCTTTGACAGGCGCAGGCAAAGTTGCTACAATCCTGCTGTGGCAGATGGCGATGTTTCGCAGGAATCCCCTATCCCACCTGCGCCGGTTCTGCCTGCGGCCGAGGTGCTGGCGGCCGGCGAGGGGTATATCGCCGCGTGCCGGTTCACGACGCCCCGGCTGGCTGCAGCCGCGGCGGCCTGGCTGGAGCAGATCCGGCCGCCGCGGTGGGCGCTCGAATGGAGCCTGCCCTATTGGCTGGCCGAGTCGATGCAGCTATCCCTCGAGACGATGCGCAAGCTGGTACTCTCGA
>DAOUGK010000112.1:0-2955 GCA_034429055.1 Anaerolineae bacterium | reverse complement strand
TGTGCCTGTACCGGTCAGCGTGCCGGCCCCTGCATCCCGCCGGTCCACATCTGGCGGTTGCGGTTGGGCAGCGGCTGGTACTGCCGCATTACCAGGTCGAGCATGAGGTCGATGAGCGCGGCCTTGGTGCCCTGACACTGCCTGTCCGGCCATTGCCTGTCCCGCCATCAGAAGTTCCGCGTGGAGAAGCCGTAGAAGTGCTCCTGCCGGATGAGCCATTCCTCCTGCTGACCGAGGTCGCGCAGGTGCTCCTCCCCGCGCTTGAAGCCGTCGCCCACGCGGCCCAGCCAGCCCTGCAGCTCGGCTTCGAGCGCCTGGCGCGTGGCCGCGTGTTCCGGCTCGTGGAACAGGTTGTGCATCTGGTACGGGTCCGCAGCGTTGTCGAACAGCACGCCGCCCCCTTGCAGCCAGCGCGCATAGGTGTACCGCTCGGTGCGCACCCCGCGCCACGGCTGCCAGATTTGCGCCTGGTCGAAAGAGAAGTACTCCCCGATGAGCACGGATGTAGGCCGGTCATCGTCCGCCGCAGTCCCATCCGTCATAAAGCCGCTCAGGTCGCGGCCGTTCATCTCCCCGGGCACGGCCACGCCCGCGAGCCCGAGAAGCGTCGGTGCATGGTCCACGACGCCGATGAGCAGGTCGTTTGTCTCTCCCGCGGGCAGGTGGCCGGGCCAGCGCGCGATGAGCGGGATGTGGATGCTCTCGTCGTGCGGCTGCTGCTTGTTGCGCCGGCCGTGCGCCCACAGCATGTCGCCGTGGTCGGAGGAGAAGACCACGATGGTGTTCTCGGCCAGCCCCAGCCGTTCCAGCGCGTCCATCAGCCGGCCCACGTTGCGGTCCAGCGCGGTGACGTGCGCATAGTAGCCGGCCAGCGCCTCGGGGTCTGCGCCCTCCATGTTGGGCCGCAGCGTGACCCGGTCGGTCGGGTACATGTCCAGGAACTCCTGCGGGACCGTCCGGTACGGGTCGTGCGGCGGGCCCCACGACAGGAACAGGCAAAACGGTTCGTCGCGGGCCCGTTCGAGGAAGCCGATGGCCTGGTCCGTCTGGATGTCCGCATCGTACCCGGCCTTGCGCTGGAGCACGGGGTTGTCGTCCTCATACCACTTCGGGTCGAAGTAGTTGTGGTTGCAGTTGTACGCGGCCCAGTACGCATCGAACCCGTGGCGGCGGCGGCCCGGCGGGGTGAACATGTGCCGCGAGATGCCGTCGAGGTGCCACTTGCCGACGTAGCCGCAGCGATACCCCTCGTCGTTGAGCGCGTCCGCGATGCTGCGCTCGTCCTCGGGCAGCCGCAGGTCGTTGACGATGCAGCGGCAGCTCAGTGCGTACTTGCCGGTCAGCAGGGTCGCGCGGCTGGGCGTGCACACGGGCGAGTTCGCATACGCATTGGTGAACAGCGTGCCCTCGCCGGCCAGGCGGTCCAGGTTCGGCGTGTGGACCGGCTCGCGCAGCGGCTCGGGTATGCAGTTCATGGCCGTCGCCCGCATCTGGTCCGCAAATATGTACAGGATGTTGGGTTTGTCAGGCATTGTGTCAGACATGATGTTCCCTTCCACGGATTATCCGTAGCATAGGGCCCTTGTGCCCGTCGGCACGCCCACAAGGGGCGATGCGACCCTTTTCTCGGATCGACATTGCTCTTCCGTGTGCTCCGTGTTTTCCGTGGTTGAGCCTGAATCGCGTACGGATCTGCCGCATCGCGCAGCCCGTTCGCCAGCCGCGTGGCGAGGATGAAGTCTTCCTCGCGCTGCACCATGAAGCGCCCGCACACGACGCGTGCCAGGAACGAAGGGACGATATGATTGCCGGTGCTATTCTACTATCGGGCGTGTGCGCAGGCAAGCGCATCTGGCGCCAGAAATGCCCGGCGTAGCGCGATGGCGCAGGTTGGAGTCGAGGCTTCAGCCGGTTTGGCTGTCTACATGCGTAGACAGCCAAACCGGCGGACAGTCTCGGGTATTTCCGCTGCCCGCGCAACCCTGGGCTCGATCGAAGCGTACTTCAGAGTAATTCCACTTCCAGGAGCATTCTTATGAGCACTTCTTTCCTCACTGCCATCGCCGCCAGCCGCGTCACCTATCTCGTCGTCCTGCTCCTCGGGATGGCCCTCTGTGCGCGCGGCATCGGCCAGGCCGCCGTCCGCAATCTGTGGACCCACCCTGTCACCATCTCAGGCTACCTGCTCGGTGTGCTGGCGCTGCTGCTTGGCCTGCAGGGCATCTTCCGGTTCCGGATCGTGCCGCTCGACGGCTGGCTGCTCCTGGCCGGCATCCTGGGGATCATCCTCGTCAAGGTGTTGCTGGCGCTGGCCTATCGCACAGCCTGATGGTTCGCGTGAGCCCCGACGAATCGGGTGAGGCAACCCGTAAATTCTGCATCGGCAAAGCCGTATCGGACCGTCGAACCCCGGCTCGGCCCTGCGGCGCCCGCGCACCCGGGGACTGCCGTCACAGCAGTTGACGGTCGGCCGCGGCCGTGCTACATTGCCGGCTACTGAGTCGTCATCGCCACAAAATCCACACAGCGCGGCGATCTCAGTCGGGAGAGGCACTGATGTCCCACCAGCAGACCATCGAAAGCCTGACCGGCGATCCCGAAGGGCTGGAGCGAGCTTATCGGGCGGCTGTTAAGGCCGGCGACGAGGCCGCCTTCGGGGAGGCGGTGGAGGCCGGCTATGCGATATCCCCCGACAACCTGCTGCTGGCCGCCTGGCACTACCGCCTGAGCAGCCCCGGCGCACGCGTCAGGAGTCGGGCCGTTGCCTGGGCCTGGGCCCTGCCGCTCGGCATCCTCAACGGACTGCTGCTCTGGATCCTGTCCGACTACGAGCGCTTCAGCATCCAGGTTGCCAACCCGTTGACCGGTGAGCTGCACAACTTCCTGCCGCTCGTGCTGCTGCTGGCCGCGCCGATCAGCGCAGCCGCGATGGGCCTCTTCCTGACCCTAGCCGGC
>DAOUGK010000111.1:0-9871 GCA_034429055.1 Anaerolineae bacterium | reverse complement strand
CGAACCCGGGCCGGTCATAGCCGGCACACCAGCCGGCGCCACGGCCGGTCATCGGGCCGGCCCCCATCGGTCCTGTGCGATCTCCCCTTGGCATGATGTTTACCCCTTTCCTGGGTTTCGCGATACCTACCTGCTCTCTGCGTGCTCGTGATTATGGCCGTGGCCGTGCGCCACGCTCTCGCTGCACGGCGCCCAGCCACCCAGCCCGCCGCTCTGCAGGTGTGCCAGTGCCTGGCGCACCGCACCGGATGCACCGGTAACCGGCTGGATGCCGGACTGCTGGAAGAAGGCGGCCGCGCGGCCGCCCATGCCGCCGGTCAGCATGACGTTCGCCCCCTGGCTGTGCACGAAGGCCGGGACCTGGCCCGGTTCGTGGTTCGGGAAGAACGGATTGGCGATGACCTGCACCGCCTGGATGCAGTCGCCCTCCACGTCCACCAGGGTGAAGAACGGGCAGCGCCCGAAGTGCTCGGCGACCGGCGCGTCGAGGCCGGCGTTCGTCTCGGATGAAACCGCTATGCGCATGTAAGTCCTCCGTGAGTTGTTCGAGATTCAATGTTCATTTTTATTGTCTGCGCGACGCTCTCAAGACACCGCGCGTGCGACCTTGATCAGGCGCGGCCCCGCCGTAAGCGGCGACCCCGCCGGTTGGCGAACACGCCGCTGGCGAGCGGCCGGCTGACCGGCGTCAGGGAATCTGCGACGTCCTGCGCCAGTCCTGCCTGCTGCGCTGTTTTGTTCCGGGCTGCCTGCCACGCAGCCAGAATCTCCGGCAGCAGCTCGCGTGCCGCCCACACCAGGGCGGCGCCGACGAGTGGCCAGATTCGGCGCTGCGGCTGGGCCGGCAGCACCGCGACGCGCGCCTCTGGTACAGGCGTGAGCGCCATTTCGTTTTCCTGAGACATCGGCCTCCTCCTCAGGATATGTTCGGGTTGGCCTGGCCCGCGCTCTGCCGCGCGTAGGTCTCAATGAACTGGTCGATCTCGTCGCGCGTGCACCGTAGGTCGTTGATCCAGGCTGCCAGGTACGCTTCGCCGTCCGCGGTAACGGTGTAGACCCGCCGCGGCGGGCCGGAGCCGGCTGTGTCCCACTGGGAGCTGACCCAGCCGGATTCCTCCATCTCACGTAAAACGCGGTACACCACGCTCGTGTCCACTGAGCCGGGCGTGAAGCCGAACTGCCCCAGTGATTCCAGCAAGTTGTATCCGTGGGACGCGTCCCCGCGCAGCAGGAGCAGCAGGCACGGCTCCAGGAAGCGACTGATGCGGCGCGGGCAGGCGCCTCCGCGAAAGCCGCGGCCCCCTCCCCCTCTTCCTCGTGGCATAATCTGCACCCCTTCTTCCTTCTTGTATAACCTGTATAGATGCTATCACTATATGTGCAAAATGTCAATAGATGCAAATATGGAATAAAGGCAAACCGGCGCTAATCCTACTCAGATTGCCAGAGTTTGTCAAGTATATTAGTTGACACTGACAGCAAAGAGGCTATAATCCAAGCTGTGCTGTGCGGCTTTTGCTCCACAAAGAACCGCGCACCTGACTTCCCAGATTGGTGACTGCATAACCATGCCGGAAAACGAGTTGTCCATCGGCTCTCGCCTGCGCGGCCTGCGCAAAGAGCGCGAGCTATCTCAGCGCAGGCTGGCCGAGTTGGCCGGCCTGTCACCTAATGCAATCTCGCTCATCGAGCGGGATGAGATTTCACCCAGCGTCGCCACGCTGCAGCGGCTGGCCGCGGCTCTGGGCGTGAAGATGAGCTACTTCTTCGAGGCTGACACCCGCGCCCGCATCCTGCATGTGCGCGCCGGCGAACGGCCTGCAATCCGCGGCGCAGGTCTCACTATCGAGGGGCTGGGCGCGCGGCTGGATGGACAGCAGATGGAGCCGTTCTACATCACGCTTGCGCCGCACGCGGACATAGGCACGGGGCAAGTTGTACACGCGGGGCACGAGTTGGTCTGCGTGGTCGCGGGCCGGGTGGATTACGAGATCGATGGCGCCATCTATGCCCTGGAGCCGGGCGACTTCCTGCTGTTCGAGGCAGGGCTGCCGCACCGGTGGAGCAACCCCGGCGATGAACCGGCCACGCTGGTGCTCGTGCTTCAGGCGCCCGAAGATATTCAGGAGCCGGCCCGGCGGCACTTCTCCGATTACCCGTCCGTAACCCATCTGGACTGACCGTATTTCGCTGCCTGACAAGCGGGCGCCCATCCTGTTCAGGAGTTTGCCATGCGCATTCCTGCCTTGCTGAGAAAGAACGCCACCTGGCTCATCGGCCTGGTCGCGACCCTCGCCGTGATCCTGGTTCCGCTGGTGCTCCTGCGCCCGCAGACCACCGAGGCGCGGGACAATCCTGCGGCCAGCGTGCCGACGCGGGTGCCGGAGACCGATCATGCGCACCTGTTGAAGGGGCCGTATGCCGCCGGACCGGAGGTCACGCAGGCCTGCCTCTCCTGCCATCCCGGCGCGGCTACCCAATTGATGGCCACGACCCACTGGACATGGGAAAGCGCGCCGGTCATGGCCGATTGGCGCGGAGAGATGGTGACCATCGGCAAGAAGAACCAGATCAACAACTTCTGCATCAGCGCGCAGGGCAACGAGAGCAAGTGCATGAGCTGCCATGCGGGCTACGGCTGGGCCGATGACACATTCGACTTCGGCAACCCGCTCAACGTCGATTGCCTCGTCTGCCACGCGGACCGCTCGACCTACGGCAAGGGCGATTACGGCTATCCGCTCGAAGGGTTGGACCTGGCTGCGGCCGCGCAGACCGTGGGGCGGCCCACGCGCGAGAACTGCGGCTTCTGCCACTATGACGGCGGGGGCGGCAACAATGTCAAGCACGGCGACCTGGATTCCAGCCTGAACTTTCCGGCGGAGAGCCTGGATGTCCACATGGGCAGCCTGGACCTCCTGTGCATCGACTGCCATCGCGGGACCGACCACGCCATCAAGGGGCGCCTGCTGGCCGACAACCTGACTATCTCCGCGGATGAACAGGTGCAGTGTACCGACTGTCACGCGGCCGCGCCGCACGTCGACGAGCGCATCAACGCGCACACGGCAAGCGTCGCCTGCCAGACCTGCCACATTCCGGCGATCGCGCTCAAGAATCCGACCAAGGTCTACTGGGATTGGTCCACCTCCGGCCAGGACCGGCCCGAGGATCATCTCACGTATCTGAAGATCAAGGGCGACTTTCACTACGAGACTGACGTCGCGCCGACCTATCGCTGGTTCAACGGGAGCAACGCCTACCGCTACCTCCTGGGCGACCAGATCGACCCCACGCAGCCGGCGATGATCAACGTGCCGGCCGGCGACATCACCGACCCGGACGCGAAGCTCTTCCCCTTCAAGGTGCACGTCGCCCGGCAGCCCTATGACACGGTCCACAACATCCTGTTGGCCCCACGGACCGCAGGCGAAGGCGGTTACTGGACTACCTTCGATTGGCCCTCCGGGCTGGCGCTGGGCGCAGAAGATGCGGGCATCCCCTTCTCCGGCGAGTATGACTTTGCGGAGACGTGGATGTACTACCCGGCCACCCACATGGTGCAGCCTGCGGCCGACGCGCTGCAATGTGAAGCGTGCCACGGTCCGGATGGGCGCATGGACTGGCGTGCCCTGGGCTATAACGGCGATCCCCTCGAGTGGGGCAGCCGCAAACTGGCGAGATAAGAGAGCCACATGAAGATATCGCATCGCCTACGCATATCGGTCATCCTGAGCACGGTCCTGCTCGCCGCCGGGTTGAGCCTCAGTGGCGCCGCGGCCCAGCCCGCCGCGCGGCCGCTGCCGCAGCCTGCGCCGCTGCACCCGCAGTTCGCGCTGCTGGATGCAAACGAGGCCAGCGTTTTGCTCTCGGGCCAGCCGGTCTCGACCCTCAAGACGTGCGGCGCGTGCCACGACACGGAGTTCATTCAGTCGCACAGCTACCATGCTTCCCTGGGCCTCGATGACATGGGGCAGGCGGCCGCCGCGTTGACCGGTCGTGCCTGGGATGTGGGCGCCGGCGCATTTGGCCGGTGGGACGCCCTGCGCTACCGGTATCTGTCTGCCCCGGGCGATTCGCTGCTCGACCTGGGCACGCCGGAGTGGGTGATGCGCTTCGGCGACCGCCACGTGGGCGGCGGACCGGCGCTGTATGCCCGCGATGGCAGCCTGCTGACGGAGCTGCCTGTCGATGCAGCCAGCCCCGAGACCGCACTGCTCGACGCCGCGACGGGTGAGGCCACGGCCTGGGACTGGGCCGCATCGGGTGGAGTGGAGATGAACTGCTTCCTGTGCCACCTGCCGGCTCCCAACAACGACGCCCGCATCGCAGCCCTGCAAGACGGCGCATTCCGCTGGGCCAACACCGCGACTCTGGTGGGAAGGGGCCTGGTGGAGATGAATGGCGCTGCGTACCGCTGGCAGCCGGAGGCGTTCGACGCGGAGGGCTTACTCAAGCCGGAGTTTGTGACGGTGCAGGACCCAAGCAATGCCAACTGCGGCCAGTGTCACGGGTTGGTCCACACGGACGCGGAGACGCCCCTCTCGCTTGCGGCGGCGGCTAACGCCACCTGGAGCACCAACGCCACCCGCTACAGCGCCAGCCTCACGACCGGCCAGATCATCGCCGAGCAGCACATTTCCGATTCCGGCCTGAACCTCGCCGGGAAGGATGGGCTGACCCGGCCCTGGGACATCCATGCCGCACGCCAGCTCCAGTGCACGGACTGCCACTTTTCGCTCAATAACCCGGTTTATTTCCAGGAGAGCTCGGCCACCCGGCCCGACCACCTGGCCTTTGACCCGCGGCGCCTGGACCTGGGCGAGTACCTCGAGCGCCCGGTGCACGACTTTGCCAAGGGCGCGACCGCGCAGCATACGGTCGCGCCGGAACTGGCCGACACCATGCGCCGCTGCGATGGGTGTCACGCTGCGGAGGCAACCCATGCGTGGCTGCCCTACACGCAGCGCCACCTCGATACGGTCTCCTGCGAGAGCTGTCATATTCCACAGCTTTACGCGCCTGCCTTGCAGAGCGTGGACTGGACCGTCCTGCAGCCCGATGGCGAGCCGCGGCGCGAGTTCCGCGGGGTTGACGGCGACCCCCTGGCCGCGTCCTCCCTCGTGACGGGCTTCCAGCCGGTGCTGCTGGCGCGCGATGATGTGGATGGGCAGACCCGGCTCGCGCCGCATAACCTGGTGACCGCCTGGTACTGGGTCTACGGCGATCCGCCGCGGCCCGTGCGCCAGGTTGACCTGCAGGCCGCCTTCTTCGACGGCGAGCAATATGCCGCCGAGGTGGTGGCCGCGCTCGATGGCGATGGCGACGGCAGACTCGCGGCCGCGGAGCTCGTGCTGGACACCGCGGCCAAGCAGGAGGCCGTTGCTGCCCGCCTTGCGGGCCTGGGCCTGGCTGCGCCCCACATCGCCGGCGATGTGCAGCCCTACGCAGTCAGCCATGATGTAGCCAACGGCGAATGGGTCACGCGCGACTGCACCGCCTGTCACGGTGCAGCCTCGCGCCTGACGCAGACGTTCACGTTGGCCGCTGCCGGTCCCACCGGCGTTACGCCGGCCCTGCTGTCCAGCGGGAACGCGAAGCTGAGCGGCAGACTCGATGCGACTGCCAGCGGTGCGCTGCACTACCAGGCGATCCCGGCGGCCGAGGGACTGTACATCTTCGGCCAGTCGCGCGTCTCGGTCGTGGATGTCTTCGGCCTGCTGGCCTTCGCGGGCACATTGGTGGGCGTTGCCGCGCACGCTGGGCTGCGCATCCTGAGCGCGCGGCGCCGGCCGCGGCACGAGACCGCGCTCAAGCGGGTCTATATCTACAGCGCCTACGAACGGTTCTGGCACTGGCTCCAGACCTTCACCATCATCGGCCTGCTGTGCACGGGGTTGATCATCCACAAGCCCGACATCTTCGGCCTGTTTGCCTTCAGGTCGGTGGTGTATGTCCACAACGTGCTGGCAGCCATCGTCATCATCAACGCGGGGTTGTCGCTCTTTTACCACCTGGCAAGCGGCGAGGTGAGGCAGTTCATCCCGCGGCCGAGCGGCTTCTACGACCAGGCCATCTTGCAGGCCAAATACTATCTGCGGGGTATCTTCCGGCACGATCCGCACCCCTTCGAGAAGACGGTAGAACGGAAGCTCAATCCCCTGCAACAGATTACCTATTTCGGCTTGCTCAATGTCCTGCTGCCCGGTCAGATCATCACCGGCGCGTTGATGTGGGGCGCGCAGCACTGGCCTGACCTGGCGCAGGGCGTCGGCGGGCTGCCCTTGCTGGCCCCGGTCCACACGCTCATCTCGTGGCTGCTGGCCGCCTTCATTGTGGTGCATGTGTATCTGACCACCACCGGCCACTCTCCGCTGGCCCTGATTCAGGCGATGATGTTGGGGTGGGAAGATGTGGAGGCGCACGCGGCCGAGGGGGCGCATGACCATCGGGCGGCGTTGAATTCCGCGCAGGAGGCGTCTTATGGCAGTTGAAACCGGCAATCCCATGCCCAGCCGGGCCGCCCGGCCGCGGTCCGGGCTCTTCGCCCCTCGGCCAACCCGACCGTACATCCATCCCTACCTGGGCGGCGCACTGCTCGGCGTGGTGTTGTTTGCCTCGTTCTTTCTCACCGGCAACGGTTTGGGTGCGTCGGGCGGTCTGAACAATATCATCGGCTTCTTTGCGGACCTGGTGGCGCCGGACCACATGGACCAGTTGCCCTACCTGGTGAAGATTGCCGGGGGCGACAAGAACCCGCTGGACTCGTGGACCGTCTTCGGCGTGATAGGCACGCTGCTCGGTGGCTTCCTGTCCGGCTGGCTCAACGGCCGGCTGAAAGTGGAGACCGTGCGCGGCCCGCGGATTACGCCGCGCACCCGCTGGGCGATGGCCTTCCTGGGTGGGGCCATCATGGGCTACGGCGCGCGCTTTGCGCGCGGCTGCACCTCCGGCCATGCCCTGTCCGGCGGCGCGGTGCTCTCCGCCGGGTCCTGGGCCTTCATGTTCGCGGTTTTCGCCGGCGCCTATGCGCTGGCCTACTTCTTGCGCAAGTTCTGGAACTAAACCGATTCCAGAGTGAGTGCCGCGGTCAGAACTGGGACAGGATTGACGGGATTACTCCTGTAAATCCTGTCAATCCTGTCCAGAATCGCCTCTGGTTTTTACATTGGACTGAGTACTGAGTATAGAACTGCTCCGTAGGAGGCACGATGGCGCCTTTTCCCCTGACCCTTGCGACGTACCTCGGCCACTGGGGCCAGTACGTCGTCTATCTGCTGATCGGCGTGGCCTTCGGCTTTGTCCTGGAGAGCGCCGGGTTCGGCAATTCGTTGAAGCTCGCCGGGCAGTTTTACTTCAAGGAACTGACGGTGCTCAAGGTGATGTTCGGCGCCATCGTGACCGCGCTGGTGTTGATCTTCGCTGCCACCGGCCTGGGGCTGCTGGACTACAACCTGATCTATGTCAATACGACCTATCTGTGGCCCGACATCGTGGGCGGCCTCATCATGGGTGTCGGCTTCATCGTCGGCGGTTTCTGCCCCGGCACCTCGCTGGTCGCGCTGGCAACGCGCAAGATCGACGGCCTGTTCTTCGTGCTGGGCGGCCTGTTCGGCATCTTCCTTTTCGGCGAGACGGTGGACTCCTTTGCCGGGTTCTGGAACTCGTCGTACCTGGGCCGGCTCACCCTGCAGGATTGGCTGGGGCTGCCGGTGGCGGTGGTGGTGCTGGGCATCGTGCTGATGGCCCTCTTCATGTTCTGGGGCGGCGAGCATCTCGAACGCATCTTCGGCGGCCGCGACCTGAAGCGGGAGCCGAAAGCGCGCTATGCCGGTGCAGCCGTGCTGGCCCTGGGCGCCGTGGCACTCATCTTCATCGGCCAGCCGACCTCGGCGGACAAGTGGCAGGCGCTGTCACCGGAGAAGGAGCCCCTGCTGGCCGAGCGCGCGGTGCAGATTCACCCCGGCGAGCTGCTCGATGCGCTGCACAACGACGACTTGAAGGTGGTTCTCTTGGATGTGCGCAGCGAGACTGACTACAACCTCTTCCACATCGCCGGCGCGCGCCATGCCACACTCGACATGCTGCCCGGCCTGATTCCGGCCCTGCTGCTGGAGCCCGCCAACACGGTCTTTGTGACGATGAGCAACGACGAAACGGCCGCGACCTCGGCCTGGAAGCTGCTGACTGCCGAGAGCGTGCCGAATGCGTATGTGCTCGGGGGCGGCGTCAACGCCTGGCTGGACGCGTTCGGGAGCGCGGACCCTGCGCTGCGCAAGGCGGCAGCCGCAGCCGGGGATGACCGGTTGCGCTACGAGTTCACGCTCGCGACAGGCGCACGCTCGCCGGCCGCCACCCCCGACGCGGAACAATTCGAGGTCGAGTACACGCCCAAGATTCAGCTGAAGCTTAAGAAGGGGCCTTCCGGCGGCGGCTGCGGGTAAGGCAGAACCGATCTGCTGTCGAGACCTCTGCGGCCGGTGGTGGGTTAGTATTTGACGGATCGCGGCACGTGCTTTACATTGACTGCCTGGCAGCACCACCCGCCAGGCAGTTTTGCATCCCCCACTCCACCCAAGGATAGACATAATGGATAAGCCTTGCTTCACAGCGTCGCAATTGACCGCCTGCGCGATCCGCATCCTCACTGCCGCCCATGTGCCGCCCGATATCGCACAACAGGTGGCCGGCTCGCTCGTCCGGGCCAACCTGGCCGGCCACGACTCGCACGGCGTCATCCGCCTGCTCCAGTACGTGCGCGCGGTGGAGAAGGGGGAGATCGACCCGGCCGCGACGATCGAGGTCGTCCGCGAATCTGCGACGACCGCGCTGCTCGATGCGCACTGGGCGTTCGGGCAAGTGGCCGCACGGCGGGCGATGGAGCTGGCGATTGCCAAGGCCGAGGCGCATGACCTGGGCGCGGTCGGCCTGCGCAACTCGGCGCACATCGGCCGGCTCGGTGAATACGCACTGCTGGCGGTCGAGCGCGGGCTGATCGGCTTTCTGACGTGCAACGCCTCGCAGTTCGTCGCCCCATACGGCGGGCTGGACCGCGTCTTCGGCACCAATCCCTTCGCCTATGCATTTCCGACCGGCGGCCAGCCCTTGCTGGTGGACTTCGCGACGACCCCGGCGGCGGAGGGCAAGCTGCGCGTGGCGATGGCGAAGGGCGTGCCGATTCCGGAAGGTTGGATCCTCGACCGCAATCGCCAGCCGACGACGAATCCGGCGGACTTCTACGACGGTGGTGTGATTCTCCCGCTGGGCGGCTATAAGGGCTACGGGCTGCTGATGGTGGCGGACTTGCTGGGCGGCGCGCTGACCGGGCACGGCTGCACCGCGCTGCCGGAGCATACCACGGGTAACGGCGTCTTCCTGATGGCAATCCGGGTGGAGGCGTTCTGCGCGCTGGAGCAGTTGACAGGCTCGGCCGACCGGTTGTTTGCACTGGTGAAGTCGGGCACGCGCGCACCGGGCTGCGAGGAGATTCTGATCCCAGGGGAGCCGGAGTTCCGCGCGCAGGCGCAGCGCGAGCGGGATGGCATCGAGCTGCCCGCGGATACGTGGCACGGGCTGACGGCCCTGGCGGCGGAGTATGGCCTCAGCGAAGCGGAGTTGCTTGCCTCGAACTCTTGACCCCTATACGCTGGGGTCCGGCGGCGAAAAGAAACCGCGAAGGCACCAGGAACGCCAAGTATCTATCCGAAAACCCGCTGGGGCCGGTCTCGGATAGATACTAAGCTCGACTTTGTACGTTTTCGCGAACCTTAACAGGCTAACAACAGGAGGGACATGGGCTTCTTGCGCTAGAATAGAGTCGAACCCCTACCATTCAGCGTCGGAGAAAGCCCATGCTCCTTCCCGCAGAGAT
>DAOUGK010000110.1:0-1818 GCA_034429055.1 Anaerolineae bacterium | reverse complement strand
TCTCGCGCGATATCGCGGACCAGATGGAGAACCGCCAGCACATCGAGGCGGCCTGGGAAGAGGTGCTGGGCCGCCGGGTGGTCATTCGCTGCTCGATGTTGGGGGAGGCGCCTGCATCATCCGGCGCGCCGGCAGCCGGCGGGCCAGCAGGGACCCCTGTGGACCCCGACGAGCAACTGCTCAGCGATGCGCGACGCCGCGGGGCGGTCGTCACGAACCTGAAGAAGACAGGCAAGAAAACTGATTGATGTTGGAATTGGAGGACGCACATGAGTAAGGGTAAGTCACGCCCGGCATACGGGCTGCGGAAACAAACCGGCGGCGGCGGTGGCGGCGGTGGCGGCATGGCCGGCCAGTTACAGAAGCTGCAAGAGGAATTTGCCAAGACCCAGGAGCGTCTCGGCGATGAGACCGTCGAGGTGACCGCGGGCGGCGGGATGGTCAAGGCCGTGATGACGGGCAACCAAAAGCTGCTCTCCGTCACCATTGCGCCCGAGGCCGTCGACCCGGAGGATGTCGAGATGCTCCAGGACATGATCGTGGCCGTGGTCAACGAGGCCCTCGAACGCTCGCAGGGTCTGGCGGCGGAGAAGATGAGCGGGCTGACCGGCGGGCTGAACCTGCCCGGCCTGATGTAGAAAGCACGGCCCGGAGATGGCGCAGACTTTAGCGCGACCCGTCGCGAACCTGATCGAACTGCTCTCCCGGCTGCCCGGCGTCGGCCCGAAGACGGCCTCGCGGCTGACGTTCTACCTGCTGCGCGAGCCGAACGGGCTGGCGGAGGCGTTGGCCGCCGCGCTCAGTGCGCTGGAATCGGGCACGGTGCTGTGCGAGCAGTGCTTCAACGTGGCCGAACAGAGCCCCTGCCCGATCTGCGCGGACCCAGGCCGCGATCATACGCTGGTCTGCGTGGTCGAGGAACCGATGGACGTGCTCGCCATCGAGCGCACCGGCGCATATCGGGGGGCTTATCATGTCCTGCACGGCGCGCTGTCGCCCATCGATGGCGTGTACCCGGAGAAGCTGAAGATTGCCGAGCTGGTCGAGCGCGTGCAGGCCGCAGCCCCGCGTGAGGTCATCCTCGCGACGAACCCCAGCCTGGAGGGCGAGAACACCGCAGCCTACATCCATCAGCAGTTGGCGGGAAGCGGGGCGCAGATTACCCGGCTGGCGCGCGGCCTGCCGATGGGCGGCGACCTGGAGTATGCCGACGAGGTGACGCTCTCCCGCGCGCTGGAAGGCCGCCGCACCATGTGACGAACGGGCGCGAGGCTCGGCCAACGGGCAGGCGGCGCTGAATCAGCACCGCCTGCCTTTTTTTGCACGGCGCCGCGCGCGGCCAGGCCTCATATTTGACAGCCTCCTGACCCTATGATAGACTCCCGTCTCGTTGCGCCTGAGACGGCCAGTGTCAACGGACGCCGCAGGAGCAACCGGGCGAAGAGCGACAGACTCAAATCCACTGAGACCCTCAAAAAGGCTCAACCCCAGGATTTGACAGGCAAACGGCGGTGTGCTAATATCATCGACCGTTGCGCAAAAAACCGGTACGGTGTACGCCCTCAGCGGGCCAGCACCGCACCAGAGCGCAAAAGCCTCGAAGTCGGAATTTGACACAACTTCGAACGTGTAGTAAACTTTATCTTCGCTATGGGCTGAGTGAAGACCCGGCCCGACACAGCGGCACATTAACAACTGAAGAGTGATAGGAAAGAACCAAAGTCAGCCAATGAGTCAAGGCCTGCAAAGGCGAGAGTAAATCATACGGAGAGTTTGATCCTGGCTCAGGATGAACGCTGGCGGCGTGCTTAACACATG
>DAOUGK010000109.1:0-7403 GCA_034429055.1 Anaerolineae bacterium | reverse complement strand
GCAGCTGCCAGCGCACCTGGCGCAAGCGCTCCGCAACAGGCTCCCCATAGCGGCCCCCGTAGTAGTAGTACATCGTGAACTCGGCCAGGCCTTCGTCCAGCCACGGCGTGCGCACCTGGTCGCTGCCCACCTGGTTGTACCACCACTGGTGCGCGACCTCGTGGACCACCAGTGTCTCCAGATCCTGCGTGTAACGGTTGTACACCTGACTCCAGATGAGATTGACTCCGGGAAACTCCATGCCGTGATAGGTCAGCGGCGCCTGCACGACGGCCATATCGCGGTACGGGTAGGGGCCGAACTTATCGCTGTAGATACGCAGCGCCGCGGCCGCACTGTAGAGAGCCGTTCGACCTGCGTCGGTATCTTCCGGATAGTAGTACGAGCGGATACGGGTGCCGAGCGCCTCGACCTCCGCGACCTCGAACCGCGGGCTGAGCAACACGGTAAACTCGCGTGCCGGACCGAGCGCAAACTGCGCCGTCACCCAGCCATCCACCCCGGTCGTCCGCGTGATTTCTGTGCCCGTGGCAATCAGCGTCAGGCCGGGCGGGACGGTCACGCGGGCGCGGTACAGTGCGGCCGCGTGGAAGCCCACATCGCCGCGCGGATGCGGGATGTCCAGCGCCCAGTCGTTCCCGCGGCGACCGGCAAGAATCGGGTAGAAGTTTGTCAGGCCGAGCACTTCCTCGTTGGAGCCGAAGATGGTATAGGCGCCCGGCTGGCCTGGGTCCGGCAGACTGCCGTTGAACGCCAGCCAGACCTCCGCACGCGTGCCCGGTTCCAGCGGTTCGGGCGCGATGAGCTCGACCGCCGTGCCGTCTGCGGCAGGCCCGAAGTTGACATTCACACCGTTGATGCTGGCTCCGTTGATTTGCAGGGTGCCGCCGAAGGTAATCAGGTTGGGATAAGAGCGGAAATAGAGCTGGTCAAGCGCGACAGAGCCGGTAATCGGCAGGCTGAGGGTGAGCGTGCCGGTGTACTGCTCTTCCACGGGATCGATGCGGGTCGTGATGCTGTAGACCGGGAGCGCATCCAACTCGGCATCGGTAATCGGGAAAGCGTCACTCAGGTTCTGGCGGATATCGGCATAGGGGTCGAGGCGCGGCTCAAAGAAGGTGCAACCGGCAGCCAGCAGCCCAACCAGGATGAGGGCGAGACACAAGGTGACAAGTAACCGGAGGCCGGCGTACCCGACCGTAACGACTGGCTCCATGCTCCGCGGTCGAAATCCGTGCAACGTCCGTAACAGGTGACCCATCGAATCCTCCGGGGATAGCTGCGGCTGCGACAGCACACGACAAGTATAACACACTGCCGGACGGCCCGCCAACCGTTTGTGACCATCGGCAGCGAGATGCTATAATGCCGGACACATCCAACACGCGGTTCCCGGGTATGCCGGACCGGACGGAGCAAGACATGGCCCTCTCCCGCGCAGAGGTCGAACATATCGCTGAGCTGGCGCGCTTGCGCCTGACTGAGGCCGAGAAAGCCCGGTTCCAGGAGCAGCTCTCTGCCATCCTGGAGCACGCGGCGGTGCTGCAGAGCATCGACACCTCCGCCATCCCACCCACCGCCACCGTGCTGCCGCTGCGCAACGTCATGCGCGCGGACGAGGCCCGGCCGGGTCTCCCGCAGTCCGCAGTGCTGTCCAACGCGCCCGATCCACACGACGGTTTCTTCCGCGTGAAGACCATCCTCGAACATGAGTGAGGCTTCATTGCTGCACACCCTCACACTCCATGCCGCCAGGCGCCTGCTGGCCGCGGGCGAGATCAGCGCGCGCGAACTCACCCAGGCTGTGCTGGAGCGCATCGACGCGGTGGACGGGCAGGTGCGCGCCTATCTGACATTGACGCCGGAACATGCGCTGGCCGCAGCGGACCGGGCCGATGCCGCGCTGGTAGCCGCACGCGCCGCTGGCACCACAGATGAACTGCCGCGGCTGACCGGAATTCCGCTTGCCGTCAAGGACGTTATCACGACCGAAGGCATCCGCACCACCTGCGGCTCGCGGATCCTCGAGCAGTACATCCCACCTTACCAGTCCACCGCGGTGGCGCGGCTGGCGCAGGCAGGCGCGGTCATCCTGGGCAAGACCAACACCGATGAGTTCGCAATGGGCTCCAGCACGGAGAACAGCGCGTACCATGTCACACACAATCCCTGGGACCTGGCACGCGTGCCCGGCGGCTCCAGCGGGGGCAGCGCGGCCGCGGTCGCTGCGGGCGAATGCCTGGCCGCGTTGGGCAGCGACACCGGCGGCAGTGTGCGCCAGCCCGCGGCACTCTGCGGCGTCGTTGGTCTCAAGCCCAGCTATGGCCGCATCAGTCGCTACGGGCTGATCGCATATGCGTCGTCGCTCGACCAGATTGGCCCGCTGACCCGCGATGTGACCGACGCGGCGGAGTTGCTCGGTGTACTCGCCGGCCACGACCCGCTCGACAGCACCAGCATGGCCGAGCCCGTGCCCGCTTACACCCGCGGCCTGGGCCAGTCCGTACGCGGGCTGCGCGTGGGCGTGCCGCGCGAGTACTTTGTCCCCGGCATGCAGCCGGAGGTGGAAGCCGCCGTGCGCACAGCGGTCCGCGTGCTTGCGGACCTGGGCGCGGAGGTGCACGAGATTACCCTGCCACACACCGACCTCGCGCTGCCCGTGTACTATCTCATCGCCCCGGCGGAGGCGTCCGCCAACCTGGCGCGCTACGACGGCATCCGCTACGGCCTGTCTGCGCCCGCCGAGTCGCTGTGGGACACCTACCGCGCGACGCGCGGGGAAGGCTTCGGGCCGGAGGTCAAGCGACGCATCATGCTCGGCACGTACGCGTTGAGCGCAGGCTACTACGACGCCTACTATCTCAAGGCGCAGCAGGTGCGCACGCTCATCAAGGCGGATTTCGACGCGGCTTTCCGCGAGGTGGACATCATTGCCTGCCCGACCAGTCCGACAACCGCGTTCCGCATCGGAGAGAAGGTGGACGATCCGCTCAGCATGTATCTGACGGACATCTTCACCCTGTCGGTCAATCTGGCCGGCATCCCCGCGATTTCCCTGCCGTGCGGCTTCGATGAGGCGGGCTTGCCCATCGGCCTGCAACTGATGGCCGGCGCGTTCCGTGAGCCGCTGCTGCTGTCTGCCGCGTTCGCCTATGAGCAGGCGACGGAGTGGCACACGAAACATCCTACGGTCGAGTGAGAGGGATATGAGCGTCAACGGCGACTTCAAACCCTTTGCGGAACGGATGGCAGGCGAGGGCCTGCCCGACATTGTGGTCCGTACATTTAAATACTACTACGAAAAATTGGCCGCCGGCTCGACCGGCCTGATCGCGGAAGACGAAATCGAGCCGGTGGAGGCGCTGCCGGACCTGGAAACGCTCCCTACGGAGCTGGCTGAGGCGGGCCGCGCGGCCCTGTCCAGAACCGTGCTGCTCAAGCTGAACGGCGGGCTGGGCACCAGCATGGGCCTGGAAAAGGCCAAGTCGCTGCTGCCGGTCAAGAACGGCTACACGTTTCTTGATATCGTGGCGCGGCAGGCCCTTGCGGCGCGCGTGCCGCTCGTCCTGATGGACAGCTTCAACACGCATGAGGACTCGCTGGCCGCACTGGCTGCCTACAGCGACCTCCAGGGCCGCATCCCGCTGGATTTCCTGCAACATAAGGCGCCGAAGGTACTGCAAGGCGATCTCAGCCCGGCAATCTGGCCGCAGGAACCGGAACTGGAGTGGTGTCCACCGGGTCACGGCGACATTTACCCGGCGCTCGTGACGAGCGGGATGCTCGACACGCTGCTGGACAACGGCTACAAGTACGCCTTCGTGTCCAATGCGGACAACCTGGGCGCAGTGCTGGACCCGGTGCTGCTCGGCTACTTTGTCAGCGAAGGCCTGCCCTTCCTGATGGAAGTAGCTGACCGCACACACGCGGATCGCAAGGGCGGCCACCTGGCGCGGCGGGCGCGCAATGGCCGGCTGTTGCTCCGTGAATCGGCGCAGTGTGCGGATGCGGACATGCCCGCGTTTCAGGACTATCGTAGACATCGGTACTTTAATACTAATAATCTGTGGTTGAACTTATCGGCACTAAAGCGCGTATTAGTTAACAAGAGGGGCGTACTCGGCCTGCCGCTGATTCGCAACAGCAAGACGCTGGACCCGCGGGACGAGACCTCGCCGCCTGTCTATCAGTTGGAGACGGCGATGGGCGCGGCTATCAGCGTGTTCGAGGGCGCGGGTGCGCTGCGCGTGCCGCGCACCCGCTTTGCGCCCGTCAAGACCTGCGCCGACCTCCTGGCCGTCCGCTCGGACGCATACATCCTGACGACCGATGACTGGCAGGTGGTGGCCCATCAGAACTGCCGGGGCTGCCCGCTCGACGTGACACTCGATAACGAGTACTACCGGCTGATTGACGAGCTGGAGGCGCGCTTCCCCTATGGGCCGCCCTCGCTGATCGAATGCCGGCGGTTCAACGTACAAGGTGACGTGCGCTTTGGGCGGGACGTGGTGTGCCGGGGCGAGGTGGAGGTGGTGAACACGGGCACGGCACAGGCGGCGATTGCGGACGGCAGTGTGTTGGAGGGGATGGTCAAGGCAACCGATGTGAACGGATATCCCATGTAAGGAGTCATCATGTCTGATCGTTTATCCCGCCGGGTGGCGGCGGTGCCGCCGTCGGGCATCCGCAAATTCTTCGACATCGCAGCCACCATGCACGATGTCATCTCACTGGGCATCGGTGAACCGGACTTCGTGACGCCGGACGTCGTGCGCCAGGCGGGCATCGCGTCGCTGACCCGCGGGGAGACGCGCTACACCTCCAACTCGGGCACGCGGGAACTGCGCGAGGCCATCGTCGCCAAGTGGGCGCAGCTCTACGGCGTGGAGTATGACCCGGAGCGGGAGACGCTCATCACCGTGGGCGGCTCGGAGGCACTATACCTCGTCCTGATGGCGATCCTCAACCCGGGCGACGAGGTGCTGGTTCCGGAGCCGTGCTTCGTCGCCTACGAGCCGGAGGTCATCTTCGCAGGCGGCACGCCCATCCCCATCGCCACCCAGGTGGAGCACCTCTTCCAGGTGACGGGCGCGCAACTGGAGGCCGCGGTCACCCCGCGCACGAAGGCCATCCTCATCAACTACCCGAACAACCCGACCGGCGCGGTGTTGGACACGGCGCGCATGGCCGAGATTGCCGCCGTGGCCGAGAAGCATGACCTGATCGTCATCTCCGACGAAATCTATGACCGGCTGGTCTACGCGCAGCCGCACGTCACGTTCAGCAGCCTACCGGGGATGCGCGACCGCACCGTCATCATCGGCGGCTTCTCGAAGGACTATGCCATGACCGGCTGGCGGCTCGGGTTTGCACTCGGCCCCGCGGACATCCTCGGCCTGATGCGCAAGGTTCACCAGTACACCATCATGTCCGCGCCGACCACGGCCCAGGTCGCCGCGGTGACTGCGCTCACCGACCCGGCCGCGGAGGATGCGGTCCACGCGATGCGCGAGTCCTACAACGTGCGGCGCAAGCTGCTCCTCGCCGGATTGCAGAGCATCGGCATGCCCGCGTTCGAGCCGCGCGGCGCGTTCTATGTGTTCCCCGACATCCGGGTGAGCGGCATGACTTCCGAGGAGTTTGCCATGACACTGATCGAGGAGGAGCGCGTGGCCGCGGTCCCCGGCCCGGCCTTTGGGCTCGGCGGCGAGGGCTACGTCCGCATGTGCTATGCCACCGCGCAGGAGAAAATCGAAGAGGCGCTGGAGCGCATGGGACGGTTCGTCCGGCGGCACGGCTGAGACCCATCATGGCTGATACCAGCACAAAGGCAGGCGACATGACGTTGACGTCCGGCGACACGGCTTACGAGACCATCATCGGGCTGGAAGTTCACGCTCAGCTCCTGACAGCCTCCAAGATGTTCTGCGCGTGCAGCGCGGACTACGCGGCCGCGCCCCCGAACACCCACGTCTGCCCGGTGTGCATGGCCCTGCCCGGCGCGCTGCCGGTCATCAACCGGCTGGCGGTGGAGAAGACGATCCTCGCAGGGTTGGCGCTCAACTGCACCATCGCTGAGCACACGGTCTTCGCCCGCAAGAACTACCACTATGCCGACCTGCCGAAGGGCTACCAGATCAGCCAGTACGAGCTGCCGCTGTGCCGCGATGGGTGGCTGGATGTCGAGGCAGAGGGTACGGTCCGGCGCATCGGCATCACACGCGCCCACCTGGAGGAGGACACCGGCAAGCTCACCCACATGGGCGAGACGGCCGGCGATACCCGCCTCAGCGCGGGCCGCGGGGCCGCCACGCTCGTGGACCTGAACCGCGCGGGCGTGCCGCTGCTCGAAATTGTGACCGAGCCGGACATCCGCTCCCCTGAAGAGGCGCGCGCCTACCTCGTCAAGCTCCAGCAGATCCTCCGCTACCTGGGCGTGAGCAGCGGCGACATGGAGAAGGGGGCGATGCGCTGCGAGGCGAACGTGAGCGTGCGGCCCGTGGGCCAGGCAGCGTTCGGGACGAAGGTGGAAGTCAAGAACCTCAACTCGTTCCGGTCGGTCAAGCTCGCGCTGGAATACGAGGTCGCCCGCCAGGTCGCGACGCTGGAAGCGGGCGGCCGCGTCGTGCAGGTGACGAGGGGCTGGGATGAGGAGCACGGCCGCACCGTGGTCCAGCGGAGCAAGGAATCGGCGGACGACTATCGCTACTTCCCTGAGCCGGACCTGCCGCCACTCGCGGTCAGCCGGGCATGGGTGGCTGAGCTGCGCGCTGCGCTGCCGGAGCTGCCGGACGTGCGCACAGCGCGTTTCGCGGCAGCCTACGGGCTGGATCCACGCGATGCGGCGCTGCTGGCCGGCGACCGCGCGGTTGCGGATTATTTCGAGGCCACCGCGGTTTCCCTCGGCGGAGCACCGCAGGCCGCCCGGACGGCCGCCAACTGGATCACCGGCGAGCTATTCCGGCTGCTGAACGCGGCAGGGACCACCATCGAACAGGTACAGGTCGGCCCGGCGGCGCTGGCGGACCTGCTGGGCCGGGTCGAGCGGGGCGAGATCAACGCGAACAGCGGCAAGCGCGTGCTGGGCCGCATGTGCGAGACGGGCCAGCCGGCGGGCCGCATCATCGACGAGCTGGGACTGGCCCAGGTCAGCGACACGGACGCGCTGGCCGCGGTTGTGGACGCGGTGCTGGCGAAATACCCGGATGAGGTGACAAAATACAGAGCGGGCAAGGAAAGTGTACTAGGCTGGCTCATGGGCCAGGTGATGCGCGAAACCAAGGGCAAGGGCAACCCGGCCCTCGTCCGCGAGCTCCTGGCGAAAGCCCTCGGAGTGTGATTCCAACCCATCTTTGATAACTTGGTTGCGGCGCATCCTGAGCGGAGGGCGTCAGGGCCAGGCT
>DAOUGK010000108.1:0-2030 GCA_034429055.1 Anaerolineae bacterium | reverse complement strand
AACCGTCACGCCACCGTCACATCTGCGCACAGATACACATCCTGAATCGCGTTGAGCAGCTCGACGCCATCGGCCATCGGCTTCTGGAACGCCTTGCGGCCGCTGATAAGGCCCATGCCGGCCGCCCGCTTGTTGATGACGGCGGTCCGCACGGCCTGTGCGAGGTCGTCCTTGCCCGATGCGCCGCCCGAGTTGATGAGCCCGATGCGCCCCATGTAGTTGTTGATGACCTGGTAGCGCGTCAGGTCTATCGGGTGGTCGGACGACAGCTCGGTATACATGCGCTCATCCAGCTTGCCGTAGCCGCTGTCCGATAACCGCAAGGCCTTGTACCCGCCGTTCAGCTCCGGCAGCTTCTGCTTGATGATGTCCGCGCCGATGGTGGCGCCGAGGTGATTCGCCTGCCCGGTCAGGTCGGCTGCCGTGTGATAGTCCACCCCGCCCGTCTTGAACTGGTTGTTGCGCGTGTAGCACCAGAGGATCGTCGCCAGACCCAGCTCGTGCGCCTCTGCGAACGCCTCGCTGACCTCGGTAATCTGCCGCGTGGATTCAGGCGAGCCGAAGTAGATGGTTGCGCCGACTGCAACTGCGCCCATATCCCACGCCTGGCGCACCTGCGCGAAGAAGACCTGGTCGAACTTGTTGGGATAGGTCAGCAGCTCGTTGTGATTGAACTTGACGATGAAGGGAATCTTGTGCGCATACTTGCGCGCCACTGCCGCCAGCACGCCGAACGTGGATGCCACCGCGTTGCAGCCGCCTTCGATGGCAAGCCGGACGATGTGCTCCGGGTCGAAGTAGATCGGATTGGGCGCGAACGATGCGCCGGCGGAATGTTCGATGCCCTGGTCGACCGGCAGGATGGAGAGATACCCCGTGTACGCCAGCCGGCCATGCCCGAACATGCACGCCATGCTCCGCAGCACCTGGGGCGTGCGGTCGGTATGCGCAAACACGCGGTCCACGTAGTCCGGGCCCGGCACGGTCAGCGATTCCTTGCTCACCTTGGGGGTCGCGAAGCCAAGCAAGTGTTCTGCATCGCTGCCCAGCAACTTCTGAATCGCGGCATAGTCCATTGACATTTGACGCCTCCTGACGCGAGTTAAGGTACGCGGTCATTATGGCACAAAAGACGTAGACCGACAAGGGCCGTTTGACAAAGCGCGCGTCTGCTGATAATCTATACTTATCCACTATACGAAACCGGCCCGATGCAGGCCCACGGAGGATAGTTCCATGACTGACGAGCAGCTCGATCTCTTTGCGGACGGCCAACGCGGACGCGGTACAGCCGGCGAGATGACGCGGCCCGTCGCCTCCATGCCGGTTGAACTCACCGCCCAATCGTCGCTGGCCGCGGCGATTTCGGCGTTTCACGGCCATATGGTGCGCCAGGGATTCTCGGACAACACGGTCAAGGCTTTCCAGGCGGACCTGCGTCTGCTGACCAAGTACATGGCTGCCAACAAGCCCGTCGGCTCCATCAGCCAGGCGGACCTCGAGCAATTCCTCGTCTGGATGCGTTCGGACCGCGGCGTGCCGTGCAGCCCGAAGTCCTATGCGCGGCGCCTGACCACACTCAAGGTGTTCTTTAGCTGGCTGGCCCAGGGCGAGGTGCTCAGGACAGACCCCGCGGCGCCCTTGATTCACGAGCACCCGACCACCCCCCTGCCCGAACTGCTGTACGACAGCCAGATCAACGACCTGCTGCGCGTCACACGCGACCTGCTGTGGGCTGCCAAACCCGATTCCCGGCCCTATCTGCTGATAACCCTGCTGCTCCAGACGGGCATCAAGAAGGGCGAGTGCGTGGAGATCAAACTGGAGCACATCGACCTGTCCAACACCCAGGCCCCCGTGCTCTACGTGCGCTACCTGGACCCGCGCAAGACGCTCAAGGAGCGCAAGCTGGCGCTCGGCCCCACCTTTACGGCGGTCTACCGGCAATATCTGCGGGAGTATCAGCCGAAGGAGTACCTGTTCGAGTGTACGGCGCGTAACCTGGAGTATGTGCTGGAGGAAGCCGCGAT
>DAOUGK010000107.1:0-3876 GCA_034429055.1 Anaerolineae bacterium | reverse complement strand
GATGATGATAAAGATGACAAGCAGCGCCCCTGGGCCGGAGAGGCGATCAGCCACAGAGGGCACAGAGGTAACAGAGAACTCATCAGATCCCTGAGATTGCTCCTCGTCTCGCTCTCGGTGCTCTCTGTGTCCTCTGTGGCTCACCAGGCTCGTCCCGACAAGCCAGAGGGCCAGAGCCGCGAGTGTGACTGCCCACCCGATCCGTCGCGGGGGGGTCGAGCCGAAGCGGAAGACGACCTCATGCTCGCCTGCGGGCACGTCCACACCGGCTAATCCGAGCGGCCCGGCGGCTGCCGCGGGCTGCACGCGGCCGTCGATCACGGCCTCCCAGCCGGGGAAGTAGAACTGGTGCAACTGAAACGTCCACGGCTGCGCCGAGGCAACGCGGTACGCCCTGGCAAGCGGCGCCTGGCGGCCCGGCGTGATCGTGACGGCGAGCGGCTCCATCGCAGCGGCGCCAGTATCAGAGGCGGAATCAGGCAGAAAAAACTCCTCGCGCGGGGTCTGCACGGAGACCGGCATGTACTCGAACATCCACGGGCTGCCGTGCTCGCGCAGCCACAGCCCCCGGCCATAGTCGTACATTGCGAGATTCGCGAGGTTGATCGTTTCATCCGTCGCAGGGATGTCTGTCGCGGGGATGTTCATCGGCTGCCACGGCAGGTTGGGCAGCGCCGCGCTCGCCAGCAGGAGCGCAACAAGGATGACGAGAATACTCGCCACAAGGGGCCGGAATTGAGGCTTTGGAGTCTCTAACAAAACCTCCGCTGGGGCCGGTCTCCGACCGTGCCCCCCGGCTCGGTCAGGAGACCGGCCGGAGCGTGAGAAGGTTTTGTTAAGCGCTCCTGGCCGGTCAGGGTGTCCATGCGGATCCACCGTGTTGCCGGCTGGAGCCGCGATGCCAAACTCGCGGGGCAACATCAGGGCCAGGTAACCGGTCAGCAGCGCGGTGCTCAGCGCGGCCAGTGTCTGCCAGCGCCAGGGGAACTGGAGGAGCAGCAGGCCCGGAATGCGCCAGATGGCCGCGGATAGCGCCGACTGCATGAACAGCGCGAAGAGGGTCAGCCCGGCCAGGACAGGCAGCGCGGAGGCCGCAACGCGCGACAGCCTGCGCCGCTGCACCAGGCCGACCAAGAGGCCGAGCCCGGCCAGTGCGCCTTGCGCCAGCCCCAGGCGGTGCTCGATGCCGCGCTCCGGCGTAACGTAGTGGTGATCCCAGCTCCCGCCGAGCAGATAGCGGGGCTGCTCTAGCGCACTCGACCAGGCGGCGAACTCCTCGGGAATGTGCCCCGCGCGGACGTAACGCGCTTCCGTGACCGCCGGCAGCCAGAAGGCCGCGCTGAGCACGAGGGCCAGCAGCCCCATAAGCACCGTCCCGCGCAGGAAACGCCACCGTGCCGCCCCATCCGACACGCCCGCAAACGTGAGCAGGAGCACCCAGGCGGCCAGCACAGGCACGGCCAGCAGCACGGTCAGGTTGTGCGTCAGCACGAGGCCCGCGACCGCCGCGCCGCCCCACAACACCGGTCCCCAGGTCGCCCGCGGTTCGCTGCGGCCCGCGGCCCGGCTGACCTGCAGGAGCGCGAGCAGGAGCAGCGGCAGCCAGATGAACGCCAGATGCTCGGCCAGCGCGCCCCGCATCCACGCATCCGCCAGATGATACGGCGCCCAGGCGTACGCGACCGCAGCCAGCGCGCCGCCCCATCTGCCGAGCAGCTCGCGCGCAAAGAAATACATAGCAACCGCGGACAGGACCAGCCCTGCTGCCAGCGTCCACTCGAACGAGGTGACGAACCCCGCGCCGAGCCGGTGAAAGAGCAGGCCGATGTAATAGCTGAGCGGCGCGTAGAAGTTGAGGACCGGGAAGCCGTAGCCGAAGCCTTCCTCTGCCTGCCAGCGCGCGCCGATGTGCCCGGCCCGCAGCGCGCGGTCCAGGCTGAACAAGCGGAAGACATGGTGCGCGCCGTCGTCCGTCTGCTGGAGACCCGCCTGCCACAACGGCTGCAGCGCGGGCAGGATCAGCAGGACGATCAGCAGTACGGGCCAGGCAGCCCTCAGCCATCCGCGCCAAACGTCGAAGTTCAAGCGAGCACGCATGTCACCCATCACTCAGCGGGGGGGAAGTTACCGGGCAAGGGCACATCCGCCCGGCCCAGCGGCGTTTCATCCGGGAACGCGTACACCGTCACCTCCGCGCGGGACAATGCGGCCAACGCCTCCGACGGAATGCGATACGCATCGCGAATCACCTGCCCCGGCTGCCAGCGATCCGTGCTGTAGCCGCCTGCGCCCGGTGAGCGCTTCCACTCCCACAGCACCGCGCCGTCGCTCCCATACACGCGGAAAATCACGCGCAGGTCCACGGCCACCGGCTGCATCGCGCGCCAGTAGAGCGTGAGCGGCGGCTCTGTGCCGGTGTCAGGCGACCATGCAGCCGCAACCAGCTCCAGCGGCCCAACCGCGGCCTGCACCGGCCTTGCGCTCGCGACCTCAGCCGCAGGTGCGATTGGCGGCGCAAAGGGCTGCCGGATGCCGAGCTGGAGCGCCAACAACGCGGCCAGGAGCATCACGCCCGCCAGCGCAGGCGCGAGCCGGCGTGACCGGCCCACCGGCAGCCATGCGGCCAATCCCGCGGCGACGAGCAGTCCGATGGGGGCCAGGGCAGGAAACAGGAGCCGTCCCTGGTCCGTGCCGAGCGCGACCTGGCTGTATGATACCATCGAAAGCATGACGAGCAACGGCGCGCCCGCCAGCACGGTCCACCGGACGGCGTTCCGATTAGCCACAGAGAACACAGAGGACCCAGAGAATGTTGGGATGCTATTGGGAGTTAGCTCCGGTGAATGATCTCCGTGTGCTCGGCGTTCTCTGTGGCTAAGTCGAAGGACTCCGCCCGCGACAGCGCCCGCGGCGATGACACCCCACAGGGCATACAGCGGCCACGGCAGGGCGATGTGGCCTGCGCCGCCGAACTTGCCCCAGAAGCTCAGGAACCAGCCGCGGGCCAGCCAGACGAGGTCGAGGGGCGTCGTGCGGCGGTCGATCGTGCCGAGCACGACCGGCGTGCCGAGCGGATCGCCGTAGAGCGTCCAGTTGCGCCAGAGCCAAGGCACGGCGATGGCTGTCGCGATGACCGCGGTCAGGATGAAGCGTTCGAGGTGGCGGAAGGGCCGGCGGATGTGCCAGCCGTCGACGAGCAGCAGCGCCAGCGCCGCCACCGGCCAGACTGCGATGACGCTCGCCTTCGTCAGGAAGCCCAGGCCCAGCGCGACCCCTGTGCCCAGCGCGGCGGCCCAGCCCCGTCCAGCGGCGGGCCAGCCCCGGCCCGCTGTGGCCCACCACAGCGCAAGCGCGGCCAGCGCCGCGGCCAGCATATCGTTGGTGACTGCGCCGCCGACGAACAGCGATTCCGGCAGGAACGCGACGAAGGCTGCACCGGCCAGTGCGATTTCCGGCCGCGCGGGCCACAGGCCGCGGCCCAACCCGTAAGTCGCCAGGACGAGCAGCAGCCCGGCCAGCACTGACACCCCCCGCGCCAGATGCATCGCGAGCGCCCCGCCCTGCCACGGCCACGCTTCGAGCGTCGTGTGGATGAAAAAGTTCGGGGCGAGCGCGTCTGCGGTCACGC
Source organism: Anaerolineae bacterium (assembly GCA_034429055.1). GTDB lineage: Bacteria > Chloroflexota > Anaerolineae > CG2-30-64-16 > CG2-30-64-16 > MWBF01. The sequence continues at coordinate 248 of DAOUGK010000107.1, read as the reverse complement.
CGACATCGGGATTCGCGCGCAGGAAGTCAAAGTCCAGCCCCGCGCCGCGGCTCGCGGCGGCGGCCAGCAGGTAGTAGAGCGGCGGGTGCTTGCCCTGCGTGACCGTCGTGCCTTCGGGCAGCCGGCCTTCCTGGCCGATGTAGACCACGTAGGCGTAGTGGTCGGCCTCGTCCGGCGCTTCACCGAGGGGATTGAGTGCGCTGTAGGCGAGACCGAGCACAAGCCGGAGGAGCAGCAGGAGCGCGAGG
>DAOUGK010000106.1:0-10539 GCA_034429055.1 Anaerolineae bacterium | reverse complement strand
AAGTCGAGGCCGGAAAGGATGCTGACGCCCAGCTCGCAGCTATCGATCGGGAAGATGAAGGGGTCGGCCAGGATGTCGTCCCAGGTGACGCCGCCGCCCACGGCCGGATTCAGCACGTCGTCCAGCAGCCAGAAGCCTGCCTGCCAGCCGCCGTTCGCCAGGGCGATGGCGGCCTGGTTGCCCCCGCTGCACGTGCTCCAGTTCTTCCAGTAGCCGGGCGTGCGCGGTTCGCCCTGGCCGTGCGTATTGTCCACCTGGAACAGCAGCGTGCCGCCGTCGAGCAGCAGGCTCAACGGCGTACCCGCGCCGAACTCCACACAGCGGTGGCCGAAGTCCTGCGGCGGCATATCGCCTGCGTTGGGGTTGTACGGGGTCAGGCTGGTGTCTGCCACGCCGTCGCCGTTCGTATCGATCTGCCAGTTGGGCGTCCAGCAGGCCGGGAGGTTCTCCTCGCAGAGCGTGTAGGTTGCGTACCTGTCGAGGTTCGCGTTGGCGAAGTCGAGCACGCCGTCGAGGTCGCCCGCGGTGTTTGCCGCGGCGAGCTGCGTGCTGCCGAAGCCGTCCGGCCCGGCCCACAGGCTGAAGGTCCAGGATTGGGCCGGGTTGACCGCGCCGTTCGTCAGCTTGAGGACGTTGACCCGGCTGCCGACGCGGCAGGCGGCGCTGGCCGACCGGTCGATGCGCTGCGCCTGGCCGGGCGCACCGCCATAGGTGGCGTAGGCGTTGACTGTGTTGTCCGCGGTCGCCTGGCCGATGAAGGGACCGGGGAGCGCCACATCGAAGCTGCGGGTTGCGCCCGCGGCGAGGGTGAAGGTGCCGATGCCGTCGTCCGCGGTGATGGTCAGGTCGATGCTGCCGTCGTTATGGAAGGTCACGGTGAAGTGCGCGGGGCCTGCCTGGGGGACAGGCTCCGTGCTGGCACACGCCTTTGTGACCGTGAAGCTCGGCCGGGCGCCGTAGTAGTTGGCCGCGTCGCTGTCGGTTGCGGTTTCGAAGCCCGCGCCGTCGGCCATGCTGCCGGTGGCCGTGGCGGTGTCGGTCTGCACCCCGTCGTGCCAGGGCAGCGTGCCGTAGCAGGTGAAGGAGGCCGCGGGCGCGAGGCTGGCCGGGATGAGGCAGGGCGCAGTCAATGCCTCGTTCGCAAAGAACTGCGCGATGGCCGGCAGGTCGGTCAGCGTGAGCTGGGACAGCGCGACCGGGCCGGTGTTGGTGACGACGAACTTGAACAGCGGATCCGCAAACAGGGACGGGCCGGCCGGCGCATCCGCATCCTGCCAGGCTGCACCGTCCCAGACGTACTTTTCGATATCGATCAGCGGGTCCACATCGGTGAATCTCACCGTCGCGTCGTCGGAGGCCGTGTCGGAGTTGCCGTCGTCATCGGCTGCGACCGCGGTCGCGGTGTCCTCGTGAGGGATGCCGCTCTCGAAGTCGCCGCTGACAGGGACGGTGAAGAGGCAGGTGTAGGTCTGGCCGTGCGCGAGGACCGTGCCGACGGCGGACGGGCAGAAGGTCGCCAGGTTGAAGTCGGTGTCGGTCAATGCCGTGATCGTGGCGGGCTCGGGGCTGTTGTTCGTCACCACGACGGTGAACTCGACGTTGCCGCCGGTCTCGGGCACCACGGTCGGGCTCGCATCCTTCGTGATGGTGATATCGGGCAGGGTGTCGGTGACGGTGACGGAGGCGGCGGCCGTCGCGGTGTCCTCGTTGCCGTCGTCGTCCTCAGCGACAGCCGTGACCGTGTTCCCGTAGACGCCGTCATCGGTGTACGTCCACTTGCCGGTCATGGCGGCGGTCGACTCGCCGGGGGCGAGGGTCACATCGGCGGGCAGGGTGATCGCGCCGATGACCGAGTCGGTCACACTGGTGACCGTGACCGGCACCGTGCCGTCGTTGGTCACGACATAGGTGAAGGTGAACTCGCCGCCCGGTTCGGGCCGGGTCAGCGGGGCGGCTGTCTTGGTCACGGAGATGACCGGCAGGGTGTCGGTGACGGTGACGGAGGCGGCGGCCGTCGCGGTGTCCTCGTTGCCGTCGTCGTCCTCAGCGACAGCGGTCACGGTGTTAGGGTACACGCCGTCGTCGGTGTACGTCCACTTGCCGGTCATGGCGGCGGTCGACTCGCCGGGGGCGAGGGTCACGTCGGCGGGCAGGGTGATCGGGCCGATGACCGAGTCGGTCACACTGGTGACCGTGACAGGCACCGTGCCGGCGTTGGTCACGACGTAGGTGAAGGTGAACTCGCCGCCGGGTTCGGGCCGCGTCAGCGGCGCCGCGACCTTGGTCACGGAGATGACCGGCAGGACATCGACATAAGTCACCGTTGCGTCATCGGTGTCGCTGACCGTGACGCCATTGCCGGTCGCCGTTGCGGTGAACACATCGACGTGCGTGCCCGGGTAATCCCCGGGGGGGACGGCGAAGGTGGCCGCGAAGGAGCACGAGGCGCCGGGTGCCAGCACCGTGCCCACCTGGCAGTCCGCATCGCCCGCGAGCGTGCCGAACTTGTCGTCCGACAGGGCGGTGAGGGTCGCAGGTACATTGCCCGTGTTGGCGACGACGAAGGTGAAGGTCACATCGCCGCCCGTCTCCGGGACCGAGGTGGGGTTCGCGGTCTTGGTGACCTCGATGCGCGGCAGGGGCAGCCAGAAGCCCGCGTCGATTGTGCGCAGGATCTCACCTGCGGTCCAGGGGAAGACGACCGTCCGCCCAGTGACCGGGTCGGCATCGCTGTCGAGCGCGTCATCCGCGCCCTGGTCCTGCGGGGATGGGTCGCTGTCCGCGGGCTTCGTGAACTCGACGATGTAGCTGCCGGTGTCCAGGCCGGTGAATGCGTAGTAGCCGTCGGCGCCGGTCGTGGTGGTTGCGAGGAGCAGCGTGCCGGCGCTGTCGTACAGCTTTGCAGTGACACCGGGGATGCCTGCCTCACCCGCGTCCTGGATGCCGTCCTTATCGAAGTCATTCCAGACGAAGTCGCCGATGCCGCCGAGCGGCGTCCGGTCCTCGAATGGAATCGTGACGCCGACTGCGGTGGCCGAGCCGGTGTTCACGATCTCGGTCAGGTCCTCCGGCAGGGGGTTCCGCAGGATCACGCGGAACGTGACCGTGATGGAGCCGCCGACAGGAATCGTGCCGACGTTCGTGCCGCCCTCGTCCAGCGGGAAGGCCGTGGCGGGTGCGGGGTTGTCGGGGATCGGCGTGGCGCCGTTGTACGTGGTGTTCGCCACGTAGGTCGTCTCGGCGGGGAGGTTGTCGAGCAGGATGACATCGGGCACGGGCGCGCGGCTGATGTTGTTGATGACGATCGTGTATTCGAGCTCGTCGCCCGCGGTGATGAAGCCGTCCCCGTCATTGTCCGCATACAGCGCGCCGTTCTTGCCGTCGCTGAACAGCGGGCAGGGCGGCACCGACGTGCCGACGTCGAGGCCGGGCGCGATATCGCTGGCCGTGAGCGGGTCTTGGCCCCATGCCGCGGCCAGCTTGACGCCCGCCGCGAGGACGTATACCAGCATGCCGCTCTGGTTGCGATCGAGCGTATCGTAGATTTTGGCCTGGTCCAGCTCGCGCAGGCTGTACGCGGTGTTGTAACGGTTGCCGTTCGGGTCGATATTGGGGCCGGTCGCAGGGTCGGCATCGAAGTCGGCATAGACCATTACAGCCGTGTTGCGGTTGCCGATGGGTGTCACCCAGACGGGGTTGCCGTTCTGTGTCAGGCTGGCCGTCGAGGTGGGGTCGCGGCCGATACCCAGGCCGATGAGGACCTGCGGGGTGAGCGAGCCCTGCGGGACGAGCGAGAAGCCCCAGTCCCATGCCTGGTTCTTGGCGTAATCCGCGCTCGTGGAATCGGTCGTCGAGAAGGCGTAGAAGGTTGCTCCGGTCGTATAGAAGTGCGCCGGGGTGTTAGCCGGCAGTATTTGCTTGAGATAGCCGCCTGCCGGCACGGTCAGGTTGGAGGTCGTCAGGTTACCCGAGACGCGGCGCTCGTAGGTCACGGTCAGGCTGGTCGCGCCCGGGTTGTAGAGCCAGACCGTCGTGCCGACCGTCGCGGTCGAGACGGGCGTGTAGTAGCTGTTCGTCCACAGGCTGACCGGCAGCAGCGCGGAGTCGCGACTTTCGTACGCGGACCCGCGGTCGCCGGTCAGGATATCCACCTGGACGGGCTTATCGGAGACCACCCGCGCGCCGACATAGACGCCGCCGTTGACGAAGCGGCTCTCGCCCTCGGCCAGTGTGGCACCGTTCACGTCGACTGCGTCTATATAGTCGCCGTCTGCGTTCGCGTCGACGCTGACCGTCGCGCCGTCCTGCCCGGCCATGATCGCCAGGCCGGTGTACGAGAACATCTGGTAGTCAGTGGCATCGGGAATGTTCTCGCCCACGGGCGCGCGGTAGAGCGTGCCCCAGTTGGCCGTGTCGTACACCTCGACCGAGCCGGCCAGCAGCGTGTTGGAGCCGGAAGCCCAGCCGGTGCGCGTCACTGCGATGTTCTTGGTGACGGCGATCTTGTCGCGGCCGTCGAAGTCGATGACGGCCTGCTGCGTGGCCGTGTTGACGGTGTTGTTGAGGATGATGACGGTTCCGGCGTTGATGATATCGGAGGGGATGCCGGGCGGGGCGCCGTTCGCGGGATTGGCGTCACCCCAGATCTGCGTGCCGCCCGGATTCCCTGCGCTGTAGAGGTTACCCGGGTTGGAGATGTCGTACTCGTAGCCGTTCTCCCACTGGTCGTAGTACACGATCGTGTTGGCCGCAACAGCCGCGAGCGATATGTAGGTGGTCATCGGGTTAGCGGGGTCGGTGCTGACGTTGCCGGCATCGATGGCCTTGAGGCCGACAAGCAGTTGGTCTTCGGGGAAGGGGATGTAGAAGGTCTGCACGGCCGGGGGATTGCCGGCGGCCGATGCGAGAGCCGGTGCGAGGACCAACAGCACGGCCAATGTAACGGCTGTGGCCAGGAGGACGCGTCCCGCGCCGCGGGGCCTGCGGCACTGCAGAATGGAACCGGTCTTCATCTCAACTGCTCCTTTGCTACATCACACTATGGGTCTCCCTGGGCTTGTGGTATTCAACGCAATTATACGCCGGGCGAGGGGGAATAGCAAGGGGTGTGGATTTTACAGCAAGAGTCGGAGCCTTCGATTGCGAGTGTCTTTTATTGGTTGTTGAATTCACCCGACGGCAGGTCGATTCTTTTTCCTGAGAGCTTTGCTTGACAATCCACCCTCATCTCTGGTAGACTCTGACCGGTTGCGCAAACGTTTGTTCATTCCGCCGGATCGAATATGAGCCCAGCCTCCATCGTCGATATCGCCCGCATCGCCCAGGTGTCGCCGTCGACAGTCTCCCGGGCCTTGCAGGATCACCCGCGCATCAGCCCGGAACGGCGGGCTGAGATCCAGCGACTCGCCGAGGCGTTGGGCTATCGGCCGAATCAGATGGCGCGGGGCCTGGTAACAGGACGGTCGCGCACGTTGGGCGTGGTGGTGACGGATGTTACCGATCCGTATGTGGCAGAAGTGTTGAAGGGCGCGGAAGCGGCCGCGCGGGACTCGGGGTACGGGCTGCTGTTTGCCATGTCGAATCGGGACCCGGGCCAGGAGGTCGAGGCTGCGGAGACGCTGCTCGATCGTGACGTGGACGGCCTGATCGTCATCTCCAGCCGTGTCCCTGCCCGCTACCGGGACCTGGTGCGCGGCGCAGATCGTGCCACGGGAGACCGCACGCCCATCGTACTCGTCAACAACGAGCCGGTCGGGCCAAGAATCTTCAGCGTGCGCATGGACAACATCGGCGGTGCACGCACGGCGGTGAGTTACCTGTGCCGGCTCGGACACGAGCGCATCGCATTCATCGCCGGGCCGGAGGGCGGGCGGAGCAACCGCGAGCGCCTGACAGGCTACCTCGAAGGCGTCACCGCCAACGGGCTCGGTCCCGCGCCTGAGTTGGTCGTCGCCGGGAGCGGGCTGCTTGAGGATGGTCCGCATGCATTGACCACCCTGATGGCGTTGCCAGACCCGCCGACGGCAGTGCTGTGCTACAACGATCTGGCAGCCATCGGGCTGCTGTCTGCGGCTGCGCGGATCGGCATGCGCGTGCCGGGCGAGCTGTCTGTGGTGGGCTTCGATGACATCCCGCTGGCCGCGTATGCGGTGCCGCCGCTGACCACCCTGATGCAGCCGACCGGCGCGCTGGGCCGTGCGGCGGCGGAGAGCTGCCTGGCCGCGCTCCGCGGCGCACCCGTGCCCGAAGTGATCCTGGAGGGGCGGCTGGTGGTACGGAACAGCGTCGGGCCTTTGGAACACGAAGGCGCGAAGGGATCGAAGGACGCGAAGCGCGAAGGTGTGTGGAACACGAAGGCACGAAGGGGTTGAAGGGCGCGAAGCGCGAAGATCGCGAAGTGTGGTGATCGAGGAGGCGAGCCGTGATGGGGTGGTGGAAGTGCGGGCCAAATGGGTTGCGCAAACGTTTGCATCACCCGTGTGTGACTGGTCAGAAATGATTTCATCGACAGGCAGGCGGGCAACCCCGCCGCCTGAACCAACATAAGGAGATCCGAGAACATGAAGCGCAAGATACGAGTCGCGATCGCGGGCGTGGGGAACTGCGCCAGCAGCCTGATCCAGGGCGTGCACTACTATGCGGGCGCGAACCCCGCCGACAACATCCCCGGCCTGATGCACGTCGACCTGGGCGGCTATCATATCAGCGACCTGGAGTTTGTGGCCGCCTTCGATGTGGATGCGGAGAAGGTGGGCAAGGACCTGGGGGAGGCCATCTTCTCAGGGCAGAACAACACCTACCGCTTTGCCGCGGTTCCGGCATTGGGCGTGACGGTGCAGCGCGGGCCGACCCTGGATGGGCTGGGCAAGTATCTGCGCCGCGTCATCGATGAATCGGATGCCGAGCCGGTGGATGTGGCGCAGGCCCTGCGTGCGGCGAAAGCCGATGTGCTGATCAACTACCTGCCCGTCGGGAGCGAGCAGGGCGCGCGCTTCTATGCGGAGCAGGCGTTACAGGCCGGCGTCGCATTCGTCAACTGCATTCCGGTCTTTATCGCCAACGATCCGGCATGGCAGAAGCGGTTCGAGGCCGCGAGATTGCCGATCGTGGGGGATGACATCAAGAGCCAGGTCGGCGCGACCATCACGCACAGGGTCCTGACCAGGCTGTTCGAGGATCGCGGCGTGCGGGTGGACCGGACGTACCAGCTCAACTTCGGCGGCAACACGGATTTCATGGGCATGCTGGAGCGGGAGCGGCTGGAGAGCAAGAAAATCTCCAAGACGAACGCGGTCACCTCGCAGTTGACGGAGGAAATCGGGGCCGAGAACGTCCATGTCGGCCCCAGCGACTATGTGCCGTGGCTGACGGATCGCAAGTTCTGCGAGATTCGGATCGAGGGGACGACGTTCGGGGATGTGCCGCTGCTGATGACGGCGCACCTGGAAGTATGGGACAGCCCGAACAGCGCCGGCGTCGTGATCGACGCAGTGCGCTGCGCGAAGCTGGCGCTGGACCGGGGGATCGGAGGGGCTTTGCTCGGCCCGTCCAGCTATTTCATGAAGAGCCCGCCGGAGCAGTACACCGATGACGTCTGCCGTCGCAAGGTGGAGGAGTTCATCCAGGCGAACGGGCATGCCGCGGCCGTGGCAGCGGTTGACGAGGCGGCTGCGTAGGCCACAGGCGAACGCGGCCATCGCGAATAATCGAATGAGCCCGCGAATACACGAATGAGGGCCGCCGCGGCGGCCTAATCCGCTTATTCGTGGCGCGCCTGCAGGCGCATTCGCGTATTCGCGATGGCCGCGGCTACTCCCAACGGCGGAACAGCAGCGCGGCGTTCTGGCCGCCGAAGCCGAACGCGTTGACCATCACGGCCTGCACATCCGCAGGCCGTGATGTGTTGGGGACATAGTCAAGGTCGCACTCGGGGTCGGGTGCGGCGTAGTTGAGCGTCGGGGGGATGACGCCGGCATTGAGGGCCTGGACCGCGGTCACCGCAGCCAGCGCGCCGGATGCGCCGAGCGTGTGGCCGAGCGCGCCCTTGATCGAACTGACCGGCGTCGTGTAGGCCGCGGCCCCCAGCGCGAGCTTAATGGCCCGCGTCTCGGATACATCGTTGAGCTGCGTGCCGGTCCCGTGCGCGCAGATCCAGCCCAGGTCGCCGGAGCGCAGGCCGGCCTGCCGCAGGGCGGCGGACATCGCGCGCGCCGCGTACGTCCCCTGGGAGTCCGGCATGACGAGGTGCACCGCATCGGATGTGAGGCCGTAGCCCGCCAGCTCTGCGAGGATATGCGCGCCGCGGCGCTGCGCGTGGGCCAGCGTCTCCAGGACGATGACGGCCGCACCCTCGCCCACGACCGTACCGTCCCGGTCGGCGGAGAAGGGCGCGCAGGCGCGCTCCGGGGTGTCGTTCTTCGTAGAGAGCGCGCCCAGCCTGCCGAAGGCGGCAATGCCGAGCGTGGTCATCACGCTGTCGCTGCCGCCGGCGAGCATAACATCCGCCTCGCCGCTCCACAGCCGCCGCGCGGCCTCCCCGATGGCGACGGCGCCGGTGGCGCAGGCGGCCACGGGCGCGCTGACCGGGCCGCGGATGCCGTGCCGGATGGCAACCGTGCAGGCGGCCGAGTTGATGAGGATGGCCGGGAGGAACGTGGGATTGACCGCGCGCGGCCCGCGCTGCTCCAGCACGAGGCGCTGCTCCTCCACGAGGCTGCTGCCGCCCAGTGCGCTGCCGATTTCGACGCCGGTCGCGTGCTGTTCATCCTCGGGGATAGACAACCTCGCCTGGTCGATAGCCTGCTGCGTCGCGGCGACCGCGTACTGGATGAAGAGTGAGAGGCGCCGCGCCTCTTTGATATCCATGTACTGCCCCGCGTCGAAGCCCCTGACGCCGGCCGCAATGCGCGTGGCAAGACTGCTGGCGTCGAAGGCCGTGATGGGCCCGACGCCCGACTGGCCCGCGATGATGCCCTCCCAGGTACTCGCGGCGTCCAGGCCGAGCGGCGACACCGCGCCCAGGCCCGTCACGACGACGCGGCGGGCGTCCGGGTTATTCGTCCTCAACATGAAGCTGTTCCCTTCGGTGATTAGCTGAGCATCCCTCGCGGATTTCCCTGCGGGCATACAAAGATTGGAATCGAGGCTTCAGCCGGTCAGGTAGGCTGTGTACGCAGATTCCAGGCATGCGGGTACGCCTACCGGCTGAAGCCTCGACTCCATATTCCTTTCCAGGGTGGGCAGCCGCAAGGACTGCCCCTACGATGGTTGGCCGAGCCACACGCCTTCGCAGACGGGCGAGACCTCGCCTGTCAGGCGGACGCGGTCGCCGTCGAACTCGACGAGCATCTCGCCGCCGGGCATCTGCACCGTCACCGGGCCGCGACAGCGACCCGTGCGCACCGCCGCCGCGGCTGCCGCACAGCTCGACGTGCCGGAGGCCAGCGTGTAGCCTGCCCCGCGCTCCCAGATGGCAATCGCCAGCGTGTGCGGGTCCAGCGCGTGGGCGAACTGCACGTTGGTGCGCCGGGGATACAGGGGCAGGTGTTCCAGGTGCGGCCCGAGCTTCTGGGCCAGGTGCGCCAGGTGGCCGAGCACTTGCGCCGACGCGGGGATCTCGTCCACGAATACGACGCAGTGCGGGTTGCCGACCGTGACCGCGGTGATGCGGCGGGTCTGCCCGGCGACCTCGACGGCTTCCTCGATGAGCTCGCGCGGCGGACCGGCAATGCCGATCCGGCCCGTATCGAACGACACCCGCCCGATGTCCATCGCGATGCGCGAGCCTGCCGGGTCCAGCACATGAGCCGTCACGGGGCCGACCGGCGTGTCGATGACGAACCTGGCCTGGGCAGGGAGCCGGCGATCCCAGAGATAACGCGCGAAGATGCGCAGGCCGTTGCCGCTCTTCTCGAATTCGCCGCCGTCTGGATTGTACAGCCGCACGCCGAAGGGTTCGCGGGCGACCGCGCCGGTACGCATCGGGCCCCACAGCACGCCGTCGGCCCCGATGCCGCGATGGCGGTCGCAGATCCGGCGGATGGTCCCTGCCGCGGGCGGTTCGGGCCAGTCAGCCGGGTCTAACACGACATAATCGTTGCCCAGGGCCTCATACCTGGTGAAACGGCGCGCGCCGGCTCCATCCCTGCGCAGGGGCAGGTCCCGGGCGACCAAGTCACGGGCGACCAGGTCGTCATAGGTCTCCCGCCGCTGGATCAGGCGCGCCTGGCCCTCGCGCACCAGGACGACCGCGGGCCGCGGGGTGAGATTGTAGTTGCTCGCCATCGCCAGGGTGTACGCGCCGGCCATCGGCACGGCGAGCAGGTCCCCCGGCGCTAGCCGGGGCAGATCGATATCCCGTATCAGCACGTCGCCGGACTCGCAGAACCTGCCCGCAATGGTGACGGTTTCTGTGGGGTCTGCGCTGCTCTCACCGGTCGCGGCGGCCCGCACCCGCAGGGCGTGATACTGCGCGCCGTAGAGGGCCGGGCGGATATTGTCGGCCATGCCGCCATCCACCGAGACGTAGGTGCGGAGGCC
>DAOUGK010000105.1:0-8645 GCA_034429055.1 Anaerolineae bacterium | reverse complement strand
TGCCGATCTCGACGATCTCGATCAGCTTCGTAGGATTGGAGTCGAGATCGACCATGTTGGCCGCCTCGCGGGCCGGCTGCGTGCCCGTGTTCATCGCGACCGCAACATCCGCCTGTGCGAGGGCAGGCGCGTCGTTCGTGCCGTCGCCGGTCATCGCCACCAGTCGTCCCCCGGCCTGGTACTCGCGAATCAGCCGGAGCTTGGTCTCCGGCGTCGCCTGCGCCAGGAAGTCATCGACGCCCGCTTCGGCAGCGATCGCGGCGGCTGTCAGCGGGTTGTCGCCCGTGATCATCACGGTCTTGATGCCCATCCGCCGCAGATGCTCGAAGCGTTCCCTGAGGCCGCCCTTCACGATGTCCTTCAGATGTACGACGCCCAACCCATAGCCATCGCGCATCACGACGAGCGGCGTTCCGCCTGTCTCAGCAATGCCCTCGATGACCCCGCGCAACCCTGCGGGCGGCGTCTGCCCCGCGGCCTCGATGAGCCGGAGGATGGCATCGGGTGCGCCCTTGCGGATGCTGGAGGCCGGCCGGTCATTGGCAGGGAGGTCGACGCCGCTGACGCGCGACTGCGCGGTAAAGGGAATGAAGCGCAGCTCTCCACCGTGTGTCTCATCTGCGCCCACACTGCGCCCGCGCAGGCCATACTGCTCCGTCGCCAGCACGACGATGCTGCGGCCCTCGGGCGTGTCGTCGGCCAGGGAAGCCAACTGCGCCGCCTCCGCCAGCTCGCGCGGGGACGCGCCGTCCACCGGGATGAACGCGACGGCCTGGCGGTTGCCGAGCGTGATGGTGCCCGTCTTGTCGAGCAGGAGCACGTCCACGTCGCCCGCCGCCTCCACGGCCCGGCCCGACGTCGCGATGACATTCCGCTGGATCAGCCGGTCCATCCCCGCGATGCCGATGGCCGACAGCAGCCCGCCGATGGTCGTCGGAATCAGGCACACCAGCAGCGCCACCAGCACCGTGATCGATAGCGCCTGTCCCTGGCCCGCAGCCCGCACGCTGTAAATGGAGAACGGCAGCAGGGTCGCGGTCACGACCAGGAACACGATCGTGAAGCTCGACAGCAGAATGCTCAGGGCAATCTCGTTCGGCGTTCGCTGCCGCTTGGCGCCTTCCACCATCGCGATCATGCGCTCCAGGAAGCCGTGGCCGGGGTCTGCGGTTACGCGCACGACGAGCCAGTCCGACAGCAGCCGTGTGCCGCCGGTGACGGCGCTCCGGTCGCCGCCGGCCTCACGCACCACGGGCGCGCTCTCGCCGGTTACCGCGCTCTCATCGACCGAGGCAATCCCCTCGACGATCTCACCGTCCGCCGGCAGCACATCCCCCGTCTGCACGAGGTAAAGGTCCCCGCGGCGCAACGAGCTGGAAGGCACTATTTCCACGGGGCGCGCAGGGCCGCGGCCCGCGGCCGTCACCTTCCGGGCCTGAGTGTCGCGCCGCGTCCGGCGCAGGGCCTCTGCCTGCGCTTTGCCCCGTCCTTCCGCCAGCGCCTCCGAGAAGTTGGCGAACAGCACGGTCAGCCAGAGCCATCCGCTGATTGCCAGCGTGAACCCGGCCGAGCTATCGTGCGTCGCAACCGCCTGAGCCGCCTGCACCGTGACCAGGCACGCGCCGACCTCCGTCACAAACATGACCGGATTGCGCAACTGGCGGCGCGGGTCGAGCTTGGTGAACGCATCGAACACGGCCCGCCTGTAGAGCGAGCTCCGCTCGACCGCGGCATTCCTCCGCAACCCACCCAACATTAAAACAACCTCCCGCGCATCAGCTCCTGCACCACCGGTCCCAGCGCGAGGGCCGGCAGAAAGCTCAGCGCGCCCACCAGCAGGATCACGCCCACCAGCCAGCTCACGAAGAGCGGCGAATGGGTCGGCAACGTGCCCGCGCCTGCGGCGACGCGCTTCTTGGCGACCAGGCTTCCGGCGATAGCCAGCGTCGGCACAATCAGCCAGAAGCGCGCAACGAGCATGGCAATGCCCAGCGCCACATTATAGAAGGGCGTGTTGGCCGTCAGGCCGGCGAAGGCGCTGCCGTTGTTGTTCCCGGCCGACGAAAAGGCATACAGCGCCTCGCTGAAGCCCTGGGGACCCCGGTTCAACAGGCCCGCCACGCCCGCAGGCGTCACAACCGCCGTCGCGGTTCCGGCGAGCACCGTGACGACCGGGATGAGGACGATCAGCGCGGCCATCTTCATCTCGAATATCTCGATCTTCTTGCCGAGGTACTCCGGCGTACGCCCGACCATCAGGCCGGCCACAAAGACCGCAATGATGACAAACGCCAGCATCCCGTAGAGGCCGGAGCCGACGCCGCCGAAGATGACCTCACCGAGCTGCATCAGTACGAGCGGGCCGAGCGACCCCAGCGGCGTGAACGACTCGTGCATCGAGTTGACGGACCCGTTCGATGCGGCAGTCGTCGCGGCCGCCCACAGCGCAGACCCTCCGGCGCCAAAGCGCAGTTCCTTGCCCTCGAGGTTGCCCGCGGCCTGGTCGACCGGCAGGCCTGCCAGTGCGGGGTTGGGCCGCGCCTCGGCCCAGATGGTCAGCGCGGCGAAGGCAACGAAAACGACGGTCATGGCTGCCAGCAGCGCCCACCCCTGCCGCCGGTCTTCGACCAGGCAGCCATAGGTATAGGTCAGCGCAGCCGGAATCAGCAGGATCGCCAGGCCTTCGAGCAGATTGCTCAGCGGCGTGGGGTTCTCAAAGGGATGCGCGGAGTTGGCGCCGAAGAAGCCGCCGCCGTTCGTCCCCAGCTGCTTGATGGCAATCTGCGACGCAGCCGGGCCCATCGGCAGCACCTGCTGCGCGCCCCCTGCCAGTGTGCTCACGGCCCGGTAATCATCCAGCGACTGGACCACACCCTGCGAGGCCAGGCCCAGCGCCAGGACGAATGCCAGCGGCAGCAGGATGTAGAGGATCGAGCGCGTCAGGTCGACCCAGAAATTGCCGATGCCGTGGCAGCCGTGGCTGCCGTGACCGCCCTGGCGCGCGATTCCGCGCACCAGCGCAATGAGAACGGCCATGCCGGTCCCCGCCGAGACGAAGTTCTGCACCGTCAGCCCCAGCATCTGTGAGAGATAGCTGAGCGTCGCTTCGCCGCTGTAGCTCTGCCAGTTGGTGTTGGACACGAAGCTGGCAGCCGTGTTGAAGGCCAGGTGCGGGGAAAGCGGGCCGAGATGCTGCGGGTTGAGCGGCAGCAGGTTTTGCACCCGGAGCAGCAGGTACAGGAACCCGAAGCCCGCGGCGCTGAACAGAAGCGCGGCCCATGCGTAAGCCTGCCAGGTCATATCGCTGTCGGGACGAACGCCTGCGGCGCGATAGACGATGCGCTCGACCGGCCCCAGGACCGGCGCGAGCAGGGTTCGCTCCCCGCGATAGACCCGCGCCATGTACGCGCCGAGCGGGCGCACGCCCAGCAGGAGCACCGCGACGTAAATCGCCAGTTGCAGCCAGTTCGCCGCCATCATTCGAACCATTCCGGCTTCAGCAGACTTGCCACCAGGTAAACGAGCAGCAGCAGCGCCAGCAAGCCGCCGATGAGATATGTCGTATTCACCCAATGAGTGTACGCGAGAAGTGGTCAGCGGGGGGACAAGAGGAACTGGCGGGAGGTCAAGAAAAGGTCAATGCGATGCGCTCGACAGGAGCACCTGTGTTTGACGCCGCAGATTCCCCGATATTATACTGATACTGGACGCGGCCCCCGGCCCGCAGTGCCGGAACTCCTGCCCGGTGCGTCACTCTTCCACATCTGGCCGCTGTTCAGGCGGCCCATCGCGAAAGGAACCAGCCATGAAAACGACCAGGACTCTCAGCATCCTCGTGCTCGTGCTCTTCTGTCTCACCCTCGCGCCCAGCGCGCCCGTGCTGGCGGCCGCGCCGCCGGTCCCTGCGGCCACAGCAGGCGCGCCTGTCGCTGCAGGCTTCGACCAGGCCCCGCGCATCGCCATCATCTCGGCCTATGCGCCTGAAGTTGTCGCGCTGAAGGCGCAGATGAACGTCCAGAAGACCGTTGCGCTCAACGGGCGCAGCGTCTACATCGGCACCCTGGCGGGCCACAAGGTCCTCCTGACCCTCTCCGGCGTCTCGATGGTCAACGCGGCCATGACCACCCAGGCCGTCATCGACCACTTCCGTGTCAACCGCATCCTCTTCTCCGGCATCGCCGGCGGGGTCAACCCTGAACTCAGTGTGGGCGACGTCGTGGTGCCGGCGCAGTGGTCCGAGTACCAGGAGAACCTGTTCGCGCGCGAGACTGCGCCCGGCGTGTTCACCCCGCCCGTCTGGTTCAACCCACTCCTGCCCAACTACGGCATGATGTTCCCGGACGCGGTGGACATCACCACCGTCAACGGGCCGGTCGACCAGCAGACCTCGGTCTTCTGGTTCCAGGCCGATCCTGCGATGCTGGCCGTCGCCGCGCAGGTGGCTGCCACCGTCGTCCTCGATAGCTGCACGCCGGGCGGCGTTTGTCTTGACGAGCAGCCCATCATCAAGACGGGCGGCAACGGCGTGTCCGGCCCGACCTTCGTGGACAATGCGAGCTACCGCGACTATGCCTGGGCCACATGGCAGACCGACGCGCTGGATATGGAGAGCGCGGCCGTCGCGCACGTCGCGACGGTGAACGGGGTGCCGTTCCTGGTCTTCCGCTCGCTGTCCGATCTGGCCGGCGGCGGCCCCGGCGAGAACGAAATCGGCATCTTCTTCCAGCTCGCGGCCAACAACAGCGCGCGGCTGCTCGTCGCGTTCCTGGAAGCCTGGCCGGCCAAGTGAGGCAACTGTGACAGCCATCCGTCTGCGCCCGGCCGACCCGGACCGCGATTTCGCTCAGCTCGCCGCGTGGTTTACGATCCTCGAGGATGAAACCAACACGGAGGCCAGCCTCAGGGAGTACTTCGGCAAGGAACGGGAGCGGGTCACGCACCGGGTCGCGGAGGCCGGGCCAGGCGAGCTGCTGGGGTTTTACTGGGCCACACGCGACCGGTGGCGGCCCGACCTTGCGTCCTGCTCGCTCTACGTCAGCCCGGAGCAGCGCGGTCGCGGCATCGGGCAGCGGCTCTACGCGGACCTGCTCGAAGCCAGGCAGGCGGCACAGATCGGGCGGCTGCGGGTCAGCATCAAGGATGCCGACCCCGAGGCGCGGAGCTTTGCCGAGCGCCGCGGCTTCCGGGAGCACACGCGTTCGCTGGCAATGAGCCTGGACCTCGCCGCGTTCGATGATCGGCCTTACGATGCGGTCATCGCCCGGCTCCAGGCCGAGGGCTTCGAGTTCACCTCGATGGCCGCGCTGGGCAACACGGAAGACGCACAGCGCCGGCTCTATCTGCTCAATGAAACAGCCGCCATGCAGACGCTCGGCGCAGACGGCGTCCCGGCCTGGGGTGCATTCGAGGAGTTCCAGCGCAGCGTATGCCAGTCAGACTGGTACAGGCCCGAAGGCCAGTTGGTCGTCATCGACACGGCGACCGGCGTCTGGGCCGCGATGAGCGCCATCACCCGCTTCGACGACTATGCCTACAATCTGTTCACCGGCGTGGACGGGCGCTATCGCGGCCGCAAGCTGGCACAGGCGGTCAAGGTGCTCGCGCTGCGCTTTGCGCGCGATACGTTGGGGGTCAACACGGTCCGCACCCACCACAACAGCCAGAACGCGCCGATGATCGCCATCGACCGCAAGTTCGGCTATGTCGAGACCTCCGGCATCACCGAATTCGAGAAGGTGCTGAATGAGCACAAGCCCACAGAGCACGAGACCAGCAGCGCATCCCTTGCTTGAGCAGCCCACCCTCCGCACGCCGCGCCTTCTGCTGCGGCCCTTCACCCTGGCCGACGCAGCGGACGTGCAGCGGCTGGCCGGCGCGCGGGAGATCGCATCCACCACGGCCGTCATCCCGCATCCCTACGAGGACGGCATGGCCGAGGAATGGATCAGCACCCACGCGCCCGCGCTGGCGGAAGGCAGGAGCATCACCTACGCCGTCACCCTGGCGGAGACGGGCGCGCTCTGCGGCGCCATCGGCCTGTCCCTCACCCCGGAACACCAGCGCGCGGAGCTGGGCTACTGGATCGGCGTGCCGTACTGGGGCCGGGGGTATTGCACGGAGGCCGCGCTGGCCGTGCGGGATCTGGGCTTTAGCGAGCTGGGGCTGCACCGCATCGAGGCAGTCCACCTGGCGCGCAACCCCGCGTCCGGTCGGGTGATGCAGAAGATCGGCATGCGCCACGAGGGTACGCTGCGCGAGCATGTGCTGAAATGGGGTGTGTTCGAGACAATCGAGTGTTATGCGATCCTGCGCAGCGAATGGCCGGCAGGCGGGGCTGGCCGGCGACAGGAGGAGGCTCCATGACTGGCATTGCTAAGGATGATGTGGACTATTATCCCCCGCCCGAATCGGGGGGCGGCTGGCGGCGGGCGGATGAGCCGGACGCGGCGCGCGCCAAAGCCGGGGTGGACCTCGCACGGCTGCAGGCCGCGCGCGCGTGGAATGTGCAGTTCGGCGTGCCCACCTCGCTGGTCATCATCCGCCGCGGCTACCTGGTGGCCGAATGGCACGAACACGGCGCAGACGAGCGGACGAGCTACAACATCCACTCGTGCAGCAAGTCCTTCACCGGCACGGCCTACGGCATCCTGTTCGAGATGGCGCGGCGCGGCGAACTGCCCGGCGACATCGGTCTCGACACGCCGGTCTACGCCCACATCCCGGAGGGCTATCCGCTCAGCGACACGCGCAAGGCGCAGATTACGCTGCGCCACCTCCTGTCGATGAGCTCGAACATCCCGGGGGAGAAAGCGGGTCTGTTCGGCGTGCAGACCGCGGCAGACGTCAATCCCTTCGACGCCGCGCTGGGCCACCAACCGCTCAACCAGACCCGGCGCGGCCCGGCCGGTGACCTCTGGGCCGGTCAGCTCACGGGCGCGCCGGGCACGCGCTGGGAGTACAGCGACCCCGGTTTCGCGCACCTCGCGCTTGCATTCCGGCACATCACGGGACAGGAACTGGCAGCCTTCATGCAGGCCCGCGTCATCGGCCCCACCGGCATCGAGAGCCTCACGTGGGACGTCATGGGGCTCGACGACAGTCGCACCGGCGTCCACACGATGCCCTTCTCCGGCGTCCACGTGGCCGCGCGGGAGCTGGCCCGCTTCGGCTACCTGATGCTGCGCCGCGGCCGGTGGGCAGGCCGCGAGCTGATCCCCGGTTGGTGGCTGGACCTGTGCACGCGCACCTCGCAGCGGATGAACCCGCGCTACGGGCTGACCTGGTGGGTCAACACGGCAGGCACGCTCTGGCCCGTGGCCCCGCGCGATGCGTTCAGCGCGCTGGGCTACAACATGAACATGTGCGCGGTGATCCCCTCGCTGGACCTCGTGGTCGTGCGGACCGGGCTGGGCCCGACCGACAGCGCGGAGAACATCACTCCGCCGCTCTTCGCCGCGATCATGGAGAGCCTGATAAGCGAAGACGGCGTTTGACATTTCGCCTGCCGGCTGGTATCATCCACCTTCGTTTCGATTGTATGATTGGTATGTAAGCATTTATTGTCGATTGGCGGTTGTAATGGTGGTTGTGCCGGCTCAAGCCGCGGCCCTGCATTCCTGGTCGCTAGATAGTAAATCGTTACGCCAGCCGCGGTCGACGCGCGCTGGCGTTTTCGCGTGCCGGACCTGGGGCTCGTAAGCCGAACCTTAACGGGCCGCTTGTACGCTGTAGAATAGACCATTCGACCTGAACACTCGCGTTCGTTGTAGCATTTGCTCCGGCGCGGCACATAGTGCAGGCTATGGCCGGTTCCCTTGCGGGAACCGGCACGGCGGAGCCTGCCCGGGGGCCGCGCCGGCATCGTCATCTATGACCCAATCAACTCATTACCCGTCCCAACATCGCCCTGGCCGGTCTCCGACCGAGCCGGGGGCCGGTCTCTCGCTCTATCTCAGCCGCCAGGCCAGCAGCCTGCCGCGCTACGTGCTCGAACAACTGCTGTATGCCTTCGCCGGCTGGATTCCGACGGTCATCGGGATCGGCGTCCGGGCGATCCTGTACCGGCTGATCCTGCGCATGGACGGCATCGCGGCCATCGAGAGCGGCGTGCGGCTGCGCTTTGCCGACCGCATCCGTCTCGGCAAGGGCGCTTACCTGGACCACGGGGTCTACCTGCACGCCTGCCCTGCGGGCATCGAGATCGGCGACCGCTCCTTCGTGATGCACAACGCGGTCCTGCACGTCTACAACTTCCGGGACCTGCCGCACGCCTTCATCCGCATCGGACGGGACAGCCTGATCGGTGAGATGAACGTGCTGCGCGGACAGGGCGGCATCACCGTAGGCGACCGGGTCTACACCGCACCGCTGGTCCAGATGCTCGCGGTCAACCACGTCTACGACGACCCGTCCCGCCCGATGGTCGACCAGGGCATCACTGCGGAGGGCATCACGGTCGAAGACGATGCCTGGATCGGTGCCGGTGCAATCATCACGGACGGCGTGTGCATCGGCCGCGACAGCCTGATCGGCGAGATGAACGTGCTGCGCGGACAGGGCGGCATCACCGTGGGCGACCGGGTCTACACCGCGCCGCTCGTGCAGATGCTCGCGGTCAACCACGTCTATGACGACCCGTCCCGCCC
>DAOUGK010000104.1:0-7293 GCA_034429055.1 Anaerolineae bacterium | reverse complement strand
AACACGGCGACGGGCGTCTGTGGGTCGGCCGCATGTGTGTACAGCGCAAGGAGCCGGCCGCCCGGCCTGAGCAGGGACACCATCTCCGCCAGCGGGAACGCGGGCGTGTCTACAAAGTAGAGCGTGTCCACCGATATCAGCGCGTCGAAGCCGGCAGGCGGAAATGCATCCGCGAGCCGCGCCATGTCGCCCACGACAAATGCCAGCCGGTCGGCCTGTCCTGCGGTCCGTGCCCGCGCGTGCCCGATCGCCAGCGCGCTGTTGTCCAGTCCGGTCATGTGTGCACCCGTCACGCCCGCGATGTATTCCGCCATGCGCCCGTCGCCGCAGCCCAGGTCCAGCCCGCGCCGACCCGCGGCGAGACCACTGGCCGCGATGAGCGCGTCCACCTGCGCCAGGTCCGCAAAGCCGTGCTGCCCGAAGTCCGCACCGTACGCGCGGCGGCAGAACTCCGCGTAAGCCGGGCTGGCCGCAATGGCGGCATAGAAGTGGTCGTAGAATTCAAACATGGGGTCGATGATACCTCCGCTTTGACATGCAGTACGCCCGAAATGCCCTTGTGTTGCACGGCACGAGGAGCGCGCATCCTGAGCGGGTGGGCGACTCGCCACCGGCAACGACTCAAGGCCAGTCGAAGGATGCCGTGCATCGGCTGCGCCGATGCCGTAAGCGGCCGCCCCTTCGGCTACGGGTGTCTCAACACCTCCGCTCAGGGTGCTCCCTGTTTGCCCCAGTGCTAGACGCGCCCATGCACCCACGGCGTTTTCGGCTTCGGACCCATTGGGGTTACAATGGCCGCGTTGGCAGCAAATATGCTTGAGAAGATGGGAGAGCTTATGCCGGTGTCTGCTTCGTTTACCGAACTTGGCTTCATCCGCGTGGCCGTGATCTCGCCGGAGCTGCGCGTGGCGGACATTGCGTTCAACACGGAAGCCATCATCGCGGCGCTGCGCGAGGCTGCGGGCCGCGGCTGCCGGCTCGCGCTCTTCCCGGAGCTGAGCATCACGGCGTATTCCTGCGGCGACCTGCTGTACCAGCCCCTGCTGCTGGCGCGGGCACGCGCGGCGCTGACGCCCATCGCGACGGCCGCGGCAGAGGCAGGCATCGCGGTCGTCGTCGGCCTGCCTGTCGAGGTCGCGGGCAAGCTATTCAACTGCGCGGCGTTCATCGCGGAGGGCCGGGTCGCGGGCCTGGCAGTCAAGACGTTCCTGCCCACGACGAACGAGTTCTACGAGGAACGCTGGTTCACCCCCGGACCGCTGGCGCCCGCGGCGTCACTGGACTGGGACGGGGCGGCTATCCCCTTCGGGGCGGACCTGCTCTTTGCCGCGGAGAACTTTGACGGCCTGGTCATCGGCATCGAGATCTGCGAGGACCTGTGGGCCGTCAACCCGCCGAGCGGCGACATGGCGCTGGCCGGCGCGACGCTGCTGCTCAACCCGTCGGCCAGCAACGAGCTGCTCGGCAAGGTGCATTACCGCCGCGCGCTCGTGGCGCAGCAGTCGGCCCGCTGCCTGGCCGCGTACCTCTACGCGGGAGCCGGGGCCGGCGAATCCACAACCGACACGGTCTGGGCCGGCCATTCGCTGATTGCAGAGAACGGCCTGGTCATGGCCGAGACCGAACGCTTTCACTTCGAGACGGTGATGGCCGTCGCCGATATCGACATCCAGCGGCTCGTCGCGGAGCGGATCAAGAACAACACCTTCGCCGCGCAGACGGCCGGCCGGTCCTTCCGCACCGTGCGCTATGCGCTGCCCGACAGGGCAGTCGCCGTGCTGCCCGACAGGGCAGTCGCCGTGCTGCCCGGCGAAGCTGCTGTCGCCGCTCCGCCGGGGTTCATCCGCCCGCAGCTCGTCCGCACGCCCTTTGTGCCGACAGACGCGGCTGCGCGCGCGGCGCACTGCGAGGAGATTTTCAATATCCAGGCGGTCGGGCTGGCGAAGCGGCTGCGCCATACGGGCAGCCGGAAGGTCGTCATTGCGCTGTCGGGCGGACTGGATTCGACGCTGGCCTTCCTGGTCACAGCGCGCGCGTTCGACCGGCTCGGCCTGCCGCGCGAGGGCATCGTCGCCATCACCATGCCCGGCTTCGGCACGACGACGCGCACGCGCGGCAATGCCGAGAAGCTGGCGGAGGCGCTCGGCACGACCTTCCGCGTGATTCCCATCACCGATGTCGTCCGGCAGCACTTTGCCGACATCGGCCACGACGAATCGGTCCACGACGTGACCTTCGAGAACGCGCAGGCGCGCGAGCGCACGCAGATTGCGATGGACGTTGCGAACCAGGTGGGCGGTTTCGTCGTCGGCACGGGCGACCTGTCCGAGCTGGCGCTCGGCTGGGCCACCTACAACGGCGACCACATGTCAATGTATCACGTCAATGCGGGCGTGCCCAAGACGCTGGTGCGCTACCTGGTCGGCTGGGCTGCGGATGCGGAATTCGCCGGTGAGGCGTCTGCCGTGCTGCGCGATATCCTCGCGACGCCTATCAGCCCCGAATTGCTGCCGCTGGGCGAGGGCGGCGCGCTGGAACAGAAGACCGAGGACGCCATCGGCCCGTATGAGCTGCACGACTTCTTCCTGTACCACACGGTGCGCTTCCTTGCACCGCCGCGCAAGACCTACGCGCTGGCCGTCCAGGCGTTCGCGGGGGAGTACGAGCCCCGGGTCATCCTGAAGTGGTTGGAGGTCTTCTACCGCCGCTTCTTCAGCCAGCAATTCAAGCGTTCTGCCATGCCGGATGGCCCGAAGGTCGGGTCGGTGGCGCTCTCCCCGCGGGGCGACTGGCGGATGCCGTCGGATGCGAGTGCCAGCGTGTGGCTGGCAGAAATTGAACAGATGAAAGAACTGTGGTAGAATAAGTTGCTTGTTAGGCAGGAAGAATGTGTGACGTAATGAAGCAGCACCCTCACTTGATACTTCCCAACAGCAGCGGCGCGCGCATGTCCCGGCGGCGCTTCCTCCAGGCGGCCGGGCTGGCGGCGGCCAACGTCGCGCTCGCGGCCTGCACGACGCCTGCCGCGCCCAAAACGGAGGCTCTGGTTCAGCCGCAGGCGCAGCGGCAGGGGCAGATTCAACTGGTCTACCAGGACTGGCGGACCGACTGGTTCCCCGGCATGGCCCAGACCATGCTGGAAGAGTTCCACGCGCAGCAGCCGAACATCCGCGTTTTCTTCACGTTGGACCCGGACAATCTCGAAGAGAAGATGCTGGCCGATATGCAGGCCGGCACGGCGCCTGATGTGTTTGCGGGCTGTTGCGATTTCTTCCCCATCTGGGCACAGAAAGGGCACACGCTGGACCTGCGGCCCTATGTGGCGGCTGACCTTGACAGCGAAACCATCTCGGATTGGGACACTGCGCAGTACAAGTCCCTGGCGATGCGGACGGGCGAGCAGTTCGGCCTGCCGAAGTACCACGGTGCGTTGGCGCTCTATTACAACAAGGAGTTGTTCGAGGCGCAGGGTGTCCCCTTCCCGGATGGCTCGTGGAACCATGATGACTATCTTCGGGCCATGAAGCTGCTGGCCGCAGACACCGATGGCAACGGTATCAACGATGTCTGGGGCAGCATGATCGACATCTCCTGGGATCGCATCCAGGTGCATGTCAACGCGTGGGGCGGCCATTTCGTCCATCCGGAAGACCCGACGCGCTGCCTGATGGCCGAGCCGCCCGCGCTACAGGCGATGGAATGGCTGCGCGCACGCATGTGGGATGACCGTGTGATGCCGACCCGGCTCGATATCCAGAGCATGGGCACGCGGCAGGCTTTTGTTGCGGGGCGGCTGGCGATGGTGGAGGATGGGTCCTGGGCGCTCAAGGATATTCTCAGCAGCGCGCCATTCCGCGTCGGCGTGGCGCCCTTCCCCGCCGGTCCCGTGCGCCGTGCCACTATTGCCACGACCGATGGATTCGGCATCTACCGGCGCACGCGTTACCCTGACGCCGCCTGGGAGCTGCTCAAGT
Organism: Anaerolineae bacterium; assembly: GCA_034429055.1. Lineage (GTDB taxonomy): Bacteria > Chloroflexota > Anaerolineae > CG2-30-64-16 > CG2-30-64-16 > MWBF01. Next base: position 3,319 of record DAOUGK010000104.1, on the reverse strand, counting down.
TCCTCATCAGCAAGGACTACGGCCGCGCGATGGCGAGGGCGCATTTCCTCCAGCCCGCGCGCGCTTCCCTGGTGGATGAGTGGGTCGGTTATGTGCGGGAGGAATTTCCGGACAAAGCGAAGGATGTGGACATCGACGCGTTTGCCGACGGACACCTGAACGGTTACTCAGTCGTCGCGGAGATTTTTGCCGAGCAAGCCGCCGCAAAGCGCCTGGCAGACGCCGCCTGGGAGCGGATATATACGCTGGGTTCGGCGCGGGTCGAGACGCTGGCCGCGACCAGCGCCGAGATCGAGCGAGCGCAAACCTCGTCCTAAACTGTTTTTCACGGTGCGATCTACATGGCACGACCTCGAAGGTCTTAGCTGTAGGGTTCGCTTTGGCATCAGTTTAGTCGCGTCGCCAGTGTTTGGTAGGGGCCAACCGGGTCATCATGCAAGCCACCAACACGCCCGCTCCCGAGGCGGGAACCTCGTCGTCCTCTGCTGCAACCCCCCTGCCGCGCGGCACCCTGCGCGGTCAGATTCTCGCGTGGTCCTTCATTCCCGCGGCCATCATCCTCCTGGCCGTGGCGCTCGTGGCCTTCTATTCCTATCAACGCGTGACCGGCGACCTGGCAATCGAGCAGGATCGTGAGCTGGCGCGGCTGTCCGCAGGCCAGCTTGCCACCGAGCTGACCGAATACACCGGCAATCTCACTGCGCTGGGGCGCAGTCTGGCCGGCAACTGGCAGGACCGCGATGAGCTGGCCGGCGAACTGGCCGCGGCCGGCAACCGGCTGGTCGTGTTTGATCGCGGGGTCGTCCTGCTCGATAATTACGGGACGGTCATCGCTGCGCATCCCGAACGCCCGGCCATCCTGGGCCAGAGCTGGTCAGACCGCGAATACTTCCATGCCGTGGTCCGGAATGGCACACCGGTATTCTCCAACGTGGGGGAGGACGGCCCCGCGGGCGAGCCCGTGGTCATCGTCGCGGTACCGGTGACGAGCGACAGCGGCGAACTGCTGGGTCTGACTGCCGGCCTGTTCGGCGTGAGCGCGACGGCCAATAACCCCCTTTACGGCAGCATCGTGCGCATTCGCATCGCGGAAGGCAGCGCCAAGTACCTGGTAGATGCGCGCGGTCGCGTCATCTACCATACCAACCCGGGCCTGATCGGCGCACAGCTCTCGGATCAGCGCGCCGTTTCCGAGTTAATGAGCGGCCGTCCCGGCGCGTTTCGCACCACCGATGTCACCGGCCAGCAGATTGTCGCCGCCTTCGCATCCGTGCCCGGCACGGACTGGGGCCTGGTCACGGAGACGACCTGGGCCGCGCTGCTGGCGCCGAGCCGGGCCTACAGCCAGTTCCTGGTCCTGCTGCTGGCGCTCGGCGTCATCGTGCCGGCCATCGTTACTGCGATCGGCGTGGGGCGCATCACGGCGACGGTGCGCCATCTGACGGACGCCGCGCAGGAAGTCGCCAACGGCAAGTTCGGCCTGACAATTCCGTCTGCCTCCACCCGTGACCTGCAGGAACTCGTCAGCCAGTTCAACCGGATGTCGGCTCAGCTTTCTGAGTCCTACGATACGCTGCGCAACCAGAACGAGCAGCTTTCGCTGGTCATGCGGGCCACGAATGACGGCGTGTGGGATTGGGATATCCGCACCGGGCGTGTCTACTTCTCCCCGCGCTGGAAGGACATGCTGGGTTATGCAGAACAAGACATCGAGAACCGTATCGAGACGTGGCGTGACCTGATCCACCCTGACGACCGCGCCCGCGTGGAGCGTGACCTGAAGAGCTATCTGGCCGGCCAGTTGCCCATCTACCAGGTGGAGCACCGGCTGCGCCACAAGGACGGCTCCTATCGCTGGATCCTGACGCGTGGCATCGTGCTGTATGGTGCGGATGGCGCGCCCTATCGCATGGCCGGCTCGCACACCGATGTCACGGAGGGGAAGCGGGCACGCGACCTGCTCGACGGCCAGCGGCACTTCCTGGAGATGCTGGCGACGGGCGAGACCCTGCCTGAAACCCTGGATGCGCTCGTGCAGGTGTTGGAAGACCAGTGGCCGGGGATACTGACGCTCGTAATGCTGCTGGATGATGAGAAACGGCAGTTGTTCGTGGGCTCCTATGGCCGGCTGCCGGCCGCATTTGCCGATGCGCTCGATGGGATGGAGGTCGGCGCGCGCGCGGATGCGCCGGGCGGCGCATGTTTCACCGGCGAACGGGTGATCGTTTCCAACATTGCAACCGACGTACGGGCTACACGGCTTCAGCCGTTAGCCTGGGAACATGGGCTGGCTGCCTGCTGGGCGGAGCCGGTGCGCTCATCGGTCGGTGAGGTCATCGGCGCAGTGGCGGTCTATCACCGCGAGCCGCGCGGCCCATCGCCCGAGGAGCTGCAAACTCTCGAAACCGCCGCTCATCTCGTCGGGGTCGCCATTGAGCACAAGCGCGCCTATCAAACGCTCGAACGCCGCGTGGCCGAACGGACGAAGGAGCTATCCGCACTCAACACCATTTCGACGGCCGTCAGTCGCTCGCTGGACCTGGAAGAGGTCCTCGATAATGCGCTGGCCGAGGTCATGCAGACGCTGAATGTCGAAACGGCCGCGCTCTACCTGCTCGACGCCACAGGCGAGAACTTCGTCGGCGTTGCTGCGCGCGGCCTTTCGCCGGAGTTCACCGATCGGATCGGCGTCCTGCCGGATGCAGTTGCCAGGGCCGGGAGGATCTTCTCGCCCGACGAACCCATCACCTGGGCCATCGCGGACTATCCTGCCGGGCCTATCAAGGATGCGATCATCAGCGAGGGCATCGAGACCATCCTGGGCGTGCCGCTGTCTGCAAAGGGGCTCCTGGTCGGTGCGTTGGCGTTGGGCGCGCGGCAGCGCCGCGTGTTGTCACCCGAAGAGGTGACGTTGCTGATGGCCGTCGGCGGGCAGATTGGCGTGGCCATCGAGAACGGGCGCCTGTACGAGGCGGAGCAGGCCCGTCGCAGCGAAGCCGAGCGCCGCCGCCAGGTGGCCGAGGGGATGCAGGAAATCCTCGCGGTGCTCAATTCACGGCAGTCGCTCCAGGAGACCCTCGAGTTCATTGCGGGCCAGGCGTGTCGGGTGCTGGGCTGCGATGCCGCAGCCATCATGGCGCTGGACAAGCCCACGCAGATTTTGTCGGTGCAGGCACATTGCAGCCTGCCCGACTGGGTTGCCAGTCGTATGCAGTTCCGGGTGGGCGAGGCGGGCGCGGGCCGCGCGGTCGCGCTGCGCCGGTCGGTGGTCATGGCGGACACCGCGGTGGAACTGGAGAAGATGGTGGCGGCCGGCCAG
>DAOUGK010000103.1:0-12266 GCA_034429055.1 Anaerolineae bacterium | reverse complement strand
GAATCCCTAACAAAACCGCTGGGGCCGGTCTCGGCTGTCGCAAAGCGACAGCCGAGACCGGCCCCAGCGGTTTTGTTAGGGATTCGAAACCTGGCAGCGCAGCGTTATGTTGCGCTGCTCGGTAGTATCGCCGGTGATGTGATCGTGGTGACGCCCCACGCCACGAGCTTCTCGCCCCACGCCCCGGAGGAACTGATGCGCTTCACCCGGCCGCTTGATTCGCCGCGGTACCGTTCCAGGTAGCCCTCGACCGGCGCTTCCTGGCCGGCAGCATCGCGTGGGTCAGCCAAGTATCATCCTAGACATTCAGCCCCCACAGCCAAATAGCGGGGTCTTCACGGCGGTCGGCACAAATACAATATGACTCGGTCAGTAACTTGCCAGTCACGCCAGTCTGTCGATAATGATTGGCGGTTGTTCACCTGGCCCTACATCACCCATCCCCATGCAGCAGAGAAGGAACCATGCAGATCACACTGAACGGCACGGACTGGCAGTTCAAGGGTTTCAACGGCGAGGAGTGGCGCTGGCGCAATGAGCATCTCCCGCAGACCAGGGATACGTTCGGCTGGCAGGCCGCCAGCGTCCCGGGCAGCGTCCAGCACGACCTGTGGCAGGCCGGCGACATCCCCGACCCCTACCGCGAGCTGAACAGCCTCGCGATCGAGTGGGTGCCGCAGCGGAGCTGGCTGTACCGCCGGACGTTCGTGGCGGATCCGGCGCTGGCCGGCCAGCGGGTGGAGCTGTGCTTCGAGGGTGTCGACTACGAGGCGGAGTTCTTCCTGAACGGCGCGAGCCTGGGCCGCCACGCCAGCATGTTCACCCCGGCCTGCTTCGACGTGGCGGACCGCCTTAAGTACGGCGAGACGAACCACCTGGCCGTCGCCATCGAGCCCGCACCGCAGGAGGTCCCGCAGGTCGGACGGACGAGCCGCGTGCGCACCCTCAAGGCACGCATGACCTACGGCTGGGACTTCTGTCCGCGCATGGTCCATCTGGGCATCTGGGCTGACGTCTATCTGCGCGCCACCGGCCCGGCGCGGTTGGCGGACGTATGGGTCCGGCCTGAACTTTCGCCGTCGCTCGACCGGGCGGCGGTCCGCGTTGCCGTCGAGGTGGACGTGAGCACGGCGGGCGAGTACGAGGTCAGCGCGGCCATCGGGCCCGAGGATGTGGACGCGCGTGACCGGCAGGCGCAAACCGTGCATCTGGACCCCGGACGCAGCACCGTGCACTTCACCTTCGACATAGTAGACCCGGCGCTCTGGTGGCCGAACGGCTACGGCGGCCAGCCGCTCTACCGCTGCGCGGTCACCGTGGCCGCGGCCGGCAGCGCGGCGGCATCGGACATACGCGACGTGACCTTCGGCATCCGCCGGGTGGAGTTCCAGCCGAACGATGTACCAGGTGCAACTGCCCGGCCCTACACGCTGGCGGTCAACGGGCGCAAGGTCTACATCAAGGGGTGGAACTGGGTGCCCATCGACGTGCTGTACGGCGTGCCGCAGCCGGAGAAGCTGGTCCGGCTGCTGCGGCTCGTGCAGGCGGCGCACGGCAACTTCCTGCGCGTGTGGGGCGGCGGGCTGATCCAGACCGAGGCCTTCTACGACCTGTGCGACCGGCTCGGCATCCTCGTCTGGCAGGAATTCACCCAGTCAAGCTCCGGCGTGGACAACGTGCCGTCCGATGACCCCGCGTTCCTACGCTTGATCGTCGCGGAGGCCGAGCAGGTCATCCCCCGGCGGCGCAACCATGCCTCGCTCGCCGTCTGGTGCGGGGGCAACGAGCTGCACTTCTGGCCGGCCAACATTCCGCTCAACGAGAGCGACTCGCCCGTGCTGGCCGCGCTGCACGAGACCGTGCAGCGGCTCGATCCGGGCCGCTATTGGGTGCCGAGCTCGCCCTCCGGCCCGACCATGGGGAACTCGCTGGAGATCATCGAGCGTGCGCCCGACGCGCTGCACGATGTCCACGGACCGTGGGATTACCAGGGGCTCACCGAGCAGTATACGCTGTACAACCGCACGACCTCCCTGCTCCACAGCGAGTTCGGCTCGGAAGGCATGGCCAACCGGCGCACCTTGGACGACCTCGCGCCGCGGGAGGCACAGACGCCGGTCTCGCTCGATAACCCGCTCTACAGCCCCCTGGCGTCCTGGTGGGTCCGCCGCGATACGTGGGCCCGCATGTTCGGCGCGCTGACCGAGGTAGACGAACTCCTCCGTGCTACGCAGTTCTCCCAGGCCGAGGGGCTGCGCTATGCGATCGAAGCCAACCGCCGCCGCAAGTGGCGCAACAGCGGGTCGCTGCCCTGGCAGTTCAACGAGCCGTATCCCAACCCCGCCTGCACGTCAGCGGTCGACTACTATGCCCGTCCGAAGCCCGCTTACTACACGATAGCCCGTGGATATGCGCCCATCACCGTCACTGCGGCCTATCCCCGGCTGGCGTGGCAGCGCGGCACGACGTTCGAGGCCGAGGCCTGGGCCAACGTCTCCGGGCTGGACGACATCGCAGCGCACCTGCAGGCCCGACTGGTCGGCCTGAGCGGCACGGTGTACGGCGAGGCGACGTCAACGCACACGCTTGCCGGAGACGCCGCCACCCGGCTGGCCGCGCTGGCGGGCTGGACCGTGCCCGCTGCTGAGCACGGTTTCTTCCTAGACTTGACCCTGACCGGCACAGACGGCCGCGTCCTGGCAGCCAACCGCTACCTGTTCGGCGTGGGCGGGGATCTCCGGCCTCTGCTCGCCGCTCCCCCGACCCGGCTGGTCGTCGAGCACCCACAAGGCGGCGTGACTATACGCAATATCGGTGAGATGGCTGCGCTGAACGTCTTCATCCAGGACGCGCGGCCCGTGCGGAGCGCAGGGTACGCCTACTTCGATGACAACTACTTCTGCCTGCTGCCCGGCGAAAGCCGCACCATCTCGGTCACATGGGACGGCGTGCCCGCCGGCGACCGCAGGCTCGAAGTCAGTGCATGGAACGCAGTCGTCGAGGGTGGAAACACATGACTCATCTCGTAACCTTGCTGAAGAAATACCCTGAACTGGCAGATATCACACCGGACATCGAGGCCGCGCGCGATCTGCTCATCGCGGCCTACCTACAGGGCGGGAAGGTGCTCATCTGCGGCAACGGCGGCAGCGCATCGGACAGCGAACACATCGTCGGTGAGCTGATGAAGGGGTTCCTGCGGCGGCGTCCCGTGCCCGAGGCGTTCCGGGCGCAGCTGGGGGCCGTTACCGACGAGGAAGGTGCCTACCTGGCCGGCCACCTGCAGGGCGCGCTGCCCGCCATCTCGCTGGTCAGCCACACCTCGCTCATCACGGCCTTCGCGAACGATGTGGCGGCGGACATGATCTTCGCCCAGCAGGTGTATGGCTACGGCCGGCCCGGCGACGTGCTGATCGGCATCAGCACGTCGGGCAATGCGACCAACGTGCGCCACGCGCTGCAGGTGGCGCGGGCTCTCGGCGTGCACACGATCGGGTTGACCGGTGCGACGGGCGGCAAGATACTGCCCTTCTGTGATGTGGCGATCCGGGTGCCCGTCGTGGAGACCGCCGACGTACAGGAACGCCATCTCGCCATCTACCACGCCCTCTGCGCGCAGGTGGAGGCGCACTTCTTCATGGAGTAAGTAATAGAACGCTGATGACGCTGATGATCATGATCTTCATGATTACCAAATAGAGATCATATAAATCATGACCATCAGCGTTTATCCGCGTTCTATTCCTTCACCCCCTGCAACCTCACCCTCCAGATTTCCCAGAATCAGTATCTTTAGTTATAGTCCTCCGTTAGTACATATACATTGCAGTTCCATCGCACGACGCCTCGTACGTCAACACTCACCCTGAGACATGGAGGAACCAGAAGCATGCGTTTACGCTATCTGCTCTCCTTCGTCGCGCTCGCGTTCGCCGTGTTTCTGCTGGCCCAGCCAGCCAACGCGACGGCGCCCGCAGCGGCAGGGAACCAGGACCAGGGCCTTGCGCGCAGCAGGGCCTCGACGACAGCCTGGGTTGTCAATGCGCCACTGATTGTCAACCAGGCCGCACCGGCACGTACGCGCACCCGAGTACCGCCACGGAGCACAGAGACTCCCACCGCCACAGCCACGCCCACGACCGTGCCGCCCACAAGCACGGCAACGGCCACACCGACGACTGTCCCACCCACGAGCACACCAACGAACACACCGGCCGCCAGTCCGACGGCCACCAACACGCCCGATCCGGCCAACCCGCACGGCAGCATCACCCAATACGACGGACCGCAGACCTGCATCACCTGCCATGCCCAGCAGGCAGACGATGCCCTGCATTCGGAACACATGCAGTGGGAGGGCAAGTGGACTGAGGTTAACACTTACTGCACTTCCCCTCAGCCAGCCGACTACGCCTGCCTGTCATGCCATGCATCCACAGGCAAAGTATCCAATCTCACGCCCAGCGATGTCGACTGCCTGATCTGCCACAGCGACACCTACCGGCGCTCGCTGCAACCCCTTGACATTCCGGTGACTGTGACCGATTGGCAGGGCAACACGAGGACCTACTGGACCCCGCAAAAGAATGCCGAGGGCAACTACACCATGCAGCCGCGCTTTGACCTGATGCCCGAGGGCACGACGATGGTCCAATTGGCCCAGAACGTCCACCTCCCCACGCGCGCCACCTGTCTGCGCTGTCATGCGACCGCGGGCGGCGGCGACGGCGTGAAGCGCGGGGACATGAGTTCTGCACTGGTGAACCCGGCCTATTCGAGCGACATCCATATGTCGCCGCAGGGCGCCAATCTCGTCTGCCAGGACTGCCATACTGTCACTGACCACAAGATTGCGGGCAAGGGCATCGACCTGCGCATCTCAGAAGGCGGCCCCGTCAAGGCGTGCCAGGATTGTCATAGCGCGCAGCCGCACGGCAGCAAGGAGCTCGACAAGCACACGGCACATGTGGCGTGTCAGACGTGCCATATACCGCAGTTTGCGAAGGACATGCCCACCGAGATGTCGCGCGACTGGACGCATCCGGTGTGGAACCCGGCTGCGTGCAGCGGACAGGGCGGTTGGGTTGGCGAAGAGGTCAAACAGTCCAATGTGAAGCCGGCATACGACTGGTGGAACGGCACAAGCTCTGTCTACAACCTGCCGGATCCCATCGCCGCAGACCCGGACGGCACATACACGATGGCCGGCGCCAACGGCACGATCCAGGAAGCCAATGCAAAGATCTACCCGCTGAAGATTCATACCTCGGTCCAGCCGCGGCATGACGCGACCGGCAGCATGGTACAATACGATGTGCTGTGGAACTTCATGACGGGCAAATACGAGGAGGCTGCGGCACGCGGCGTCGCCTTCATGGGCCTGAGCGGACCGTACTCCTGGGTCAATACCCGCGCCGAGCAACTCATCACGCACGGGGTTTCACCGAAGGATGATGCGTTACGCTGTGAGGCCTGCCACAACAACGGCGCGCAGATGAGCCTGGATGCGCTGGGCTATACGCTGAAGGCGCCGGCAAACCAGGTCTGTGCGCAGTGTCACGGCTACGAGGATCCCAACGAGCTTGGCTACAAGGACATGCACAGCAAGCACGTCGAGAGCAAGCGGTATGACTGTATTTGGTGCCACACCTTCAGCCGGCCCGAACGCGGCCTGAAGCTCCCGTAGGCAAACGACAATAGAACGCAGATCACGCTGATAGTCATGATCTCTATTGATTATCAAATCATGAAGATCATGACCATCAGCGTGATCAGCGTTCTATTCTACTCCTACTCGTGCGCCATGAGCTTGCGCAGGAGCGTCCAGGAGACGATCATCAGGAATGCGCCGATTGCGAGCAGCGCGCTGATCATGCCGAAGTCCACGCCCTGGCCTCGCAGCATGATGTTCTGCAGGAGCTGGATGCCGTAGGTCGCGGGCAGCAGCCACGAGATGACCCGCACCCCCGTGATCAGGTTGTCCAGCCGCAGGAAGAAGCCGGTGAAAAACACGCTCGTCAGCAGCAGCAGCATGGCATACTGCACGGCCTGCGTGGTCGTCGTCGACATCAGCGAGATGACGAACCCCGCGCCCAGCGAGGCGAAGATGAGCGCGGCCACCGCAATCGCATAGTTCTGCCACCAGTCCATCATGGGCACCTTCAGCAGGTACACCAGGATGGCGGTCAGCACCGCCGCCAGCACGCTCGCAAACAGGAAGTAGCTCACGTACTTGCCGATGAGCATCTCTGCGGCGGCCAGCGGCGACACCCGGAACAGTTCCATCGCGCCGGAGCGCCGGTCGCGCACCACGGACAAACCCGCGAACGTGATGCAGAGGTGCTGGAGCAGCAGCACGATCACCGCGGGGGCGTAGAAGTCGGTTACGTCGATGGCAACCCGCGAGAGGTTCTGCACCTCGCTGCGGAAAGGGCTGACCAGGATCGCGGCGTCGATGTCCTGGAACTCGCCCAGGCGCTCCTCCAGCGTCCCCAGGTTCCGCTCCAGCCGGGCCAGGGTCTCGACGTCGGGGTTTTCCTCGTTGACGGACTGCGCGTCCTGGCGCATTTCACCCAGCAGCGCGTTGGTGTCGGTCGCATCGGCGGCGGCATCCTCGCCCGCAATCCCGCTCACCCCGGCCAGCAGGCCCAGGCTCGTGCCCACCGCGATCTCCAGCGTGCTCAGGTTATTATCGAGCGCGCGCGCCTGCTGCTGCGTCCCGACGCGGTCGCCGGCCTCCGCGGCCTGGCGCAGCGCAGCCATGCTCTGCCGGGTCGCCTCCAGGTCGCGCTCGATGCCGGAGAACTCGGTCTGCCCTTCTTCCGTGATGGCGCGCAACACGCGGCGGTTCATCTCGTCCACGTAGATGCGGCCGAAGACGTTCACGTATTCCGCCTCGATCGGGTCCAGCTCGTTGTGGTAGAGCCGGAACACGGCCTGCTCGTTGTTGCGCACGGTGTTATAGGCATCGGTCGGTGGAATGACGATGGCATCCACCTCCTTGTTGCCCAGCGCGCGGCGCGCGACGTTCTCATCCGCGGTGATGCCGGAGAAGACGAGCTGCGGGCCGATGGACCTGGCGTACTCCTCCACTTGGCGGCGGAGCTCCTCATTTTCGGGCACGACGAACATGGTGCGCAGCGGCCGCGCCTCGTTGCGATAGCCGATGCCGAATAGCAGCAGGATCAGGAACGGGCCGAGCACCAGCGTCAGTACGAGCCGCGGCTGGCGCACGATCTCCACAATCTCCATGATCAGGAACGAGGAGGTGCGGATGAAAATCCGCGCGATATGCTCGAAGAAGTTACGCACTCTGTGACCCATTGCCTCGCTCCTGCCTCATCAGCTCCACAAACACATCATCGAACGGCGGGACATACTGCTGCACCGATGTCACCTCGATCTGGTGCTCGCGGCACCAGTCCACGATCTCGGGGATGGCGGTCGCGGCATCCTCCACCTGGATACGCAGCGACGTATTCGCCACCCGGCTGATGCTCTTCACCCCTTCGACAGTCAGCAACTGGCCGAGCGTCGCAGCATCCAGCCTTGTCTCGGTGGTCATGTCCACCGCATCGGCCCCACCCTGCGCGCGGCGGCGCAGGCCCTCCGGCGTGTCCAGCACGCGCAGGTAGCCGTCGGCCATCACACCCACGAGGTCGCAGTAGACCGCCTCGCCCACGTACTGCGTGGTCACGAACAGCGTGCGGCCCTCGCTCTGCAACTGCTTGAAATGGTCCCAAAACTTGCGCCGCAGGACCGGGTCGATGCCCGCGGTCGGCTCGTCCAGGAACAGCAGGTCGGGGCTGTGGACCAGCGTCGCCGCGAGACCCACGCGGCGCGCCATGCCGCCCGAGATCTGCCGGACCAGCTTGTTGCGGTGCTCGGCCAGCTCCACGAATTCCAACAATTCCATCAGCCGGTCCTTGCGTCGGAAGTTCATGCCATAGACCGATGTGAAGAAGTTCAGGTTCTCCCACACGGTCAGGTCGGGATTGAGCACCGAGTGCTGCGGCATGTAGCCGATGCGGGTGCGCTGCTGCTGGGTGAAGCGCAGCGGGTGGTTGCCCATCACGGAGACGCCGCCCGCAGTCGGCTCGTAGATGCCGGTCAGCAGGCGCACGGTGGTGGTCTTGCCGCAGCCGCTCGGCCCGATGAAACCGAACAGGCCGCCGCGCGGCACGGTCAGGTCGATGTCGAAGACGCCGCTGCCGCCGTTGAACTGCTTGGTGAGGCCGCGTGCGACGATCATGGGCGAAGCGCCGATAGCCGGCGCGGTCAATTCGCCGGGCTGGGGCGGTGCGGGCCGGTCGGGTGCTATGGGTGTAGGAATCAAGGCTTGCTCTCCTCTATCAATGACGACGCATGAAGATTACCGCAGCCTTGCTTGCTTGACCTTAGCGCAACCTATGTCCAACGTTAAGGCCATCTTAAAGGGCTTGCGCTGGCGGGCAGCCCCCGATACAATAGCATCAGGTGTGGGGAGGATGAATGGAACGCTTATGGACGCTGATAGCCATGATTTCTCTAGGATAATTGGATCAATTGTGCCGGCGAGACTGAGTGTACTGATGAAGCCTGCATAAATGAGTATCTTGGCAATCATGATCATCAGCGTCCATCAGCGTTCTATTAATCCGTGCCCATGTCGCCAGCTGGAGCGAGAGAGGTGAGGTGAGGTGAATGGCCTGGATACGGTTTGGACGGGATGAGCCGCCGGCGCCGTCGATGCCGCTGCTGAACCTGCAGGGGCAGACGGTGGCGCTGGGAGACTACCGGGGGCGGGCGCCGCTGGTCGTGGCGTTTCTGCACGTACCGGCCTGCCCCGTGTGCCGGCAGGTGGCGGCCGAGTGGGCGGCGCGGCAGTCGGAGGTCGAGGCGCTGGGTGGCAAGCTGCACTTCGTCGTGCCCGGCACGGGGAACGATGGCCGCGGGCTGAACCCTGCGGCCACGCTGCTGGACCCGGAGGGCCGGCTGCGCGAACGGTATGCGAACCTGCTGGAATTCGCAACCGGGGGACAGGTGCTCATCTACGTGCTGGACGAGCACCAGTCGCCCTATGCCGCCTGGGTCGGGGCCGAGCCGGACGACGCGGCCATCTGGTATGACCTGCTCAGATGGCTGCTGTACGTCTCGATCCAGTGCCCCGAGTGAGGGGCCGTCGAATGGCCCGTCGGGCCATAAACGATAGAACGCTGATGACGCTGATGACCCTGATGATGCTGGTTCCTTTCAGTTCACGACGCCTGGAGTACAGGACCTTGTGCTGCTCTCAGCGTAATCAGCGTCGCCATCAGCGTGATCAGCGTTCCATCGTCTGGTACTTGCGCAGGGCATCCCAACCGACGAGCTGGCGCGTGGCATCGTCGATGAGATGCAGGCGGATGCCCTTCAGGCTGTGGAGGATGCCCAGCGGTCGGATCTGGAACGCGGGCGTCGCGCGGTAACACTGCTCCAGCCGGTAATTCGGAATCTTCGGGCTGAGGTGGTGGATGTGGTGGAAACCGATGTTGCCCGTGAACCACTGGAGCACGCGCGGCAGGCGGTAGAACGAGCTGCCCTGAAGCCCGGCGCGCACGAAGCTCCACCGGTCCTTGGTCTCCCAATAGACGCCCTCGAACTGGTGCTGGACGTAGAACAGCCACACACCGGTCGCGGAGGCCAGGAGCGCGACGGGCAGCAGGACCGACAGCACAGCCTTCCAGCCGAAGATGAGCATCAGCCCGCCGAAAAGGACGAGGATGCCCAGGTTCGTGAGATGGACGCTGAGCCGTTCGCGGCCCTCCGAGTTCTTGGGCGGAAAGCGGTGCACGAGCAGGAACATGATCGCGGAGCCGATCGTGAAGAGGATCAGCGGCTGGCGCATGATGCGATAGCCCACACGGGTGTACCACGGCGCGGCGAGATACTCCTGCACCGTCATGGTCGGCACGTCGCCGACGTTACGCTTGTCGATGTTGCCCGCGGTCGCGTGGTGAATGGCGTGGGCGTGGCGCCACTCGTAGAATGGCGTGAATGTCAGCACGCCAAGCGCCGAGCCGACGACCTCATTGGCCCGCTTCGACTTGAAGAACGAGCCGTGACAGCAGTCGTGGAAGATGATGAACGTGCGCACCATGAACCCGGCGGTGGGGATGGCGAGCAGAAGCGTCGCCCAGTAGGGGATGCGGGGGGTCGTGGAAGTCACGCTCCACAGCATCACGCCGTAGAGCACGATGAACGGAATCACGGTGTTGGCGAGCTGCCAGACGGCCTGCCGCAGGTCAGCTTTGGCATACGGCGCAACCAGTTTCTGCCAGTTTAGCTTGTCAAAGTCAAGGTTCATAGGCATATCTCCTCTTTCCTGCATTGTACCACAAGTGCTATACTGCCTGAAATGAAATCGTTCGCATCCTGCAAGGACCGCATCCTGAGCGGAGGCCGCAACGCGGCCGCAGTCGAAGGACAATCTGTTATCATACCGAGGCCCGCCGTGCCCAGACCCTCCCGCACCGAGCTGCAACTCGCCGCCGGCCGCCGCGTGCCGGACGTCATCGCGCCGGGGCTGCGCGTGCTGTTCTGCGGGATCAATCCGGGGCTCTATTCCGGCTACACGGGCCACCACTTTGCGCGGCCGGGCAACCGGTTCTGGCCCACTCTGTACGCGGCCGGGTTTACCCCGCGCGTGCTCCGGCCGGAGGAGGAGCGGGAGCAGCTGCTGTACGGGTACGGCATCACGAACCTGGTCGAGCGGTCGACCGCGACCGCGGCGGAGCTCAGCGCGAAAGAACTGCTGGCGGGCGGGGCGCGGCTGGCTGCGAAGGTCGCAGAATATGCCCCGCGCACGGTAGCCGTCCTGGGCATCAGCGCATACCGGGCCGCGTTCCGCCGTCCGCAGGCTGCGCTGGGCCGGCAGCCGGAGGGGCTGGCCGGCGCGGCGCTGTGGGCGCTGCCGAATCCGAGCGGGTTGAACGCGCACTATACGCCGGCGGACCTGGCGCGGGTGTACCGCGAGTTTCGGGAAGCGGTTACAGCTTAGGCTGGTCACGTCGTCCTTCAGCTTCCAGCTTCCAGCTTCCAGTGTTACAATCCACACAATCCCCACAAACGGAGGTCTCTTCATGTCACATTCCAACTGGCAGGCCGGTGACGTCGTCGCCAACGGCATCCGGCTCCACTATACGCGCACGGGCGGCGCAAAGCCGGCGCTCGTGCTGGCCCACGGCGTCACGGACAGCGGCCTGTGCTGGTCGCCCATCGCCGAGCAGCTTGCGGCCGATTACGACGTGGTCATGGTCGACGCGCGCGGGCACGGAGAATCCGAGGCGCCGGAGTCGGGGTTCGACCCGGCGACCCAGGCGGCGGACCTGGCCGGGCTGATCGCAGCCCTCGGGCTGCACAGGCCCGCGCTGATGGGCCACTCGATGGGCGCGGTCACGGTCCTGGCGCTGGCGGGGCTTTACCCCGATATCCCGGCCGCAGTCGTGCTCGAGGATCCGCCGTCCTTCTGGGTGCCGCCGGCCCAGCCCGCGGCAGCCGGTGAGAACCGCGTGACGGCCATGCGCACGTGGATGGAGAGTCTGCGCAGCAAGACCCGGGAGCAACTCATCGCCGAAGTCCGCGTGCAGAGCCCGACCTGGCCCGAGGCCGAGCTGGGACCGTGGGCGGATGCCAAAGTCGCGTTCGCGCGCAACCTGGTGCGCCCCTGGACCCCTGCCGCGCAGCAGCCCGACTGGCCGGCCATCCTGGGCCGGATCACGTGCCCGGTGCTCGCCATCGCGGCAGACGGGGAGAAGGGCGCGGCGTTGAGCGAGGAAGGCATCACATCCCTTCAGGCCGCAGTCCCGCACGTGCAGGTCGTGCGCGTCGCGGGCGCGGGGCATAACATCCGCCGCGAGCAGCCCGCTGCGTTCATGGCCGCGGTGAGAGGGTTTCTCGGAGAGGCGCTGGCGGGAGGTTGATGTTCGTGCAGGAGGCGAGGGCGAACGAAACCCTAAACGGGATGCCGTGGACGATGGCATGCCCGGCTGTCAGCGAGTGTGGGGCTGGAAGGGGCCGACCCGATCGCTTTCGCCTCTACACCTCTGCCAATTCTGTGTTACAATCTGCACTATTCCCTCAGACGGAGGTATCTTCATATCACATCCCACCTGGCAGGCCGGCGACGTCGCCGCCAACGGCATCCGGCTGCACTATACGCGCGCGGGCGAAGCCGGCGCTCATGCTGGCCCACGGCGTCACCGACAGCGGGCTGTGCTAATCGCCAATGGCAGAAAAGCTGGCGACCG
>DAOUGK010000102.1:0-7365 GCA_034429055.1 Anaerolineae bacterium | reverse complement strand
TGCCTCCGCTGACGGCTACTTCTGGAGTTCCTGTGCGCGCCGCGGCTGACGAGGGTATACTCGCGTAGAGGATGTCGTTGGGGGCTCCGTCACAAGGAGGCACTATGTCATATGGTGAGATCTTCGTGGGCACGTTCCGCCAGATCTGGCAGCACAAGAAACTGTGGCTCTTCGGCCTGCTCGCCGCGCTGCTGAGCAGCGTGGGCCTGGGCATCTACCAGCTCTTAGGCATACGAGGGCAGAGCGACTACGTGAATAACATCCTGCCGCGGATGCTGGAGAACCCTGAGACGCTGCCGCGTGGCTTCGGCGCTGAGATAACGGCGAGCCTGAGCGCGCTATGGATCGGGCTGTCCCTGCTCATCCTGTTCGGGCTCGTGGGCTATATCGTCAGCCTGGTCATGCGGGGCGCAATCATGCACGAGGCGGCGATCGCGTGGGCAGGGGGAGAGACGGACACGAGCCGCGGGGTGAGCGCCGGAGTCGGCCGCGCGGTGTATGTCTTTCTGCTCGACCTGCTGTGGGGCCTCGTGCCGTTTCTCCTGGGCTGTGGCGTCGCCACAGGCTTTCTGGTGCTCATGTTTACGGCAGTGGCCGCAAGTGGCAGCGAAGGTTGGGGCGTCTTCCTGGCCCTTCTGTTGTTCGCGTTCCTCTGCTCGGCCGTATTGATCGGCTTGCTGGTGGCCGTCTTCACGGCAATTTTCCCGCCGCTGATGTACCAGTCGGCGGTCGTCGGCGGCCGCAGCTTCGGCGCGGCGGTGCGCGAGGGCTGGCGGCTGACGGTCGCCAACCTCGGCTCGCTCATCATCTTCTGGCTGCTCCTGCTCCTGCTGTCGTTCGTCCTGAATGCGATGATCCAGGCGATCACGCTGCCCCTGACGCTGCCGTGGATGGGCTCGTGGATGACGGACTGGAGCGCGGCCCTGGATAACTTCATGCGCGACGGCCAGCTCGATATGCCGCCGCTGCGCGCCGGCTGGCTGATTGTCAGCGGGGTGGTATCGGTGGTGCTGTCGCTGCTTGTGAACAGCTTCCTGTTGACCTTCCGGCACACGCTGTATGCGGAGGTGTACCGCCGCCTGACGGGCGCGGTGCCGCAGGTCGCGCCGGTGGAGGCGGTTGCGCCGCCGGTTGCTCCGCTTGCGCCGGTCGAACCCCTGCCCCCGTCCGATATCTACGTGCCGGATGAGCCGCCTGCGGATGACGAGGAGCCGCGCGTGGGGTGACCTCACCCCGTGCGGCCTGCGGCCGCCCACCCCTCTCCTGAGACCAGCATCGCTGGTCTCAGGAGAGGGGGAGTTATTGTGAATAAAAAGAGGGCGTCCGGCTCAAGAAGCCGCACGCCCTCTGTGATGAACCATCCCGAAGGTCTCTAGCTGTCCTTCTTCGCTGTGGACCCCGCTGCCGGCGGCGAAGCGTCACCGCCGCCGGTGACAGGCGCGGTCTTGCTCGTGTCGGCCTTGGCATCCGCCTGCCGGGTTTCCTCGTCCTTCTTCTTGCCGCCCGGAATGCCCGTGGACGACTTGCCCTTGTTGTCCGTTACATAAAAGCCGGAGCCCTTGAAAATCACCCCGACGGGTTGCATGACGCGGTGCACGTGACCGCCGCACTCGGGGCAGTCAGTCAGCGACGGGTCCGTCATGCGCTGCAGGCGCTCGAACCGTACGCCACACTGTTCACATTCATACTCATAAGTCGGCATCGTACAATATCCCCCACCTGGGAAGCCCAATCTGGGCCGCATTTCCTAACACTCAGACCTCCGAGGTCATGCGACGCGGTCGCCTGGACACCTCGGAGGACAAGCAGAATTATACCCCAAGCGGCAGGGTTTGACAAATCAGGCTCAGAAACCCGTTTTCGTGCGAAACTACGGTTTCGCCTGAGAAAACGGGTTTCTGTAACGGCCGCCTAGAACAGGCCGACCACGCGACCGGTCTCCAGGTCGAGGTCCACGTCGTAGAACACGGGACGCGTGGGCAGGCCGGGCATGGTGCGCATCTCGCCGCAGAGCGGGTACAGGAACCCTGCGCCGACGCTGGCCCGGATATCGCGAATCGGGAAGACGTAGCCCTGCGGCCGGCCCTTCAGGGTCGGGTCGTGCGACAGGCTCAGATGCGTCTTCGCCATGCAGATGGGCAGCTTGTCGAAGCCCAGCCGTGTGTAGAGCGCGATCTTCGCTTCAGCCTCAGGCGTGTAGGACACGCTCCCCGCACCGTAGATGTCCCTGGCAATCTTCTCGATCTTTTCCTTGATGGTCCATTCCAGCGGGTAGAGGAACTGGAAGTTCGAAGGTTTCTCGCAGGCCTTGACGACCGCTTCGGCCAGCGCGACCGCGCCGTCGCCGCCCTCGGCCCAATGGTTCGAGAGCACGGCATCCTCAGCCCCGGCCTCTACGGCCTTCTGCCGGATGAGCTCGATCTCGGCGGGCGTGTCGGTCTTGAACTGGTTGATCGCGACCACCACGGGCAGGCCAAAGCGCCGGACATTCTCGATATGGGCGATGAGGTTGGCGCAGCCCGCTTCCAGCAGGGGCAGGTTTTCCTCGGTGTACTCGAAGGCCAGCGGCTTGCCTGCGACGACCCGCGGGCCGCCGCCGTGCATCTTGAGCGCGCGCACGGTGGCGACGAGCACCACGACATCCGGCACCAGCCCGGAGTAGCGGCACTTGATGTCCAGGAACTTCTCCATGCCGATGTCGGCGCCGAAGCCGGATTCGGTCACTACGTAGTCCGCCGTCTTCAGCGCAATCTGGTCGGCCAGAATCGAGGAGTTGCCGTGCGCGATGTTGGCGAACGGTCCGGCGTGGACGAAGGCCGGTTGGCCCTCCAGCGTCTGCATGAGGTTGGGCAGGATGGCGTCCTTCATCAGGACGGTTGCGGCCCCGGCGACGCCCAGGTCTTCGACGGTGACGGCCTCGCCGGTCCGGCTCGTGCCGATGACCGCGCGGCCGATGCGCGCACGCATGTCTTCCAGCCCGGTCGTCAGGGCGAGAATCGCCATGATCTCCGAGGCGACCGTGATGTCGTAGCCGGTGTAGCGCGTCTTGCCCTTTTCCTCCGGCCCCAGGCCGATCTGAATGCGGCGCAGGAAACGATCCGAGACGTCGATGACCCGATTCCAGGTCACGGCGTCGGGGTCGATGTTGAGCATCGCAAACCGTTCGCGTTCCTCTGGGGTCAGCTCTTCGGGATCGGTCTTGTCGATGCCGAGCTTCTGCAGCCGGCGCAGCATGGAAGGCGAGAAGTTGCGCTTGCCGGTCTTGTCCGGCGGGCAGAGCCGGTCAAACATGACCTGCGGGCTCGCCACCTCGGACTCGTGCAGGATGCGCGCATCCACGGCCGCGGCAATCAGGTTGTGCGCGGCGGTAATGGCATGGATGTCGCCGGTCAGGTGGAGGTTGAAATCCTCCATCGGGACAACCTGCGAGTAGCCGCCGCCGGCTGCGCCGCCTTTGATGCCAAAGGTCGGCCCTTGCGATGGCTGGCGGATACAGCAGATCACGTTCTTGCCGAGCACACCCAGCCCCTGGGTCAGGCCGACCGTGGTGGTCGTCTTGCCTTCGCCGAGTGGGGTTGGCGTGATGGCCGTCACATCGATGTACTTGCCGGATGGTCGGTCGGCGAAGCGTTCGATAACGTCCAGGTGCACTTTGGCCTTGTATTTACCGAAGGCTTCGAGATCATCGACGCCCAAGCCCAGACTCGCAGCAATGTCAACGATCGGCTTGAGCTCGGCTGCCTGGGCAATGTCCAGGTCGCTTGGCACAGGGTTCAGGCGTTTCATGCGGTTGTGGACCTCCGTGGTGGGCCAGTGAGGATAGGTGGGCATGGGCAAGTCCCATGAAGTAGGCCCGATTATAACGCGTTCACGGACATTATGCAATTAGCCGCCGATGCAAAAAAACAGCGCGACCTTTTGTGGCGACCTTCGTCTAAGTGAGTAGTAATTGCTGTTGAGCAACACTGATGTGTTCCAGCATCACGCTGGGGCATCGGGCAACTGCCATAATGGAGGCAACTGGATGGCACTCTATGTTCGGACTCTTAAGTCAGAGGAACTCAGCCGGGTGGACGAAATCTTGCGCGGGCTCGATCCAGAGCTGGCTCGGCGCGCCCGAATCGTGCAGCTCTCGGCACAGCGGCTGGGCGTGCACGAGATCAGCCGCATGGTGGGATTGCACCCCATCAATGTGCGCAAGTGGATCCACCGTTTCAACCGGATGGGAATCAACGGGCTGTTCCCGCGCCGTTCACCGGGTCGCCCGCGCCTGTTCAGCGAAGAGCAGCGCCGTGCTATCGTCGGGCTGGCTACCACGGACCCGCAGGACCTGGGGCTGGGCTTCGATTCCTGGTCTTTGCAGCGCCTGCGCATGCACCTGGTGAAGCAGGGGATGACGCCTGACATCAGCGCGGAGACCATCCGGCAGGAGCTACTGCGCAGCGGGCTGGTCTTTGAGGATCGCCGTTGGGTGACGCCGGAGGCGACGCGGTGATACGGTGAAGAGGTGACGGGGTGAAGAGGTGACAAGGTGATTCCGGGTTGCGGGTTGGGCCTTTTTTCCATCTTTACGGGTCTTCCCTATTATTGCTAGGCCCTGCCTGTCCACATCACCCCGTCACCTTGTCACCTTGTCACCGTGCAAGGATCAGCGGAATCCAGAGTCTGTACCGCCACTCGTTCTCCTGGCTGCTCGCAAAGATGCTGATGTTCCCCGGTTGGTAGACCTGCACCCAGCCGACCATCACGCCCCCGGTCGTCGTCGGCGCCAGCGCGACGTCTTTCAAGGTCCCTGAGCCTGCGGGGATGACTTCCGGCTTGCCCCAACTGAGAGTGCCCCGGTGGGACACGCGCACGAGGTCACCCTCGTCCCACGCGATGTGCAGGCGGGCGTCGTTCGCGGCCGCGATGCGCGGGCCGCGGGCCGCACCTGCAACCTGCACGACGGTCTCCGGGTCCGGCCAGTAATACTCCCGGCCAAACGCATAGCGCACCGTTGTCCCCCCGTCGACCCAGGTCAGGTGCCCGAAGCCATTGGGTGTCACGGTAACGTGCGCGCCGATGGAGTCTGTGGCGGGCGCATCTGACACATTGATGGCGAGCGTCCAGGCGCCTGCAATCCGCTGGCCGCTGTAGATCTCGAACAGGCCGTTTGGGTAATTCTGCGAGGGGAGCCGGTCCTGCCAGGCCACGAAGATAACCCCCTGAGGCGAGACGGCAATTGAAGGAGACTGTCCGCGCGCATGGGGAATCGCGTTGCTGCTCCAGAAGCCGCCCTGCCAGCTCCCTACATAGATGGTCCAGTAGCCCGGCGCGTTGTCCATCCAGGCTGCGTGCAAGCTCCCATCCGAGCCGGCGGCCAGGACCGGATTCACGGAGACGCCGTATGTGCGTGAGACGTTAATGGGCAGCGTCCAACGGTTATCGCGCAGCGTGACATGGAAAATGTCGTAGTTGCCAAGGAACTGGTTGGCGAAGACGGCGTGGAGCACGCGATTGCTGTCCAGGGCCAGCGCCGGCGACAGGCCCGCGGCAACCCGGACCGCCTCTGTCCATGCGGCGCCCGGATTGCGGACGGCATAGTAGATGGTGCCCTCGGACTCCCACATGGCATGGGCTTTGCCGTCAGGCGTGTAGGCCAGGGCCGGGCGAGCTGCGTCAGGCAATCCGGTGGCGATGGCGAACGGCGCGGACCAGGGGGTCACATCGGCATCCGCCCGGACGGTCGGCAAGCGCGCGGCAAGGCTGCCGCCTGCCAGGATGATTGCGAGCAGCCACCGGATGATGTTACGCACAGGCCCCGGCTTCATCGTCACCGGCCTTCCGGCCGCCTCCCTTCGGCATGATGATCACCGCATCTGCGTCGCCGTGGGCGTGATGCGCTCCGCCCACACGACCCCGTTGCCCAACCGCAGGCCGCGCACGATCACGTCGCCCTCCGCCTGAGCAGCCAGGCGGGCCAGACGGGAACTGCCCAGCCAGACGGGCGCGCCCTCGATGGTCCACCAGGCGGTTGTGCCGGCGGCGCGCAGCTCGCCGGAAAGCGCGACCGGCACAGGCTGGTCCAGGCGCATGACATCGGCCTGATACTGGTCCGGGCCAATCGTGATGCCCTGCACCTCGACCCACTGGCCCGTCTGTGCCACGGCCCGGCTCTCGTCCACCAGGGTGTTGGCGCTGACGCGCGCCGTACCGATGACCGGCTCAGCGTATTCGCTCGGCGGAAATACGATCAGGTCCCACACCTGCTCGCCGTTGGGCTCGCGCACAATGCCCGCGACCAGGGCGCTGAGCCGGGCATCCGCCGAGGTGTCCACCGCACGGATGAGATGGGCCATCAGCGAGCCGTCAGGCTGGACGATGGCCCGCACCTCGACCTGCTGACCGACGACCGGTTCGCCGATGAAGACCGCGTCCGGGCTCAGCCGGAACGTCTGTCCCGCGACGCGCCATTCAGGCTCCCTGGCTTCCAGGATGCCTTCGAATTCCACCGGCACTTCGCTGGGATCGCCGGCAATCGCTTCGATGATGATGGCCCGCAGCTCCAGCGCATCGGGCGGCTGTTCTGCGATGACCCAGACCAGCCAGCCGGGTCGCGGTACGCCGCTGATGGTGGTTTCCGGCGTCACGCGCACGAGCGTCTGGCCGATGACCCACAGTTCGCCTGCCTGCTTGGTCAGCAGGCCCGCAAACGGCCAGAGGATGCCTTGGGGTCCGGCAGGCCGCTCGACCATCACGAACTCTGCCAGGATGGGGCCGCCGGGGGCCTGGCGGCCCTGAACGACGAGCCAGGCGCCGGGCTCGGCTTGGCCGCGCTTCTCGATGATGACGGTCTCGTCTGTGACGACCACCTGCGCGTCGCCCACCCACCAGTTGCTCCCGTCCACCAGCTTCAGATAGCCCTCGAGCCGTGTCGGTGTCGCTGCCGGCGTCTCGTCCTGGGCGCGTACAGGCCGCGCCGCGGCTGTGCCGAGCAGCACCAGCCCCAGCACGATCAGGACAAACCGTGTCAGTCGATCAGGTGGTCGCATGATATTGATAACTTGCCGGCATGCCCACAAGGGGCCAGGCTGCCCTTTCTCGAATGGACACTAGCACCACGCTACGGTGCCGGCGTGCCCGCGTCCGGCGTTGCGGTCGCCGTCTCCGGTGCTGCCATCACCTCTGGCGTTGCGGTCGCTATCTCCGGTGTTGCGGTCGCTATCTCCGGTGTTGCCGTCGCCTCCGGCATTGCCGTCGGCGTTTCCACTGGGATGGGCGTCGGCTCAGGAGCCGGCGGTTCCGGCGTGGCCGTCGGCGTGGCGGTTTCTGCCTCAGCGACGATGGGTGTGACGGTCGGCGGCGGAGGGGCGATGATTTGGATGG
>DAOUGK010000101.1:0-6931 GCA_034429055.1 Anaerolineae bacterium | reverse complement strand
TCCGCCAACGAGATGGATCCCGCGGTGCGGGCACAGCTTTACAAGGACATCCAGCAAATCTTCATCGACCGCGGCTCGATTATCGTGCCGTTCTTCGCCAACAACCTGTGGGGCGCGCGGTCGAACGTCAAGGGTGTCGTGCCGACGAGCGCACTCGGCACCGCGCTGGACCTGCGCCAGGTATACATCGAGCCATGACCTTCTGGCGGCGGCTGCGGCGCTATCCGGCGACAGCGATCGGGGCCACGATCGTGGGGTTCTTCCTGCTCATGGCCGTCATCGGCACGTGGGTCGCGCCCTACGGTTATGCCGATCAAAAACTGTCGGAGCGCCTGCAGCCGCCGTCCGCGCAACACATCCTCGGCACGGACCAGTTTGGCCGTGACATCCTCAGCCGCATCCTGATCGGGAGCCGGGACGTCTTCATTGTCGCCGGCTCCGGCACGGTGCTGGCCGTCCTGCTCGGCCTGACCCTCGGCCTGCTCGCCGGGTATTACGGCGGGCTAATCGACGATATCGCCATGCGCCTCGTAGACGTGCTCTTGGCGCTGCCGCCGCTGCTGCTCGCCATGATTATCCTCGGCTCGCTCGGCCCGTCACGCGCCAACGTCGTCTTCGTCGTGGGCTTTCTCTACATCCCGATGGTCGCGCGCGTGGTGCGCAGCGTCGTGCTGGACCTCAAGACGCGGCAGTTCGTGGAGGCCGCCCGGCTGCGCGGGGAGCGCAGCGCGTACATCATGTTCCGCGAGCTCCTGCCGAATGTACTGCCCCCGCTGGCGGTCGAGGCATCGATGCGCTTCTCCTACGCCATCTTCCTGGTGGCGTCGCTCGGCTTCCTCGGCCTCGGCGTGCAGCCGCCCTCCCCGGACTGGGGACTGATGGTCGGCGAGGCGCGCACCTACTTCCAACAGGCCGGGTGGGTGCTGCTCTTTCCTGCCGGCGCGATTGCGCTGCTCGTCGTCGGCGTCGGCTTCCTGAGCGACGGGCTGCGCCGGATGCTCCTGCCCGGCGGGGTGAGCACATGAGCGCGGGTCGGGTGCTGGACGTCCGCAACCTCACGGTGGCCTACGCGACGGCCGGCGGGCTGCTGCGCACCGTGCGCGACGTCTCGCTGCACATCGACGGCGGCGAGATATACGGTCTGGTAGGCGAGTCCGGCTCCGGCAAGACGACGCTAGCGCGCGCGCTGGTGCGCTACCTGCCGGAGAACGGGCAGATTACTGCGGGCGCCATCATGCTGGACGGCGCGGACCTCCTGGCGCTCTCGCGGGCAGACATGCGCCGCGTCTGGGGCGCGCGCATCACGATGGTCCACCAGGACCCCGCCGCAGCCGTCAACCCCGCACTGACCGTGGGCGAACAGATTGCAGAAATTGCGCGCGCCCATCTCGGCATGTCGGCGGGCCAGGCGCGCGCCAAGACCTTCGAGATGCTGGCCCGCGTGCGGATGCCGGACCCGGAATCCGTCGCGCGGCGCTATGCCCACCAGCTCAGCGGCGGGATGCTCCAGCGCGTGCTCATCGCCGGCGCGCTGACCACCAACCCGCGGCTGCTCATCATGGATGAGCCGACGACCGCGCTCGACGTGACCACCGAGGCCGTCATCCTCGACCTGGTGCGCGAGCTTCTGGCCGACTATGACGCCGCCGTGCTCTACATCACGCACAACCTCGGGGTCGTCGCACGGCTGTGCCAGCGCGTCGGGGTTATGTACGCAGGGCAGCTCGTCGAGCAGGGGAGCGTCCAGCGCATTTTTAAGGCGACGCGACACCCGTACACGCTGGGGCTGCTCGGCTGCGTCCCTTCGGCGGCCCCGTCGGAAGGAAACGCGCGGCAACGCACCGCGCTCCATACGATCCCTGGTTACATTCCCCGGCCCGACCGCCTGCCGCCCGGCTGCATCTTTGCGCCGCGCTGTCCGTTGGTCGAGGATGCCTGTCGCGCCGCGCAGCCGCCCCTGGTCGACGCAGGACCGGATCACCTGACCGCGTGCCGTCGCTGGGAAGAAATCCCCGAGAACGTGGATCTCTTTGCCGCCGAAGCCAGGCCGCACGCACCCGGCGACCGGACGGCCGCCGAACCGGTGCTCCAAGCGCGCGACCTCGTCAAGCACTATCCCCTGCCCCGCAGCCTCCGAGACTTGTGGCAGCGCAGGCCGCGCGCCGTACGCGCGGTGGATGGGATGTCCGCGGACCTGCCCCGCCGCTTCACACTGGGCGTGGTCGGGGAGAGCGGGTGCGGCAAGACGACCTTCGCCCGCTGCATCGCGGGACTGGAAGAGGCAACGGCCGGCGACATCCGCCTGGCAGGGGCGCGGCTGCCCTACCTGGCGCGGCAACGGCCCGTGGCCGCGCTGCAGGAAATCCAGATGGTCTTTCAGAATCCCGATGCGTCGCTCAACCCGCAGCACACCGCGGGCGCGAGCGTCGCGCGGCCGCTCATCCGGCTGCACGGGCTGTCGCGCAGCCAGGTGCAGACGCGCGTCGCGGAACTGTTCCGCGCGGTGAATCTGCCTGAGGATTACGTCAACCGGCTGCCGCACGAGCTGAGCGGCGGGGAGAAGCAGCGCGTCGCCATCGCCCGTGCGCTGGCCGCGGACCCTGCGGTCGTCATCTGCGACGAGCCGATTTCCTCGCTGGATGTCTCCGTGCAGGCCTCGCTGATGAACCTGCTCGTGGATCTGCAGCAGGCGCAGGGCACATCATACCTGTTCATCTCGCACGACTTGGCGGCCGTGCGTCACCTGGCGGACTGGATTGCGGTGGTCTACCTGGGCCGCGTCTGGGAGACCGGCCCGGGGGCGGAAGTATTTGCCCCGCCGCACCATCCGTATACCGAGGCGCTGCTCTCCGCCGTGCCCGTCCCCGATCCCAATGCGCGGCAGGAGCAGATCCGGCTGGAAGGCAGCGTCCCCAGCGCGGTCGATATCCCGACCGGCTGTCGCTTCCACACGCGCTGCCCGCGCAAGATCGGGGCAATCTGCGAACAGACGGAGCCGCCGTGGCAGGAGGGCGCCAACGGCCACCGCATCTGCTGTCACCGCCCGCTGGCTGAACTGGCCGCTCTGCAAACGGGTTCGTAGTAGCCGCTTGAGCGCCCCCCCGCCACGCATAGGGCGCTGAAGCGCCGACTACAAACGGAGGTTGCTTGACCGCCTACCTGCTTCGCCGCCTGGGACTCATCCTGCTGACGATGCTGCTCGCCTCCATCGTCATCTTCGGCGCGACCCAGATCCTGCCGGGCGACGTTGCGCAGGTCTCGCTCGGCCAGTTCGCGACAGAGCAGGCGGTCGAGAATCTGCGGGAGGAACTGGGGCTGAACCGGCCCGCGTACGTGCAGTATGCCGACTGGCTGGGGAGGTTCATACGCGGCGACTGGGGCGACTCGCTGACCAGCCGCCAGCCTGTCCGCCCGATGGTGCTGAGCCGTCTGCGCAACTCGGCCATGCTCGCAGCCCTGGCCCTGGCGCTGTACGTGCCGCTCGGCATCGCGCTCGGCGTGCTGGCTGCACTCAACCGCGAAAAGCTGGTGGACCAGGCCATCTCCGCAGTCACGATGGCCTTCGTCGGCCTGCCTGAGTTCGTCACCGCGCTCCTGCTCATCGCGCTCTTCGCGTTCGCCCTCGCGGTGCTGCCTGCTAATTCCTCCGTCAGCCCGGACAGCAGCTTCCGCGAGGCGCTGCCGTCGCTGATCCTCCCTGCCATCACCGTCAGCCTGACCAGCCTCGGCTATGTCGCACGCATGACCCGCGCCAGCACCATCGACGTGCTGCGCACTGACTACGTGCGCGCCGCAGACCTTAAGGGCCTGCCGCGGATACAGGTCTTGTCCCGGCATGTGCTGCGCAACGCGCTGCTGCCGACCGTCACCGTCATTGCGATGGGCATCGGCTATCTCATCGGCGGGCTGATCGTGACGGAGCAGGTCTTCGGCTACCCCGGACTGGGTCGCCTGCTCGTCTACGCCATTCAGCGCCGCGACCTGATCCTCATTCAAGCATGCAGCATGGTTGTCGTCCTCGTCTTCAGCCTCTCCAACCTCGCCGCGGACCTGCTTTACAGCGTCCTTAATCCGCGCATTCGCGTGGGCCGATGAAGCCAGCAGACTGTGCCGATTCTTCCTGCTCCTCGCGCCGTCGTGCCAACTCGGCGCGCAGCATTGCAATCTCCTGCCGCAGCGCAGCCACCTCCGCGCCCCCCGCGACTGCGCCATGCGGCTCCATCGCCTCTCGACCGACGAGATAGCTCGCCAGCGCAGCAGTCACATACCCAAAGATGGCAAACGCATAGGTCGCGAGCAGCAGCATCAGGATGCGCCCCTCTCCCGTCTGCGGCACGTAATCGCTCCCCAGTGTCGTCATCAGCATTGCCGTCCACCAAAGCGCCTCGCCGTAATTGGCCGGTCCATCTGCGGCGCCTGGCGCACCCTCGAAAGCATAGAGGCCCGCTGCCCCGAGCAACGTCACAAGCAGCGTTAACCCGAGCACGTATCCGAGCCCGCGCCGCCCCATGCTGGCGCGCAACGTCCTCATCCCGCGGTTGGCAGAACTGATCAGGCTCACCAGGCGCGTCGCACGCGTGCCCGTGCGCACGACTCGGAAGATACGCACCGCGCGGAAGATGCGAAACGCGGGTAGCAGCAATGAAATGACCGTGAGCCAGTTCTGCCTGAGGAACACGATCTTTGCCGGCGCGACCATGAAGCGAACCAGGAAGTCCAGGATGAA
The DNA here is from genome assembly GCA_034429055.1 of Anaerolineae bacterium. Classification (GTDB taxonomy): domain Bacteria; phylum Chloroflexota; class Anaerolineae; order CG2-30-64-16; family CG2-30-64-16; genus MWBF01. The sequence goes on along the minus strand of DAOUGK010000101.1, from coordinate 2,205 downwards.
AACGCCCCAGATGACGTTCATCAGCGTCTGGAGGACCGGCTCTAGCCCCCACACAAGGTCGATGATGACCAGGACCAGCCAGCCGAAACTCAAGAGAAGCAGCGGGGCCTCCAGGATATCATCGAGAGTATCCAGCAGGCTGCGGCGCTCCGCATCGAGCGCCTGTTTCTCCGCTGGCTGTGGGTTAGTACCTTCATTCGTCATGCCACACCGCCTATGTCGATAAGTTCTGTACGTGCAGGCATCATTATGACATGGATATGAGGATACGTAGGTGAGAATTCCTGCATTGCGGGCAGCCAGTGGGGAATAGCAACGGGCCACGGATGAACTGATCAGCTCCCGTGGAAGCCGATGAATTCATCCGTGGCCCGCTTCGTGAGCGGCCCCGGCTTACTTTGTAATGCGCAGGCCCAACGTCCGAATGTCGAACGGCCGCAGGTCCAGCCGGATGATGTCGCCGTCGAGGGTGACGCCATCCTGGGACGCCAGCGGCGCCTCCATCAGGTCTGTTTCTGTGACCTCGGCCAGCGGGAGCGCAACGTGCAGCGCGGCCCGCGTCCGCTGCCCCGCAGATTCGTAGAGCCGCACGATAAGCCCATCGCTCTCCTCCGCCTGCTTGACCGCCTCCACGATGACGCTGGCCGGTGTCACCTGCATGAAGGAGCGACCTGAGTCCACCGGTGCCGCGGCCACCCGGCTCACCTGGAGCGGCTGGTTGAACGCATAGGCTGCCTGCACGACGCCCGCGGTGAGCGGGTCGCCCGCGTGCGGGTAGAGGGCATAGCGGAACGCGTGCTCGCCCTGATCGGTGTACGCATGGTGCGGCTGGCCCGGCGCGACATCCGCATCCGCGACAAGCCGGGGCCCAGGATATGGCACGCTGCGGATGAGGTCGAGGTCGAGCACGTTGTCCTTGACCCGGTGGCCGTACTTGCAGTCGTTGAGCAGCGCAACGCCGTAGTCCCGTTCCGACAGGTCCACCCACTTGTGGCTCGGCACCTCGTCCAGCGCCAGGTCCCATGTGGTGTTGCGGTGCGTCGACCGGTGCACATGGCCGAACTGGATTTCGTGCCTGGCTTCCAGCGCGCGGATATCCACCGGGAACTGCACACGCAGCATGGTCATCGGCTCCAGCCAGCGCGCGCGCGTGTCGAACACGACGCAGGGCTGGCCTGTGGTCAGGCTGATCTCCTGCACCAGTTTCGACTGGCCGATGCGATATGTCTGCCGGACGACCGCGCGCGGCCCGTCCATGAAGGGTTCGCTCCCCACGAGTTCCAGCGATGCGGGAACGGACTGGGCATAGTCCATCGGGAAGTCCCAGGCGTCGCCGTGGTCGCGATACACGACGAAACGGTTGGCAGCTTGTCCCGGCGCCACGGCCTCGCGGCCCGCGGCCTTGTCCCAGATGGATGTGATTGCGCCGTCCGCGCCGAACGTCACGCGCAGCAGATCGTTCTCCAATATCTCCGCGCTTGCACGAAGCGCGGGGAACGACTCAATGACCGGGCTGGGGCGCGCGACGCTGTAGCCCAGCGGCGGAACGGTCACGTGCTGCCACGCGCCCTCCACGCGCACCCACTCGGCGCGCGACCACGAGAGCGGATTGAACGCGATGAACGCCTCACCCCCGGCCGGCCCCGGCGAACCGGCGAGTGCAGCCTGGGCCGCCGAGATGCCCGCGTTGACCTCGGTCAGCAGCAGCGCATAGCGTGCGACGCTCTCGTCGTAGACGCGCTTGATGGACGAGCCGGGTAGGATGTCATGGAACTGGTACAGCAGCACCTCGCGCCAGATGGCCTCCAGCCGCTCACGCGGGTAGGTTGTGCCTGCAGTGACCTGCGCCAGGCTGGCCCACAGCTCCCACGCACGCAGACCCTCCTCCAGTCGCCGGTTGTAGCGCTTGTTTGCGGCTTCGGTCGTATACGTGCCCTGGTGCCGCTCCAGGTAAAGCTCGCCCGCCCACGTAGCGAACCGTGCCGCGTCCTTCGCCCACCGCTCGAAGAATGCCGCGGACCACTCCTGCTTCACGGGGCTCAGGCCCGCGAAGTTGTGCAGCCGCGCCAGCCGTTCCAGGTGTTCCTCGCCCGGCCCGCCGCCGCCGTCGCCGATGCCGTAAACCATCAGCGCCATGTCGGAGACGCCCTTGTCGCGGTAGTTTTCCTCGATGCGCGCGAGCGAACGCGGGGCTGCGGGACTGTT
>DAOUGK010000100.1:0-7248 GCA_034429055.1 Anaerolineae bacterium | reverse complement strand
AGCGGGATCGCGTTCATGGCCCACAACAGGAACGGCAGCAGGAACAGCAGCCCCGCTGCCGCCGCAACGATTACCACGCGGTGCACGACGGGCCCCGGGATGCGCGTCAGCCGCAGGATGCTGAGGATGGTCGACGGGATGAGCAGCAGCCCCAAGGCCCCCATGCCCATCCAGACCAACAGCAGGCCGTAGCCGTAGGCAATCTCCGGCGAAAACAGGAAGACGCACAGCGGCCACAGCAGCCACGCGAAGATCATCAGGATGGGCAGCGGCCCGCCCTGGCCGAGGCGCATCGCCAGCGTCCCAAGCGTGATGGCGGCCAGCGCCAGCGCGAGGATCAACTGCGCCGACAGCAGGCTCACCACATCGCCCGGTCGCATCAGGACCGGATGGTTCGGCCCGACCTCAACCCAGGTCCAGGCGCCGTCCGCAGCGTGCACCAACGCGCCCAGGTTGCCCATCGCAAAGACCGCGTTGCCCGTGGCCGGATCCACCACCGCATCGAGCGGCCCGTCGTACCATGACCGGTAGCCCGTCAGGCTGCGGTGGATGAGCGCAATCTCAGCCTCGCTGGCCGGGCGCAGTTCGTAGCCCATCCGCCAGGTGGCGCCGCCGTCCGCGGACACTTCGATCGGCTGCCCGCGACCATACCGGTAGAGCGCATCGGGCCGCGCCGGGTCGCTCAGGAGGACCGGTTCAGCGGGACCGGAGGCTCCCTCGCCGCTCCACGGCTCACGGCATGACTCATCGCGTCCGAGCGTGGCGTCCGCCTGCCAGCTCAGCCCGCCATCGGTGCTTGTATAAGCCGCATAGCCGGCGAATGCGTGCAGTCGGTCATCCTGCGCGATCAGGCAGTAGATGCCGGGATCGGGCGCGGGTGAGTTCGCCATCGTCAGCAGCGCGGCCAGCGGCAGGAGCGCCCAACCCCGTCGCGGGACAGGCGTCGGCCTCGCTTCACCCTGCAGCCACCACCATCCGCTTAACACCAGCGCGGGCAGCGCCAGCAGATCCGTCGGGTCGAGCCGCCAGCCGACCGGGAAGCCGAACGCTCCACTGGCCGCAGTCACAACCCACGCGTGGGCTGCGGGCACGGTCTTCGCCAGGATGAACGTCAGTCCGATGCTGCCCCAGGCGACGGCGAGGACCACGCGCTCGCGTGTGTGGCCGCGCACGGGCAGTCGGCTCGCGAGTGCGCTGAGAATCACGGCCAGCGCCAGCGGGGCGACCCACAGCCAGGCGACGTCGCCCAGCTTGCCGGTGAACCACGAGGGCCAGAGCCGGCGGAGCAGGTGGTCGTTCACCAGGAGCAGGCCGAGCGCAGCCATCGTCGCCGGATGTGCCAGCCGGCGCAGCGATTTGTCCAGCAGGGTGGTGTTCATGGTGTGATTCTAGCCCTGTAACCGACTTGCGTCAATCAGGCAATTCCAGATGCGTGGCGAGTGCAGGCATCCTGAGCGGAGGCCGCCGCTCGCGGCGGGCGCAGTCGAAGGACGCCGGCGCGGGCCTTCACGGCCGCATCCTTCGACTAGCCCCATCCTATCACCCGCGTTGAGCCGTTCACCCGCTCAGGATGCTCCCGCGTCCGCACCTTGGGAATGCTGAACGGCAGCACGTCGCGTTGACAGGAACCCTGCGTGGTGCTATCCTCCGCTCCGTTCGTCACACATTCCTACCCAGCGAGTCATCATCCCATGTCTGAAACACCCGAGACCCTCGACCGCGTCATGGTCATCGCCGCGCACCCCGATGACCCCGAATTCGGCTGCGCCGGCACGATCGTCAAATGGGCGCAAGCCGGCAAACACATCACCTACGTGCTGTTGACGAGCGGCGACAAGGGCAGCCACGACCCCGACCTCAGGCCCGGCCGGCTCGCCGCACGCCGCGAGAGCGAGCAGCGCGCCGCTGCCGCAGACCTGGGCGTCGAGGAGGTCATTTTCCTGCGCCGGCCCGACGGGCTGCTCGAAAACACGATGGAGCTGCGCCGCGAGCTGTGCAACATCATCCGCCAGCACCGACCCCATGTGGTGGTCGCCATCGACCCCTGGCGGCCCTACCAGTTGCACCCGGACCACCGTGCGGCCGGTCAGGCCGCGCTCGATGCAATTTGGGCCGCGCGCGAATGGTACATCTTTCCCGAGCAGCTCGTCGAGGGCGTGGATGCCTGGCGCGTCAAGGAAGTGTACCTGTTCTGGACCGAGAACCCCGACTACTGGGAGGATATCTCGTGCTGTCTCGACGCCCGGATTGCCGCGCTGCTGCGTCATGCCAGCCAGGTGGGCGACCCGGACAAGCTGGCCGAACGCATCCGCGAACGCGTGGCCGAGACCGGCGTCAAGCCCGGCTATCCTGCGGCAGAAGCCTTCAAGCGGTTTCAGTTTTAGGTTTTAAACAGGATTGACAGGATTGACAGGATTTATCTGATTCACAATATAACGAAGTATCTCTCCTGTCAATCCTGTCAATCCTGTCCAAAAACATCCATCCTGTCAATCCTGTCAATCCTGTCGAATCTACCCTTCGGACTGACTCCTATGTACCGTGTGCTGCTCTGGCTGTTGATACTGACCGCGATCGTTCCGGTCGCCGCACCTGCGGACGCCGATGCGCTCCCGCCTGACCCCCGCTTTGGCATCGTCGAGGCTTACGTCAACTCCGCCGCGGCAACCGAGGCCGGCGCGGGCTATTCGCGCATCATCCTGCGTTGGGATGTCATCCAGCCCGGCGGCCCGGACGACTGGAAACCGGCCAACGTGCCCGACCCGTTCGTAGCCGCGGAGCTGGCCGCGGGCCGCGAGGTGGTGGCCGTGTTCATCGGCACGCCCGCCTGGGCCGCGGTCAACCCCGCCGACGGCGCGCGTGCCGTGCCGGACATGGACCGCTGGGCCGCGTTCACCCGCCGGATGGCCGAGCACTACCGCGGGCGCATACACCACTGGATCATCTGGAACGAGCCGGATGTCTGGCAGGCCGGCCACCCCGGCCAGACCTGGGCGGGCAGCGTCGAGGACTACGCCCGCCTGCTCAAGACCGCTTACCTGGCTATCAAGGGCGTTGACCCCGATCAGCAGGTCCATATCGCGGGCCTGACGTATTTCTGGGATTGGTCTCATGGTCGCAGGCGCTACCTCGACCGGCTGCTCGATGTCATCGCGGCGGACCCCGAGGCCGCGAGCCACGGTTACTACTTCGATGCGGCGGTCTATCACCTGTACTTCAACCCGAGCCAGACCCCGCAAGTGCTGGCCGAGACGCAGAAAACCCTCAAGGCGCACGGCATTGCAGGCAAGGAAATCTGGCTGAACGAGACGAACGCGCCGCCGTCGAACGACCCGGCGGAACTGCCGTGGTCGCCGCCGCGCTTCAAGATTACGCTGGAAGAGCAGGCCGCGTTCGTGCTCCAGGAGTTCAGCCTGGCATTCGCATCGGGCGCAGCGCGCGTCGAGTTTTACAAGCTGCGCAACAGCAGCGACCATCCGGAGTCTATCGAGCCTTACGGCCTGCTGCGCGGAGACGATTCACCGCGACCCGCTTTCGCTGCATACCAGGTCGCGACGACCTACCTGCGCGACTTCCGCACGGCCACGCTGCAGCGGCAGGGCGTCGTGACCGCGGTCAGGTTTGACCGCGGGAATCGCACCACGACCGTCGTCTGGACCAGCGCGACGCGCAGCACGCGCGTCCGCGTGCGCGCAACCGCGCCGGAAGCGCAGCTTGTCACCGAACGCGGCGAAGTCCGCACCGTCCGCGCAGTGGCCGGCGCGTACACGCTCGACCTGCCCGCAGCCACCTGCACCCACCGCCCCTGCATCATCGGCGGCGCGCCCCGCCTCCTCGTCCAGACCAGCACGACCGCCTTGCCTCCGCTGCTGAAGTAGCCACAGAGGTCACAGAGGACACCGAGAGATAATGGAACGCTGATGATGCTGATTTGACCGATCAACATGATTTGCTCAAAAAGGATCAGGTAAATCAGTCCAATCAGTGTCATCTGCGTGCTATGGTCTTTGTCCCTTTCGATAAAACGGAACCCTACCGACTTTCGTACGTCTATACATGTAGTAATTGTGTATTGTACGGAGGAGAGTTATGGAAGGGGAACCGACCACGAAAGGGCTTTGGCTGAAACCGGGGCCGATTATCGCGGGCGTCGTCTTGCTTGTGACGTTGCTCGGTGTGGGCGCCATCGCAGCCGGCTGTAACGTGCTGCCGCAGCTTGTACCTGTGCAGGCCGAGGCAGGCACGCCGACCGCCACGGCGACGGCCTCGCCCATCGTCGCGCCGGTGCTCGACATCACCCCGCGCGAAGGCGGGCCGGGCACGCGCATCACCGTGACCGGCAAGGGTTGGCGGCCCGGCAACACGGTCTTTATCCGCCTGGAAAATCCGCGCACCGGCGAAGTGCCGGCGGTTGACCAGGCATCGGCCATCGTAACCGACGCGGGCGACTTCGTCGTGCGCTTCACATATCCGCTGGACCCGCGCTGGGCCAGCACGCCTGAGATGCTGATTACCGCGGTGGACACGGCCATGCAGAAGCGCGTGTCTGCGGCGTTCCGCCTGACCGGCGTGACGCTGCCCACGGTCACAGCTACCGCCACCGCAACCGCGGGCGTCACGCCGCTCGTGCCTACCGTCGCGCCGCCGACGCTGACCCGCGTCCCGCCCACGGCCACTGCCACGCGCGTCCCGCCGACCGCGACGCGTATCCCGCCGACCGCCACGCGTGTCCCGCCGACTGCGACACCCGTGCCGCCGACCGCCACACCGGTGATTACCGACTGGCGCGGCGAATACTATGCGAATGTCAACCTGGGCGGCCAGCCCGTGCTGATCCGCAACGACTGGACCGTGGACTTCAACTGGGGCAGCGGCGCACCGGCCGCCGGTTTGCCGGCGGACGGCTTCTCGGCCCGCTGGACGCGTGCCTTCGAGTTCGACTCGGCCACGTACCGCTTCTACGTCACCGTGGATGACGGCGCGCGGCTCTATGTAGACGGCCAGCTCGTGCTGAACGAGTGGCGCGACAGCAGCGTGCGCGAAGTCTTCGCGGACGTGCCGCTCGCGCGCGGCGGTCACACCATCCGGCTGGAGTACTACGAACGCACGGGCGTCGCGCAGGTGCGCCTGCGGTGGGAGCGGCTCGGCCCGGTCACCTTCCCTGATTGGAAGGGCGAGTACTGGTCGAACCTGAACCTGACGGGCAACCCGGCGCTGACCCGCAACGACCGCAACATCGACTTCAACTGGGGCACCGGCGCCCCGGCAGTCGGCATCGCGGCGGACGGTTTCTCCGCCCGCTGGAGCCGCACGGTCACGCTCCAGCCCGGCCTGTACCGGCTGTTCGCGCAGGCGGATGACGGCATAAGGGTGTACATGGATGGCCGGCTGGTCATCAACGAGTGGCACGACAACGACGCCAGTGTGGCCTATCCGCTGGACATCGCGTTCACCGGCACGCACACGCTCGTGGTGGAGTACTACGAACGGAGCGGCGGCGCAGTCGCCCGCTTCTGGTGGCAACTGCTGTTTGCCTTCCCGACGGCGACCCCGACGGGCCAGGCGTCGTCGCCTACCGCGACTTATACACCGACATCGACCGCAACTGCGACGCCGACTGCGACGCGCACCTTAACACCTACTGCAACGCGGACGGGCCAGCCGACGTCATCGCCTACCGCAACTTACACGCCGACCTATACGCCAACGGCTTCACCGACGGCCACGCACACGCCGACGGCGACCGCGACGGCCACGGCAACCGCAACGTCAACCGTCGGGCCGAGCCCGACTGCGACGCATACCGCGACGCCTACGGCTACGGCAACGTCGTCGCCTACGGCGACTTACACGCCTACGGCGACTCACACCGCGACGGCAACTGCCACGGCAACTGCCACAGCGACTGCCACGGCGACAGCTACGACAGGACCGAGCGCAACGCCCACGTCGTCGCCTACCGCGACTTACACACCTACGGTGACTCCGACGAAGGAGCCGACCGCGACACCCACTGAGGAACTGACGGCGACGCCTACGGCAACGGCGTCGCCTACGGCGACTTACACGCCGACGGAGGAACCGACGGCCACTCCGACGGAGGAGCCAACGTCGTCGCCTACAGCGACTTACACGCCTACAGCGACTTACACGCCGACCGACGAACCGACGGCCACTCCAACGGAAGAACCGACTGAAGAGCCGACGGCTGCCCCGACCGCCACCCGCACGCCTACGACCACGCCGGTCGTGCCGCAGCGGCCGCAGTCGGTGCGGCTGAACGAGCTGCTGCCCGTGCCGCAGGCGACCGACTGGGATCGCGACGGGACGGCGGATGCACAGGACGAATGGATCGAACTGTACAACGCGGCGCGCCGGGCCGTTGACATCAGCGGGTGGACGCTGGAAGTGACCGGGCAGTCGGGTGTCGTTGATACCTACACCTTCCCGCGGCGCACGACCTTGCAGGGCGACCGTTATCTCCTGCAGTTCCAGTCAGTCACGGGCCTCGTGCTGGACGACGCAGGCGGCCGCGTGCGGCTGCTGGATGCGGACGGCGATCTGGTTGACCAGGTGACATACGGCCGGTTGGCCGCAGACACCAGCTACAGCCGGCTGCTGCAGGACAACTGGACGAACGAACTGCCGCCCAGCCCTGGCGAATCGAATGCCGGCGCAGCGCCTGCGCTGCGCGGGAAGGCTCGTCCCACCGCCACGCCCACGCGCATCCGGCCGCGACGCTGACGCCGCACGGATCGCGACATAAGAGAACGCCGACCAGGGATTGTCTCCCTGGCCGGCGTTTTCTATTCGGGCCCTACCGCAAATTCACTTCTTCCGCGTGCTCCGCGTATTCCGTGGTTCCGTTAGCGGTTGCCCCGCCCGCGCATCCCCCGGCCCTGCATCCGTCCGGGCGCCTGGTCGTCAGAGTCGTCGTTCCAGCGGCCCTGGCCGGACTGGCCCTTGCCACCCTGGCCCATCCGCTGACCACGATCGGCCGCCGGACCGGTCGTCGTGCGTTCGACCATGACCTTGATCTGCTCGGTCATGCGCTCGATCATCAGGTCGGCCTGTGCCTGTGACAGCTTGCCGTCCGCGACCAGTGCCGCCAACTGTGCCTTCTTGGCGTCCAGGATCGTGCTGATCAGCTCGTCCGTGCTGACGCCCTTGCTCGCCGCAATCTCCGCCAGCGACTTGCCCGCCTGCCGTTCCGCCTGGATTTCCTCGGCGGTCATGCCCAACAGGGTT
>DAOUGK010000099.1:0-11215 GCA_034429055.1 Anaerolineae bacterium | reverse complement strand
CGCGCGGGCGGGGTTCAGCCAGCCGCGCAAGCAGTTGCGCAACTCGCTGGCCGCAGGGTTATCACGGCCTCCTGTTGAGGTAGAGGCGTGGCTATCAGCCGTGGGAATTGACCCGCGTCGCCGCGCGGAGACGCTGACCATCGAGGAATGGGGTGCACTCGCGCAGACGAATCCCCAGTTGTAGGGGTGAGGTCGCCTCGCCCCTACGGAATCGTCAGGCGTACTACATCCGCATAACAAGGCGGAACAAGGCTCGTGCAAAGACGCAAAGAGCGCCAAGAGATGGAGTCTGACCGACTCTTATTCCCTCATCCTGCCAGGCTGATGAGCGCGGCGACCCCGAACCCCAGGATCATCAGCCCCGAGAGCCGGTTGACCCAGAGCGCGGCGCGTGCATCGAAGCGGCTGCGCAGCAGGCTGACGCCGGTGCTGAGCAGCAGCCACCAGGCGGCCGAGCCCAGAAACACGCCCAAGACCATCGCGGCGGCTGCGCCGTAGCTGCCGCCGGTCTGTGCCACGCCGGCCCCGGCGAAGATGGCCGCAAAGGAGAGGATCGTCATGGGGTTGGTGAGGGTCAGGGCGAAGGTGGAGAGATAGGCGCCGGCGCGGCTGCGTCCTTCCGCATCGGCAGATGATCCGCCGGGCCGCGCAAGCAGGGTTCTGGCTCCGAGGTAGCAGAGGAACAGCCCGCCCAGCAGCCGGAGCCACTCCTGCTGGCGCACGAGCAGCCCCGTGACTGCCGTCAGCCCGAACGCTGCAATGGCCCCATAGACCATGTCCGCGCTGGCCGCGCCCAGGCCCGAGACGAAGCCTGCGACTCGCCCCTGCGCCAGGGTGCGCCGGATGCACAGCACCCCGATGGGCCCCACCGGCGCGGCGATAGCGAGACCCAGCAGCGCCCCCTTCAGGACAAACGGCAGCGGCATTCAGCCCCTCGCCGCGCGGTCGGCATACACCCCGCGGTACTGCTCCGGCAGCATCCGGGCCAGCGTCACCATCAAATCATCCGTGTACGCGTGGAGCTCGGACGTGCGCGCACGCTCCGAGCCCGCGGGCAGCGGCCACGGCGGGCCAATGACCACGTTCACCTCCGCGCGGCGGAAGTGACGCAGCTCGCTGAGCGCCCGCTCATGCCCCCACGCGGCCACGGGAATGATGGTCGCGCCCGTCCGGCTGGCGAGGTAGACCGCGCCGTGCTTGCCCTGCTGCAGGCCGCCTGTCCGGCTGCGCGTGCCCTCCGGCGCGACGGCCATCGCGCCCCCCGCCTTCAGGACCGCGAGCGCCTGGTTCAGCGCCGCACGGTCGGCCTCCCCCCGCTCGACGTAGATGACCTGCGTCACCTGATCCATGATGCGCCCGCCCCAGCGCCCGCGGAACTTCTCGGCTGCGAAGATGGCCGTGTGCCGCGGAATGACCATCCCGACCAGCGGCACGTCGAGGCTATGCAGGTGATTGGGTGCGACGATGACCGGGCCGGTCAATGGGATGTGCTCGCCGCCGGTGACACGGAGGCGTGTCAGCAGGCGGAACAGGAGCCAGACCCCGCGCATGAAGAGCCGGTAGAACCGGGAGGCGTCTCTGGCATCTTTGGCAAGCAGCATGGCTCCCATCCTGTGAGGTGTAACCACGAAATACGCGGAGCACGCGGAAAACTCCCGTTTATGCTTCCGTGTACTCCGCGTATTCCGCGGTTCTGATGTACTACGGTACGGGCGTGGGCAAGCGACGGCCCAGGGCATCCACGCGAAAGTCGGCCACCGGCCCGCCTGCAGGTGTCAGGTCCATCGTGAACGTGGTGCGGCCCCCGCGGGGGATGACGTTGTGCTCCGGCGCCTCGCGGCGCAGCCCAATCACGCGGCCCAGCGCGTCATACAGCGTGACCGTGACCAGCACATCCACGGTATCCTCCGGCCCGGTGTTGCTAACCGACCCGGTGACAGTATAGACAGCATAGCGTTCGCCTTCGCCCTGCAGGTTGCTCACGCTCAGGTCGAGGTAGTAGTTGCCGATGTAGCCCTGCACGCCCTGCCACGGGACCGCGAGATAGCTGGCGAACGACTGGGGCGGGTTGGTGAAGCGCACGGCGAACGGCGCGCGGCCCCCTGGCCGCAGCAGCTCGATCTGCACGTACTCCTGCGCTTCGGCCACCGGCTCCCCCTGCTCGTCGAGCAGCACGATCTTTACGCCTGCCTGCTCCAAGTCCAGGCCGGTCGTGTTGTGGATCTCGCCCAGGCACCAGAAGCCGCCGAGCGGCGTATTGTTGAATGTCACGTTCTCGACGGCGAACGGGACCGGCGTCGGCACGGCGGAGGGCGTGGCCGCGACATCTGCCGGCGCCGGCTCGGGGATGATAAGCTGCTGGCCGATGCGCAGGCTGCGCGGGTCGGTAATGCCGTTCGCGTCCTGCAGTTCCGCGATAGACACGCCGAACTGCTGGGCGACGCGCGCGAGGCTGTCACCGCTTTTGATGGCGTAAATGATCGGCGTCGGCGTGATCGTGGGCGTGAAGGTCGGCGCAGGCGTGTAGGGCGCGGGCGTGGCCGTCGGCCGCGCGGTCGGCAGCGGCGTCGCCAGCCCGACCGTCGCGGTCGGCGAGGGGGTGGCCGTCCGCCGCGTGATGACCTGCCCGACCGGCCGGCCATCGCACGCGGTCAGCGCGAGGCCCAGGACCGCGGCAAGGAGGAGGCTCGCCAGGCGCAATGCTCGTGAGAGATGGGACGATGTAACCATGTGGGAAGGGATTATAGCATCCCGCCGTCTGGGGGCAAGTACGAGGCAACGGATCGGCGTGTGAATTCCTCTATTCAAACAGGCTCTGCGGCCTCTGTGTCCTCTGTGGCATAACCGCCTGCCATGCCAGTCGGCCCGCGCCGCGCAGGAACGGCAGCTTCGGCAGCGTCAGCACCAGCCCGACGATGTCGGCCAGGGACGCGCGCTCGTCCAGGAAGCGGAAGATGCGCGGGGCCGGGTTGCGGCTGAACATCGCGGTGAACGCATCCGCGAGCCGCTCCGGCTCCACGCGCATGACCTCAAGCATGACGCTGTCCAGCCAGCGATACAGCGGTTTCGTCGCGGGTACGTCGAACGGGTGGCCGTGCGCGAGCAGGGAGCGCACGATCGCGGCAGAGTCATCGAGGATGCGCGTGTAGGCGTAGCCCGACGTCGGCTTGACCAGCCCGCCCTGGATGCCGGTTGTCATAACGTGAAGGCCGGTGCGCCGCGGGAACGGGTAGTCGGTCAGCGGGGTCGTGCCCGTCTCGTCGCTAATGATGCTGTAATCGTGGATGCCGAGCACCCCGCGCGCGTAATCGTCCAGCAGCGCGTCGTAATCCACTTCACTCAGCCCGACGTACTCCACCAGCGCGGCGCGCGGGGAGGTGGGGAGCACATAGAAGAAGCGCATCTCCCCGGCCTGGGGCGTGCGGAAGTCGAAGATCGTGGCTGCGTCGGGATCGAATGCGTCCTCCGGCGTCTCGATGAACCACCCCTTGAAACACTGCTTGAGGTAGCGGAAGCGGGTCGTATCAGGCTCGAACTTGTGGATGTTGAAGAGGCTGTCGAACACCCACGTCCCGTGATAGGCCTGCCACTCGGCGTCGCCCGCGCCGTCTGCATCCAGCCATACGGTCGCCGCGTCCGCGCCGTCGTCGATGCGCTTGACCACGGCCTTGATCCACGTCACTTCCGGCCGCGCGGCCAACTCGCTGCGCATGTAGGCGTAGAAGTCGTCGCCCCGGATCATGGCATAGTGCCAGTCGGCGGTGTTCAGTATACCGACCGCACCCTTCGACTCCGCACGGCTGACCGCTTCCGTGCTCCGCTCAGGCTGCTCCGCCTGTTGCGTGGCCGAGGCATCCTGAGCGGGTGAACGGCTCATCGTGGGTGATGGAATGCCGTCAGTCGAAGGATGCGGCTCTTGCCCTGCGGCCGCGAAACGCAGCGTGGTCCAGCGGCGCTGGACGATCGGCTCGAAAGGCGAAGGCTCCGTGCTCCAGTAAGCCCACGTGCGGTCGTTCTGGTCCTTGTCGTCGCGGTCCACGATGAGGATCGAGCGACCGGCGAGCGGGCTGTGGATGAGCGCGTGGGCCAGGCACAGCCCCGCGCAGCCGCCCCCTGCGATAATGAAGTCGTAGTGCGCTGTCATCGTTCAGCGGCCCAGGCGCAGGACAGGGTTGGTGGTCATAAGGTGTCTGGTATCTCCGCTGGGGCCGGTCTCCGACCGTGCCCCTGGCTCGGTGTGCTGTGGCGAAGCCACAGCCGAGACCGGCCAGAGCAATTCTCGGATGGACTCTTGGTGGTCATAAGGTGTATTGTATCCTCGTTCGTCTCTACGCCGGAACGCGCACATGGTTGCACGTAAGCAGCCACAGAGTTCACCGAGTTCACCGAGGTTAATTTTGAGCGGCCGACGCTCTAATCTCGGTGGTCTCGGTGTTCTCTGTGGCTATTCCGTGACGGCAGCCTCGATACCATTTACGCGAATGCGTGAGTCTATGATATAAACAGAGCCAGCCACTTCTGGTCTTTTGTCAAGGAGTTGACAATGCCCCATCTGATAACGACCCTCGGGCCCAAGCGTGTGGACGAACTGGGCATGATCCTGCCCCATGAACACGTCTTCGTGGACCTGCGCACGCCGGACCATCCGGATCACGGCCAGGGTGATGCGGACGATGTCATCCGCCTGATGCAGCCCCAACTCACCGCCGCGACGGAGGCGGGCATCACCGCCATCGTGGAGCCGAGCACGCTGGGCGTGGGCCGCCGCGCGGACATCCTGCAGGCGGTCTCGCTGGCGACCGGCTTTCCCCTGGTCGCGCCGACGGGCATCTACCGCGAGCCGTGGGTGCCCGCGTGGGCGCAGAAGGCAAGCGAGGACGCGCTCTACGAATGGATGCGCAACGAGCTGGATGGCTATATCATCGGCTCCAACGTGCAGGCGGGCTGGATCAAGCTGAGCGCGGGCGATGATGGCCTGACGCCGGCGGAGACGAAGATCCTACGTGCGGCTGCGCGTGCCGCCCGCGACACCGGCGCGGTCATCGGCAGCCACACGATTCGGGGCCGCGTCGTGCGCGACCAGCTCGACATCCTGGCGCAGTACGGCGTTCCGGCCAGCCGCTTCATCTGGATTCACACCCACGTCGAGCCGGACTTCGCATTGCACCTGGAGATGGCGCGCCGCGGCGCGTGGCTGGAGTACGACGGCATCACCCATCCCGACAGCGACGCTATGTTCGTCGGGCGCATCCTGGACGTTCTGCAGGCCGGGTTCGGCAACCAGCTCCTGCTCAGCCAGGACCGCGGCTGGTACGATCCGGCCCAGCCGGGCGGCGGCACGCCCCAGCCGTTCACCTACATCATGGATGTGTTTCTGCCCAAGCTGCGCGCCGCGGGCGTGGATGATGCCACCGTGCGCCGGTTGTTGCAGGATAACCCGTTCCGCGCGTTCGCCAGGTAGAACCCCGGCTTGTCTTTGACAGGATTCACAGGATTTACAGGATGGCAACAGGGAAATTCCTGTCAATCCCGTCAATCCTGTCCAGATAAAGGAAGAGGAAGGAAGAACCCGTGTACACACAAGCTCTGACCGGCGCCTGGCAGTTCCGCCACGCCGGAGGCGTCCGGCCCGAGCCCGGCCTGGACACCGATTGGCTCCCCGCGCAGGTCCCCGGCGGCGTCCACACCGACCTGATGGCCGCGGGCCGCATCCCCGATCCGTTCGTGGCCGACAACGAGAAGCGCGTGCAGTGGGTGGCGGAGAGCGACTGGGAGTATCGCCGGTCGTTCACCGCTGACGCCGCGCTGCTGGCCCATGACCGCGTGCTGCTCGTCTGCGACGGCCTCGACACGCTGGCCACCGTGACCCTCAACGGGCAGGTGCTGGGCGAGACCGCCAACATGTTCCGCCGCTACGAGTGGGACATCAAGCCCCTGCTGGTCGCAGGCGAGAATGTCCTCACCATCCTGTTCGCGTCGCCGGTCCGCTACGCATCCCAGCATCAGGCCGCGCGGCCGATGAAGGGCGTGTCGCAGGCGATCCCCGGCGGGCCGCATCTGCGCAAGGCGCCGTGCCAGTGGGGCTGGGACTGGGGCCCGATGCTGCCGCCCATCGGCATCTGGAAGGATATCCGGCTGGAAGGGCAGAGCACCGCGCGCCTCACCGAGGTGCATCTGCGACAGGCCCACAGTGCAGGTCATGTGGAAGTGCTGGCCGAGGTGTCTGCGGAGCAGTGGACCGACAGCCCGCTGACTGCGACATTGCGCGTGATTGCGCCGGATGGCTCCGTGAGCGAGGCAGCGAACGCCTGCGCGCCGAGCGTTAACCTGGCTGTGCCGGTCAGCCATCCGCAGCTCTGGTGGCCGAACGGCTACGGCAGCCAGACGCTCTACGGCGTCGAGGTGGCGCTGTCCAGCGGCGACACGGTGCTCGAAACCTGGTCATACCGGATCGGGCTGCGCACCATCGAGCTGCGCCAGGAGCCGGACGAGTGGGGCAAGTCGTGGCAGTTCGTCGTCAACGGCGTGCCAATCTTCGCCAAGGGCAGCAACTGGATCCCCGCGGACTCCTTCCCCACGCGCATCTCCGACGCATATCTCGAAGGCCTCATCCGTTCTGCCGCGGAGTCGCACCAGAACATGCTGCGGGTCTGGGGCGGCGGCCTGTACGAAGAGGAGCGGTTCTACGACTACTGCGATAAGTACGGCGTGCTCGTCTGGCAGGAGTTCATGTTCTCGTGCAGCATCTACCCGCTGGACGACCCGGCCTACGTCGAGAACGTCCACGCGGAAGCGGTGGACAATATCCGGCGCATCCGCCATCGCGCGTCGCTGTGTCTCTGGTGCGGCAACAACGAGATGGAGTGGGGCTGGTGGGGCTGGGGCTGGAACACGCCCGAGTTGCAGGGGCTGAAGGCCGCCTACGACCAGTTCTTCCATCGCACGCTGCCTGCGTGGGTGGCCGAGGAAGACCCGGACACGGCCTACTGGCCCTCTTCGCCATCATCCGACATCCCGTTCGAAAACCCGAACGGCGAGGTGCAGGGCGACAGCCATTACTGGGAAGTCTGGCACGGCCGCAAGCCCTTCACTGCGTACCGCGAGACCTACCCGCGCTTCCAGAGCGAGTTCGGCTTCCAGTCGCTCCCGCCGCTCCCGACCATCAAGACCTACGCGGAGCCGGCGGACTGGAACATGACCTCGTACATCATGGAGCATCACCAGCGCAACTTCAGCGGCAACGGCCTGATGATCGGCCAGATGACCGACACCTTCCGGATGCCGAAGGACTTCCCCGCGCTGGTTTACCTGAGCATGATGTTGCAGGCCGAGGGCATCCGCTACGGCGTCGAGCACTGGCGGCGGTTCCCCGAGCGGGTCGCAGGCACGCTCATCTGGCAGCTCAACGACTGCTGGCCCGTCGCGTCGTGGAGCAGCCTGGACTACTTCGGGCGTTGGAAGGCGCTGCACTACGCCGCGCGCAAGTTCTATGCGCCGGTGCTGCTGTCCATCGCGGACCGCGGCGGCGCTCCTGCCGAGGGCATCCGTGAGCCGTGGCTGCTGACCCCGGCGGACTGGGGCGCGACGATGGGCCTGCACATTACGAACGACCTGACGGAAGCCTGGCAGGGCACCGTGCGCTGGTCGCTGGAGACGCTGAACGGCGAGCTGCTGGAAAAGGGCCGTTACGACGTGACCGTCCCGGCGCTCTCTGCGCGGAAGGTTGCCGAGCTGAACTTCGCGCGCAAGCTGGCCGACCCGGACATCAACCGCCGCGAGGTCGTGCTGTGGGCCGAACTGTGGCAGGGCGACCGGCTGCTGGCACGGCAGTGCGGCACGTTCACGCCGAACAAGCACCTGGCGCTGGCCGACCCGCACCTGGACGTGACTGTGGAAACGCAGGACGGCGCGCTGGTCATCGAGGTCGCCGCGGCCTCGACGGCCCGCTTCGTGGAGTTGGCGCTGGACGGAGCCGATGCATCGGTGGACGTCGTCTTCAGCGACAACTACTTCGACGTGCCCGCGGGCAAGACGGTCACCGTGACCTGCCCGCTGCCCGCCGGGTGGACGCTCGACGCCGCGCGCGCCGCACTGCGGGTGCAGTCGCTGTACGATTCGTACGCATAACACGGCCCACTGGCTGTAGGACGGGTTGCCAACCCGTCCTACAGCTCGTCCACACTCCTCCTCATGAACGGCTTTTGCAATGGAAACAAATTTTAAGGGCCATCGGATGTTTTTCGTGGTATAATTGTTTCTGTCTTGTTGGATACCTGCGAGGATCGCCGGTTGGATAGGGCGAGGTAGCGCCTGGCCCGCTCCCGGCTGCCAGCCGCGCGGGTATCCGAAACAAGGGGGTAACTATGCGTACCTTTATAGAGAAGCCGCCTCAAACTGGTCCAACGATCGCCGGGGCTGTACATCTGCCATTTGCGCTGCTCTCGGCGCAGCGGGACCACGCGCTCACGCCGCCGCCCATACGATCGACGGCGGAGGAAGAATTGGACAGCCAAGGGAGCGCCGCGCCGATCTCCCGCGCAGCGCACGACGTCGCCCGCATTTCGGTCTATCCCCCTGCCGCAGCGCTGCCCACTCCGGCGCAGCCCGCCGCCGAAACCCACATCATCGCACAGCAGTATCGCCTTGCGGCCCGCATCCGCCAGGCAGACACGCTGCGCTCGGCCACGCCGGGCCGGCGCGCGCCTCAGCGGTGGGATTTTGATTCGGGCGAAGAAGGCGAGGAGCAGCCCGTGGTGACCAGGGAAGAGGGCGCACTGACGGAAGAAGAAAGCGATAGCATCGCGCCGACGCTGGCATACAGCCCGAGCATCAGCCAGGGGGGCGCCGCGCCACGCGCGTCAGCCTTTGGCGTCACGCGGACGAACCCATCGGTCGCCAACCTCGCGATTGCCCATGATACGACCGCCAGCGTGTTCAACGTCACCGCAACAGTCAACAACACGATCACCTGGACCGTGCAGTCGCGGGGCCGGACGGATATCCCCAATGAAAATGCCGCGGCCATCACGAGCGCCAACTACACGACGGTAGCCTCAGACCTGACGCCTAACATGGCATCCGATAATGGCCGTCCACCCCGCACCCAGTTCTGGGCGCAGGACCTGACGGAAAGGCACGAGCGTTTCCATGCGAACGAACGGGCCAACACCTATGGCCGGCCGGCGTTCGAGTTCGCGCAGACCTGGCTGGGAACCCAGACTGCGGCAGACGATGCGGGCGTGACGGGCCTCGTGAACCAGGTTCCGGACAAGATGCGCGAGAGCTATGCGACCAGCTACACGCCGGGCAAGGAGAGCCGCGCCTACGGCGATGGCGCGCCCAGTTACCGGGCGCGGGCTGATGCAGTCAAGACGAAGGGCGACGGCGGAGGCTATCCGGCCCCTGCTCCGGCCCCCACACCCTGAGACGGCGCGGCACGGCGGAAAGCGAGGCTAATATGGACACTGGCATCGACGACGATCAGGATGCCGAGGGGCTCGAACCTGGCGAGATCATCCTCGATACGCCTGACCCGCCGGATGACCTGCCGTATGCGGATTTCGAGGATTACCGGGCCCGCGCGCTGCTCGAGGTCAACGACATCCCGTTGGCCGAGGATGCCCTGGCCCGGACGCTCGATCATCCCGAGTCTGTGCTGCGCGGCGCAGCCGCCCACGCGCTCGGCAGTCTCGGCAGCACCGCGGCCATACCGGCGCTGGAACAACTGGCCGCCGCAGCCAGTGACCTGGTCAGGGTGGAGGCTGCCTATGCGCTGGTCCGCCTGGGGCGCGACGAGTACCGGGCTGTACTCGAGGAGGCCCTCACGTACCCGGTCAACGCGTATCTCAGCCCCGCAGTCGCAGCCGGTGACCTGGCGCGGCTGGGCGACCCGGTGGGCTTCCCGGTCGTCGCCCGGTGTCTCGACGAGCACAATCTCATCGTGAAGATCATAGGCTGCAAGCAGTTGTTCTTCTTCGTCCCCTTTCATGGCACGCGGACGCGCGCCGGGCAGCGGGTCGATGTCTATGCCCTGTTCGACCGCGCGCTGCACGACCCTGAGCGGGAGGTGCAGCGGGTGGCGCGGCTGCAATTACGCGAGGTCGACACCGAGGCAGCGCGGCGGCTGCTGGCGCTATCGACCTGAGAGACAGTTGGTCGGGTAGGGCCGCGGCCATCTCGAATAACCGAATCATGAATGCGAATAAACGAATGGGGCAGTCTGCTGCGGACCTCTATTCGTTTATTCGTGAGCCCCATTCGTTTATTCGCGATGGCCTACCCTGCCGTGAGCTCTAGCTTCCGAAAGTCCGCTCGATCAGGGCCCGCAGGTAGGGTTCCTCGCCGGGGATGTGTTCGT
Organism: Anaerolineae bacterium; assembly: GCA_034429055.1. Taxonomy (GTDB): domain Bacteria; phylum Chloroflexota; class Anaerolineae; order CG2-30-64-16; family CG2-30-64-16; genus MWBF01. The sequence goes on along the minus strand of DAOUGK010000099.1, from coordinate 858 downwards.
TCAACCGGCCGATGGCGAGGAGGGCGCGCCAGATCCCCAACTCCGCCGGGTCAAAGGGCCGTATCTCCCCATAATCGCCCAGGTAGAGCCGGTGCATCGTATCGCGCAGGAACCGCAACAGCCGGGCCCTGAGCGGCCGGGAATCGGGGGGCGGGCGGCTTGCAGAGATCAACAGGGAGGTGCGCGCAACGTCGCTGACCGGGTTGCCGATGCCTGCGGTCAGCCAGTCGAGCACGACGAGGCCGCGCGGGGCCATCACAACCTGGTTCGGGTGAAAGTCGCGGTGGCACAGGCTGTCGCCGCGGGGCTGGCGCTCCAGCGCCGCCAGAGCGCGTTCCCTGGCGGCTTCGCTGACCGGTCCATGTCGTATATCCCAGCGAGCCTGATCGATTTGACGGGGCAGGCTGGCCAGCGCCGGGTCGCGCACGCTGTGCATCGCGGCGTGCAGTCGGGCGAACTGCTTCGTCAGCGCAGGCAACTGCCAGGGCCGGCGGAGGATCGCCTGCAGGATGGTCGGGCCGCTGACGCGCTCGTAGACCAGGCCGATGCGGTGCGCACCGTCCTCCTCGAATTCGATGATGCCGTCCGACGCGGGCGCGAACAGGCAGACCTGGCCGACCGCCTCAGCAATGCGCGCCTCGCGCTGTGCCCAGTCCTGGGGGAATTCGGGCCGGTAGAGCTTCAAGACTCTATCTGCGCCCCACTCGAAGATTTCTGCGGTGCGGCCTGCACCGACCAACGGACCTTTCGTTGTCATGTTCGCTCCACGCGGTAGAGATAGCGCGCGGCGCAGCCTGCCGCGTGTGCGGCGAGTGTGCCGTCCGCCTCCGCGCGGCGGCTGTCATACAGGAACAGGTG
>DAOUGK010000098.1:0-4131 GCA_034429055.1 Anaerolineae bacterium | reverse complement strand
CGACCGGCCCTTGAGGCTCTTGCTGGCAATGATGAAGACCATGATGAGCAGCCACGCCCACCAGAGCACACCCGGCACGCTCTTGAGGACCAGGCCGATGAGCCATCCCACATAGGCGATGGGCAGGGCGATGGCACCCCGCACCGCGGGCTGGAGCAGCAGGCCGAGCAGGATCACCAGGCCCAGGCCGCCGATGAGCAGCAGCGCGACCAGCAGCGGCGTCAGCTCCCGTGGCGGACGGGTCTGCCCGCCCTCGGTGTCGCGTCGTTCAGCTCTCATCTGTCACCCGACCCACCGACCGTCACCGCAGGTTCGGGCTCCGCATCGCTGACAAGCGGCGCATCCCGGTTGGCCGTCGACCTGCCCTCCGCGCACGCCGCTATGATGGCGGTGAGGCTGGCGACGGCGCGCTGTTCCTCGGCCGGCCCCATTTCCTTCGCGCCGTAGCGCGCCTCCTCGAAGAGGTGCGTCAGGTCGTGGACGGGCTCCGCAGGCAGGCCCGCGCGCTGGAGCTGCTGTTCGAACTCGTGCGGCGTCATCTCGCGTGCCCGCGCAACCCCGCGCGCCTCAAAGACGACGCGGTTCATCTCCCGGTAGGCCCGGATGATGGCGTTGCGCAGGTCGCCGCCGGCCTGCAGCGTGGCGAGCGCGCCCTGGGCCTCCTCGGCAATCTGCTCCAGGAACAGGGCCGGCGGCTGCGCGCGCCTGCGCGAGAGCCCCCAGACCAGCAGGGCGATCATCAGCACCGCGAACGCGGCCAGCGTCAGGCTGGTGAAGACCGTCAGCCAGGCCGGGACTTCCCCGCTGAACTGGCTCGGCGGCGGCAGCGCACCGAACTCGTCTGCATTCAAGCCGCGCGCGCCGCGGAGGAAGTTAAGGTCGGCGGTGGCGCGCATGCTGCCGCTGAGCTGTCGCGCCAGCAGCAGCAGGAGGGCAAAGAGAATGAGGTTGGGGAGCAGCCGGCGGCGGCCCTCCTTCGAGAGCAGCATGTAGATGAGGGAGAAGGGCAGGAGCGCGAGGATGACGATCATGCCGATGCGGATGAGCCGCGCCAGGGTGGACATCTGCGCATCGGACAGCGGTACGGGCGTCACGAGCTGCGCGGGTTCCCGGCCGGTCCCCAGCGTGAAGGGCGTGCCCGCGGGCATAGTCAGGCCCGCGATGCCGGAGGAGAGTGCGACCAGCGCCGCGAGTGCGAGAGCCAGGAACAACAGGATCCAGAGCTTGCTTCTTGTCATATGCGGTATGCCCTGGGTCCCATTATATCATCTCTCGCTGAATCGTAGGACGGGTTGCCAACCCGTCCTACGCGCCGGTTGCCAACCCGTCCTCCGTCGCCAAATCGTGCCGCTTCAGTCGCCCAGCGTGGCGACCATGACTGCCTTGATGGTGTGCATGCGGTTCTCGGCCTCATCGAACACGATCGAGGCTTCGGACTCGAAGACGTCCTCGGTGACTTCGAGCGACTCCAGCCCGCTGTGCTGGAAGATTTCCTCGCCCACCTTCGTCTCGCGGTTGTGGAAGGCCGGGAGGCAGTGCATGAACTTGACCTGCGGATTGCCGGTCAGTTCCATCGCCCTGGCGTTCACCTGGTACGGCAGCAGCAGCTTAATGCGCTCGTCCCAGACGCTCTTCGGCTCGCCCATGGAGACCCAGACGTCGGTGGCGAGGTAGTCCACCCCCTTGACCGCGGCCGCGATGTCCTCGGTGAGCTGGAAGCGCGCGCCCGACGCTGCAGCCAGCTCGCGGGCAGTCTCGACCAGCGCAGGCTGCGGCCAGAGGACCTGCGGCGCGCAGATGCGCACGTCCATGCCCAGCAGACAGCCGGTAATCATCAGCGAGTTGCCCATGTTGAAGCGCGCGTCGCCCATGTAGCAGTAGCCGATCCGTTCCAGCGGCTTGGGGCTGTGCTCGATCATGGTGAGGATGTCGGCCAGCGCCTGGGTTGGGTGGAACTCGTTGGTCAGGCCGTTCCAGACCGGCACGCCCGCGTACTTGCCCAGCTCCTCGACGATGGCCTGGCCGAACCCGCGATACTCGATGCCGTCGTACATGCGGCCCAGCACGCGCGCGGTGTCCTTCATGGATTCCTTGTGGCCGATCTGCGTGCCTTCCGGGCCGAGGTAGGTGACGTGCGCGCCCTGGTCGAACGCAGCGACCTCGAAGGCGCAGCGCGTGCGCGTGGAGGTCTTCTCGAAGATGAGCGCGATGTTCTTGCCCCGGAGCCGCGGCTGCTCGTAGCCGCCATACTTGGCCGCCTTGAGCTCGGCCGAGAGCTTGAGCAGGAACACGAATTCCTCTTTGGTGAAGTCGAGCTCCTTGAGGAAATTGCGGTTGCGAATATTGAAGCCCATGTGAGATAACTCCTTGATGAGAACAACACCTACCACTGCACCTCGACGGCGTTGCGTTTTTCGGCGGCGGGCATCCCTTCCGCCCAGTACCAGTACCAGCCGGTCCCCGGCTCCTTGCCGATGGCGAGCACGTAGGGTTCGCCCTGCGCATTGATGGCATGGATGGTGAGCGCGGCAGGGAACTCGCGGACGAGAGCCCGCAGATCCGCGGCAGCCTCGTGGCACGCCTCCTGCACCGTCAGCCCCATCTTCATGTAAAGGACGACGCTGCGTGCAGTGCCCGCGCGGATGGTCAGCTCGCCGTGGCCGGTGCACGCGGCCGCGCCGTAGCGATTGTCGGCGTAACCGCCCGCGCCGATGACGGGCGAGTCGCCCAGTCGGCCCGGATACTTCATGGCCCAGCCGCACGTGCTGACGCCGGCGGTGATGTCCGCATGCGCGTCCCGCACCAGGAAGGTCGTGGTGCCGCCGGCGCGCTCGGGGTCTGCGGTCAGCCGGGCCCACTCTGCCAGCGGCACGTCGGGCCAGCGTGCGATGAGGTCGGGCGGAACGTAGCGGGCCAGCCAGTCGGCCCACTGCTGCCGCGACTCGTCGGTGCGGTTCTCGCCCGCCTCCGCGCCGATTTCCGCCGCGAAACGGGCGGCTCCCTCCCCGACGAGAAAGACGTGCGGCAACTGCTCCATGACCTGTCGCGCCACCGAAATGGGGTGGAGGAAGCCCTGCAGCGCGCCGACCGCGCCCGACTTGAGGGTGCGCCCGTCCATGATGAGCGCGTCCAGTTCCACCTGTCCCAGCAGGTTCGGCCAGCCGCCGACGCCGACGCTGCGGATGGTGGGGTCGAGCTCGACCGGGTGAATGCCGGCCTCGACCGCATCCAGCCCGCGCCCCCCTGCCATGAGCACCTCTGCGGCGGCGGCCATGCCGACCCCGCCCTCCGTATTCGCCACGATGACCCGTTGGCCGTGCAATGTGTTCTCCTTGTTCATGCTCGCTTCCAGTATTTGCGTTTCATGCCGTCGCCCGGCTCCTCGAACGCAGCCCAGGCGAAGCCTTGTTCCACGAGGTAGTGATGGGCTGGGTTGTCGACATCGTTGCTGCCGGGAATGAAGATGACCATGCCGCCCGGCTTTGTCACCCGTGTGACCTCTGCAACCTCGGCCTCCGGCTCGTCGCCGTAGACGTGGCCGCTCATCACCACGTCCGCAAAGCCATTGGGGAAGGGGATGCGCCTCAGCAGCCCGTCCACCGGGTAGACGTTGGTCAGGCCGAGCCGCCGCGCCTTCTCCCGCAAGTAGTCGCGCAAGTTGCCCACCGGCTCCACCGGGTAGACCACGGCCGCAAGCGGTGCGACCGTGAAGGTCTGCCGCCCGGTTCCCGCGCCGATGTCCAGGACGACCTTGCCGGCGAAGTCGGTCAGTCCGGTCAGCTCGCGCGAGTCCCAGCCGAGGAACGGCTGTGCATCGTAGATGGCCGGGTCAAGGGCGTAGACGAGCAGGTCCTCCAGCCGGGCAAGCACGGCGACCTCCGCCGCGCGGACCTCCGCGGGCGAATGCTGCACACCGGCTGCCGGATGCGCCAGGACATCGTCCACCCACCCGCCGATTTCCGGCGCCTTGTGGCACAAGTACCAGGTCACTGCCGGGTTGGCCGCCAGCGCGATGGCCAGCTCCTCCGGCGGAAAGCCCCAGCCCGGCAGCCAGTTTAGTTGGGCGCGCTCAAGCAGGAGCAGCGCGTTGAACGACACCGGTGTTACGTCCATCCAGTTCAGGGGCATCGG
>DAOUGK010000097.1:0-13816 GCA_034429055.1 Anaerolineae bacterium | reverse complement strand
CAGTTCGCCCACCCAGTCCCAGCCGCCCGCCACCTTGGCGTTGGGGAACAGCGCAGGATCGGCCGTCTGTGCGTGGGCATTGCAGGTGGGATCGGTCGGGTTGGGGGTCTTCGCGGGGTCGCCGCAGTACGCCTGGGCATAGGCCGCCAGCGTGCCTGCGCCGCCGAGCTTGACATGGGTGTAGTCGATGCCGGAGTCGATCACTGCAACATCCAGGCCGTAGCCGGTATAGTCGTGCTTACCCGTAACGCCCTGCTGTTGCACGGCCGCAGCGCCGATCCAGGACACGGTTTCCGTCAGGTCCAGCTCATAGTTGCCGATGCCGCGTACGCCCGCAACATGATTGAGCGCGGCAAGCTGCGTGACCTTGTCGGCACCGATGACCACGCCCAGGCCCGTTGATGCCTGGATGAAGCGTCCAACGACCTGACCGCCCAGCGCTTCCACCTGGGAAATCAGCTCGTTCTGGAGGGCTTCGATCTCAGCCACATACGCGCGGCGCTCGGCATGGGTCCAATACTTGCCAACCATGGCGAGCGGCGCCTTGTCTACATGCACGACGACCTGCACGGGACCGGTCGTTTGGCTGCCCGGCCTCTGAGTCCACGATTGAGCGGTGGCATCCTCCACCAGACGCAAGTGAGAAGGCAGTTTCGGGGTTTCGGTGTCTGCCGCGGCAGTGGCCGGCATGATCATTCCACCCACGAGCAGAATGACCAGCAACAGCGCTGGCAGACGCATCCGCGATTCCTGTGTACGCATGGGACCTCCTGACAACTCTAAGAGCGGCGGTTACGACACATACAGGAAAGGATGGGCAACAACGGAGCGTGCAAGGAAGCACGAGGCAGCCCATAGAGGGGAATCAAATGACATATCAGGTCATGGGCCACCTCCTCACAATACAGCATCAATCTTAGCAGATTTTCCTGCCCTGTCAACTTCTTCTAAAAAGAAAAGGCCAGCCGGCCTTTGGCATCAAAGGCCGGCTGAGGTTGACGGTAAGAAGAGGCGTATGGAGGAAGATCAACCTGTGTAGACACGCGTACCGTACTCACGGCCCGTTCGGCACATCGTCAGGATGTTCTCGACCGCAATGCCGTCATGCAACGAGTGATCGGAGGCGAGGATGTACCCGCCGCCCGGCGCGGCCGCGTCGATGGCCGCGCGCACCTCTGCAGCCACATCCTCCGGCGTGCCATATGGCAGCGTGCGCGACGAGTCGATGTTGCCGATCAGGCAGAAGCGATCGCCGTAGTGCTCCTTGACCCACCGCAGGTCCATCCCCGCGGTGCGCTGCAGCGGGTGAATCGCGCTGATCTTCGTCTCCGCCGCAAGGTCCGGCAGGTAGTCGCTCAGGTGGCCGCAGCAGTGCAGCAGCACCGGCACGCCCAGCCCGTCTACGTACTCCACCAGGTCGGCCAGGTAGGGCAGATAATATTGGCGGAAGTGGCTCAACTTCATGAAGCCGCGGCGGCTGTCGCCCAGGTCATCCGACAGCCACAGCGCATCCACCCCTGCCTCAACCGAAAGCCGCGCGGCCTCCTTGTTGTACGCGTTCGACATGGCAAAGACTTCGGTCAGCAGCGCGGGGTCGTCGTACAGCGCGTAGCTGATGCGCTCGTAGCCCATGAGCAGCCACGTCGTGGTGAAGGGGCCGGTGACGCCGCCGGTGAGCGCGAGGTTGTCGTGCGCCAATGTGTGAAAGACCTCCAGCGCGGCGGTCCGGCCGGGCAGGGTCGGGTCGGGCGGCCGGTAATGCTGCCAGTCAGCACGCGACTTGATGGGATAGTCCACCGGCGCGTCGATGGGCCAGGACGCCTCGTTGTGCTGGTAGGTCGTGCCCCATTCGTCGATGTAGGTGTTCGCATCCAGCCGCGCGGGCTGGAAGCCGTTGAACCCGCCGAAAGGCAGCCACACGCCATCCATGTCCAGGGCCAGGGCGCAGGCCACGGCGTCCGGGGCGTTGTATTCGCCGGGCCGGTGGCCGATCAGCGCCTCGTACATCGGCTCCTGGAACAGGAAATCGAAGAGCGGCACGCGATCCGGCTGCCCGCGGCGGATGGCAGTCATGAAACGCTCGCGACGGGTCATCGAGGGCTGGAGGGTGGTGTTCATCTGGCAGCTCCGGCTTCGTACAGGAAACATGAAGCCTGATGCCCATTGCCGCCGACGCTGTACAGCGGCGGCAGCTCAGTCCTGCAGCGCTCCATGCGCGCGGGGCAGCGGGCATAGAAGTGACAGCCGCGGGATGGCTGGAGCCGGGTGGCGTCCTCCGGCGGCAGCTTGATGTTGGTGTCCCACTTACGTTTGGGGTTCGGCGCAGGGATCGAAGCGATGAGTTCCTGCACATAGGGGTGCTTGGGGTTCTCGATGATTTCGACAGTGTGGCCGCGCTCCGCCACGACGCCCTGGAACAGGATCACCATCTCGTCGCCGATCTGGTAGGCGGTGGAGAGGTCATGGGTGATGTAGAGGAACGAGATGCCGTGCTCGTCGCGCAGCCGCAGCATGATGTCGAGGATCATCGCGCGCAGCGATGCATCGACCGCAGACACCGGCTCGTCGGCCACAATGAGCCGGGGCCGCAGCATGTACGCGCGGGCCACCATGACGCGCTGACGCTGGCCGCCGCTGAGCTGGTGAGGATGCTTTTCAAGGATCTCTTCCCCACGCATGCCGACCAGCTTGAGCGCGTCCTCGATTAACCCCCGGGCTTCCTTCTTGGTGCGCGCCATAGGGAAGTGACGCATGGCCATGTCGAAGATATGCTGAACGCGGAAGAACGGATTGTAAACCTCATACGGGTCCTGGAAGATGGCCTGCACTTCCTTGCGGTAGGCCAGCCGCCCGCGACGATCCATCTGGCCGATATCCTGTCCTTTGTAGAGGATATGGCCTTCCGTCAGGGGTGTGAAACCGAGAATGGCGTTCGCAAGCGTAGTCTTGCCGCTGCCGCTTTCACCGGCGATGGTGGTGATGCGCGCCGGCGACTCGTAGATATCGAGGTTGAACCGGTCGAGCGCGACTAGAGGCGGCGTCGAGTCGAGAAAGCCCCCGCCGAAAGTCTTGGTTGCGTTCTTGATTTGCAGAATGGGCGTCGCCATGACTACGCCAGCCTCCAGCTCTTAACTCTGATGCAGGCCACAAAATGGTCCGGCGCGACCTCTTCCAGGGGCGGGCGGCCCGCACGGCAGTCGTCGGTCACGTACGGGCAGCGGAACTGGAAGATGCAGCCGGGCGGCGGGTTGCGCAGGTCGTGGGTCAACCCTTCTGTGACCTTCAGCGGCTTCCGCTCGTCAATGGACGGGATTGACTCGATGAGCAGTTGCGTGTCCGGGTGCAGCGGCTGCTCGAAGATGGACTCAACCGGCCCCACCTCGACCAGGTTCCCGGCGTACATGACGGCGACCCGATCCACCATCTGCGCCTGCAGGCCCATGTCGTGGCCGATCATCAGCATCGAGACGCCGAGCCGCTTCTTCACATCGAGGAGCGTCTGCGCGACGACCCGCTGCACCACCACGTCGAGCGCGCTGGTCGGCTCATCTGCGATGATGACAGGCGGATTGAGCGCAATCGCCATCGCGATGCACACGCGCTGCTTCATGCCGCCGCTGAGTTCGTGCGGGTACATTTCGTAGATGCGGCCCGGCAGGCCCACGTCATCCAGCAATTGCAGGATACGCTGCTTGAGCGCCGCGCCGCCGATGCGCTCGTGGGCCTGGATCGAGTCGCCCATCTGTTCCTTGATCTTGAGGACCGGGTTGAGCGAGTTCATCGCACCCTGGGGCACAAGCGCCAGCTTGCGCCAACGCAACTGGCGCAGTTCCCGTTCGCTCAGGCCGTTCAGTTCCTCGCCGTCCACCCAGATTTCGCCGTGGGTGATCTTGCCGGGCGACTGCACCATCTGGAGAATAGCCATGGCGACAGTCGTCTTGCCGCAGCCCGACTCACCGACCAGGCCCATGATTTCGCCCTGGCGCAGGTAGAAATTCACGTTGTTGGCCGCGATGACGGCCCCGCGGTCGGTGAAGTAATGAACGCTGAGGTCTTTGACCTCCATGATCTTCGGCGCTTCGTTGCTGCGGTGAATCATGCCTTCATGATGCATCATGCCTTCACCCCCCGCAAGCGAGGATTCGCAATCTCGTCCAGGCCAATCGTGATCAGGAAGAAGCCGGTAAAGATGAGCATCAGCATCAGGATCGGCGGGAGCCACCACCACACCATGCCGCGCAGCAGGGCCGACGCACTGGTTGCATAGTTGATAATCATGCCGAGCGATGGCACGCGGGTGGGGCCGAGGCCCAGCACCTCCAGGCCCGTCGCGCCCAGAATCGCGCCAGACACGCCGCCGGTGAAGCTGGCCGCGAGCCACGGCAGCATGTTTGGCAGCATCTCCACGAACATGATTTCGACCGCGCTCGCGCCGGAGAGCATCGCCATGCGCACGTAGCCGCGCTCGCGCAGCGTCAACACCTGGGACCGGACGAGCCGCGTCGGACCGGGCCAGGCGAACATCGCCAGAATAAAGGCCATCGTAGTGGTGTCGGTCATCTTGACGTAGGACGCAATGACGATCAGCACCATCAGCGAGGGAATGGTAATAACCGAGTCGCTGATAGTGCGAATCACGGCGTCCACCCTGCCGCCAAAATAGCCGGCCAGCGAGCCGAGGATCAGCCCGACCCCCATGCCGATGGAAGAGGCGATGAAGCCGACCTTCAGCGACGATGGCGTCCCCACGATCAATTGGGCCAGCATGTCGCGGCCCATGTTCTCTGTGCCGAGCGGAAACGCGGCCTGCCCCTTTTCCATCCACATGGGCGGCAGGTTGCGCGGGCCGGACGCAACATAGGCCAGCTCCGTGTCCCAGAACAGCGGGCCGAGAAAGCTGAACAACAGCACGGCGAGGATGATGGACGAGCCAATCGCCAGCTTCTGGTTCATCCAGGAGATGCGGAAACGGCGGGACTTAGCGGGTGCGGCGACGGCCGGAGGCACGCCCCCGAGGGCGGTGGATGTCATGGTAGCGCTCCTTCTCTGCCTCAGGCCTTGCTCTTGCGGAAGGTAATCCGCGGGTCAATCAACGGGTAGAGAATATCGAGCAGAAACACGCTCGTGGCGGTCACGATGATCATCAAATTGGTGATGGTCTGCATTACGGCGTAATCCTGCGTGATGATGGCCTCGTAGAGCTTGTACCCCGTCCCCGGATAGGCAAAGATGTACTCGACCAGCGTCGAGCCGCCGATCAGGCCGGACAGGCCCAGCGCCAGCGCGGTCAATGCGGGGAGGATGGCGTTGCGGATGCCGTAGCGGAAGAACACGCGCACGGGGGAAAGGCCCTTGGCCTGCGCCAGGAGGAAAAAGTCCTCGTTGTTGACGCCGATCATCAGGCCGCGCATCCCCAGCGCCCACCCGCCCATCGCGGTCAGTACAATGGAGAAAATGGGCAGGATGCTGTGCTCGACCACACTCTTAATGAACTCCCAGTTCCAGCCCGGGTCCACGTCGCGGCTGTATCCCCCCGTCGCGGGCAACCAGTGGAGCCGGAACGCGACGATATACAGGATCAGGATGCCGAACATAAAGTACGGGATGGAGGTAAAGGTGAGCGTAAACGGCAGGAGACGCTGCAACCAGCGGGGCGTTTTGCGCCACCCCATCAGCGCACCGTCGATAATGCCGATTCCAAATGAGAGCAGGGTCGCAACAGAAATCAGCCCCAGCGTCCACGGCATGGCCGGTCGGACGATATCCCAGGCCGTGCTGGGGAATTTCGACAGAGAGTAGCCGAAGTCGAAGCGCACCAGATTGCCGAGATAACGGATGTACTGGACATAGAGCGGGTCGTTCAGGCCGAACCGGTTTTTCCAGGACTCGATAATCTCCTGTGCATTTTCGACGCGACCCTGCACCTGCATCATGCGGGTGACCTGGGCGGTGACGGGGTCGCCGGGCGCGAGCCGCGGGATGAAGAAGACCGCAGATGTGCCCAGCCAGATGGTCAGCAGCCACATGAAGGCACGCGTGATGAGGTATTGTTTGGTTAACCCGCCCATGGGACCTCTTCGTAATGTGTAACAAGTAACGAGTAAAGTGGGAGTCGAGGCCTCAGCCGGTTGTTTCTGCTGGCGAACCAGAATGGTTGAAGCCTCGCCTCCGTTCACTGTAGGTTTGTAGTAGGCGCTTCAGGGCCACAGACGGGGGGCTGAAGCCCCTACTACGAACTAACCGTTATTGCCCGGCCGGCTTGATCTCGGTGATGACGTTGACGAAGCTCGGGCACCAGAGCACGGGCCGCTGATAGTAGTTGTCCTGCCGCGGCCAGTTGGTCCAGTAGGTCTCATTCCACGGAATGAGCTTCTTCGACTGGGCCGACGGGATCACGGGCAGTTCCTCGTACAGGATTTCCAGCGCGCGCGTCGTAGCTTCGACCAACCGCGGGTCGTCCCACTTGAGCGTGCCGATCTCCTGGGTGAGGTTCGTGTATTCCTCGTTGTACCAGCGGTACGCGTTCTGCAAGCCCTCGGGGCGGCTGCCGATGGGTGCGGGATCCCCGGCCATCGTGCGCAGCGTGTTGTACGGTTCCATGATCGAGCCGCAGGTCTGCCAGCCGCTCATGGCCTCGTAGTTGCCGAAGTTGAAGTTGTCGCCCCAGGTCTGGCCGGTGAGCTTGACCTTGACGGCGTTGATGCCGAACCGCTGCAACTGCTCGACGAACACATCCGCCACGCGCTCCAGCTCGGAGAATGCCTCGTGGACCTGGATTTCGAACGTGAGCTGCTGGCCGTCCTTCTCGTAGTAGTCGCCGTTCTTGGTGTAGCCCTTCTCCGCCAGGATGCGCGCGGCTTCCTCGACGTTGGGCTGGAGGAACTTGTCGATGGTCGCCTGCGGCACGAGGTCGGTGTACTTCTGCATGGATGGGTAGAGCGGCCAGAAGTATGGTCCCATGATGGACGTGCCTTCGTACGCAATGTCGATGATTTGCTGGCGATCCATTACGTAGTTCAAGACCCACCGCATGTCCTTGTCGTTCCAGGGCTCTTTCTGGTTGTTGATAGAGATGGAGCGGGCGCAGGGATCGGGCCACACATAAGGCAGCTCGTCGCGGAAGGCCTTCCAGTTGGGGTTGCCGGCAATCAGCGCTTCGTAGGAGCTGAGGGTAATATCCTGCAGGCCGTCGAATCCGTCGTCGATGCCGGTCGCGACGCGGACTTCTTCCGTGCCGGCATAGGAGTAGATGACCTTCTTGGGCGCGGGCAGGTTCTTCAACCCGATCTTCGCGGCCCACCAGTCATCGTTGCGAACCCAGATGACCTCGTTGGTCGTGACCTTGTTGAGCACGTACGGGCCAAGCATGAGGGGCCAGCCCTTTTCGGGGTCATAGTTCTTGAAGGTGAGCGGGTCCTCGACGGTTTCCCAGACATGCTTGGCGACGATCATATCGGCGCCGCACAGGTGGTCGGCGAAGCGATCCAGCGCAAAGCGCACGTTCGGCTTGTTCAAGGTGAACGTCATGGTGTAGTCGTCCACCTTCTCGATCGACTTGATCCACTCTTTGTAGGTGAAGTGTGCGCCGAGACCTTCGGTATCCATCTGAAGCTGGACGGAGAACATGACATCGTCCACCGTGAACGGCGTGCCGTCGCTCCAGGTGATGCCCTTCCGCACGACCAGGGTCCAGACCGAGGCGTCATCGTTGGACGTGAAGGACTCGGCCATGTAGTTCTCGATTTCGCCAGTGCCGTAGCTCAGCAGGACCAGGCGGGCTTCGAGCGTGCCCAGGCCCCAGCCGCCCAGGTTGTTCGGGACGTAGGGGTTCCAGTGGTCGCCTTCGAGGCGGTACGGGTTGTCGAGGATGAGGGTTTCCTCGCGCGGGGCGTCGGCATATTCGGCGTACTTCGCTGCGGCATCCACAGCGGCAGCTTCTTCAGCGGGCGCAGCTTCCTCAGCGGGGGCGGCAGCTTCTTCAGCGGGAGCTGCTTCTTCAGCAGGCTCGGCCGCTTGCTCTTCAGCCGGGGCCGCCGGCACGGGGGCGGGGGCTGCCGGGGCGCAGCCCGCCAGGATCATGGCCAATATCGAGAATACGGCCAACCAGCGGAACAGGGACAGTTTCATCGACGCTACTCCTTTGCAGTTTGATGAACATGAATGGTAGGCGTGGACAAACGGAGTGACATGACAGGGCAGTGTCAGGCGATGGCGTTACGACTCCTTCCCACCGTGCGGTGATGTATGGTCGGCGCAATGCACCGGGAAAGACAACGGGGCCAGCAGCCAAGACGATGTATGGTCGCAGGTTTACGATCAGAAGTGCACTACTGGCCGAGGGGACAATCTGAAAAACCTTATAACACAAGGCAGAGCCGGTGTCAAGCGGGATGTGAGAAATTGCGCGAAATTCCCTGCACCAGACGATTGATTCCACACGGAAAGTGTGCTATAGTGAACAAAGTTCACCCCGCAATCCGGCCTCGGAGATGCCATGAAGACGGCTCAACGCCTGGAGTACATCGCCGCCCTGGTCGACGCGCAGGGATACGTTTCAGTCAGCGAGCTGAGCGCCCGATGCGCGGTGTCGGCCATGACCATTCGCCGGGACCTGGCCGAACTGGCTGCCCGCCACCAAGTCGAACGGACGCACGGCGGCGCGGCTTCGCTCCGCACCGCCACGCCCGGTGCACATCTGGTCGCCCGGCCCGCCCTGGCTTCTGCAGATGTCCTTATCGCCACTACCCGCTCGCCGGGCCGCGACGTGATGCCTGACCTGGCGGGCCGGGCCGTGCCGCTGATTGCGGAGGCGCTGCCCGTGCGCGGAGCCCAGACCCTCGTCGCCATCGATGACCGGGCGGCGGGCTATGCCCTGGGCGAGTGGACTGCCATCTATGTGCAGGAGCATTTCGCGGGTCGCGCGCACGTGCTCGACCTGACCGACAACCTGAGCAACACCCAGGCCCGTAGCGACGGCTTTCTGGCCGCGCTGCGCGCGGGCGGCATTGAACTCGCCGGCATTCTCTCCCTCAACCCGCAAGGCCATGCCGATCGCGCCTACCAGTTAACACGGGACGCCCTGACGCAGCGGCCCGAGATCAACCTTATCTTTGCCATCAACGACAGCCACGCATGGGGCGCGATCCGGGCCTGCCGGGAGCTCCGTCTGCCGCCCGAACGCATCCTTGTGAATTCCTTCGGCCTGGAAGGCGACACGCTGCGCGATGCGCTGATGGAGGCGCCCGCCGCGCAGAACTACTGCAAAGTCGGCCTTGCGATGTTTCCCGAGCTCATCGGGCCGGCGCTGGTTCAGGCCGCGATCCTGGCGTACAACGGCGTGGAACTTCCCCCGCATATCGTCACGCCCGTCACCGTGCTCACGCGCGACACGCTGCCCCAGTTCTACCAGCGCGAGGCGGGCCAGTGGCGCATACGCGCGGATGTGGCCGCTGAACGGCTGCCCCTGCCGCTGGTTGCGCCGATGGCCGAACACAGTCCGCCCGCACGGCTGCCGCGCCAGGTGGGAGTGCTCGTGCGCTACATGGAGCATGAATGGTATCGCAATCTGCTTGCGGCCATGCGTGCCTATGCGGAGCCGCGGGGCATCACGATTGCGGTACTCGATATGGAGGAAACCTTTCGGGAAGAGCTTGAGCTGCGCCGTCGCGAGATCGCCCGCTGCGCCGCACAGCTCGTGCAGCCGGGCGAGGTGGTCATGGTGGATGCCGGGCCGCTGGCCTCTTATCTGGCGGAAGAACTCGCAAATCGAGGCCCAATCACCGTGGTCACCAACGCCCGCCAGTTGTGGGATAGCCTCATTCCCGCGCAGAACGTGACCCTGGTGTCCACCGGTGGGGTGCTGCGCCGCGGCACCGAGGTGCTGGTAGGGCCGACCGCGGAGGCCGCGCTGGCAACGCTGCGCGCTGACAAGCTCTTTCTGACGGTCACCGGCATCAGCCTGGCGTTCGGTCTCTCGCATACCGACATCCCCGAAGTCACGGTCAAGCAGGCCATGCTCCGCTCCGCGCGCGAGGTGATCCTCTTGGCAGACCACGCCTGCTTTGGCCGCGAAGCGACCATTCAGGTCGCACCGCTGTCCGCTATCCACAAGCTCATCAGTGACAATGGCCTGCCCGCCAGCTGGCGTCTCCAGTTAAGCCAGTTAGGTGTGCAGGTCATCCTCGCGCCCTCCGGCAACGCAAAGAACGGCAATTGACACCCCCTCGCACTGTACGCTATACTGACGCTCAGTCATGTGGGCGGTCGCGGACCACCTCGCAACGCGGCGTCGTACAAGGAACAGGCATGCCAGAAGTCGCCATCTCGCACCCCCTGCAGACCGCCAACGGCAGCTTTGGCGGCGCCTTCAAGACCCCTTCCCACTTGCTTCCAGCATGCGGCTGCCAGTTGCCAAGGAGTGGACAATGGCAGACTACCTAAACCTGAAAATCACCGTGGAGCACCGGGTCGGCCTGCTGCTGATCGACCGTCCGCCCGCCAACGCCTTTAACACGGCAACGCTGGCCGAGCTGGACCGCGCCCTGGATGAACTCTTTGCTGACGATGAAGTCAAAGTTATCGTCATAGGCGGCGCAGGGCAGCGCGCCTTCGTCGCAGGGCTGGACCTGAAAGAGGCAGCGCACCTGCTGACGGGTGAGCATGCCGACGCGGCCGTCCTGCTCACCGTGATGCAGCAGGGCCAGCGGCTGTTCGATCGGATCGAAAGCTCCACCAAGCCGGTCATTGCAGCCATGAATGCGCTGGCCCTGGGCGGCGGATTGGAACTGGCAATGGCCTGCCACATCCGTGTCCTGTCGGACCAGGCGCGCGTCGGGAGCACCGAGTCGAACCTGGGCCTGATTCCCGGCTGGGGCGGCTCGCAGCGGCTCCCCCGCCTCGTCGGTATAGGCAAGGCCATCGAACTGATGCTGACCGGCGACATGATCGACGCGCAGGAAGCCCTCCGGCTGGGGCTGGTTAACAGGATTGTACCCGCGGACCAGGTGCTTCCCGAGGCGCTGAGCCTGGCGAAGAAGATCGCGGCCAAAAGCAAGCTGACCAATGAGGGCATCCTGCGCGCGGCGGTCGAGGGCGTGCAGATGCCCCTCCAGGCAGGCTTACAGCACGAGCTCAAGCAAGTGAGTACGCTCATCGGCAGCCACGATCTGGTCGAGGGGATTCAGGCCTTCGTCCAGAAGCGACAACCGACATTTACCGACAAATAGATTATCTGGCGCTGCAAAATGGGCGCCAGCATCACCTTAAAAAAGAGTGCCAAAATGGAAATGCGCCTGGATGGACCGCAAATGGCGGTATTCATGGACTTTGAAAATGTGGCGACCTCTGCGGAGGCCAATCTTGGCGATTTCGATGTCAACACCGTCATGGACCTGCTGCGCTCACGCGGGCGGCTGCTCATCAAGCGGGCCTATGGCGACTGGGGACGCTTTCACCGCTACCGCCGCCCCATGCTGGAGAACGGCATCGACCTGTTCCAGCTCTACTCGGTGGGCGTGCAACACAAGAACCGGGCCGACGTGCGCCTGGCCATCGATGCCATGGAGACGGTGTTCACCCGGCCCCAAATCGACGTCTTTGCCATCGTCTCCGGCGACAGCGACTTCACCGAGCTGATTCACAAGCTGCGCGACTACGGCAAGTACACCATCGGCATCGGCCTGCACGCGGCCACGAGTGACTTGCTGCGCCGCGCCTGCGACGAGTTCATCTTCTACGAGACGCTCGTCGCAGAAGAAATCAGCGATATCGCCGACGAGTTGCAACTGCCCGACCCGCGCGACCTGCTCCACCGCGGCCTGCTGGCCGCAGAACAGAAGGGCGAGACGCCCGTGTTCGCCGGCCGGCTGAAGCAAATCATGCTGGGGCTGGATTCTTCGTTCAACGAAACCAACTACGGCTACCAGCAGTTCCGCGCATTCCTCGAGGCGTATCAGGACATGGTCGCCATCCAGGATCAGGGGATGCAGCTCTACATCAGCCTGCGTCGCGAGCCGCGCGCGACCCCGGCCACCACAGAACCATCTGGCCTCCCCACAGAAGATGCGCCGCATGCGCCCGCGGATGCGCTGCCGCCTCCGCCGGTCACCAAGCCCGTCGCAGACATGGGCCAGCGCTATCGCAGCTTTCTCCGCGAGGCCGGGCTGCGCATGGTCGAGCCCAGCGCGCGGCGCCAGGTGCTAGCCGACTTCCTCACGACACTCCATGACGAGCCGGAAGCCGTCTCGCTCAATTCCGCCGCCGATATCCTCAAGGACCGCTATGATGGGGAAAACGCCCTGACCCAGAAAATTTCGGTTGCGGACGTCATGCGGTTGCTGATTATGAGCGGCGCGCTCACTTTTGCCGGCAATCACGCGGCCGGTGATGCGCCGCTCCGGCACACCGATGCGCTGGGGTTGGAGCGGCTGGTACAGGACTGCGATGCCGCGTATGTCTGGCGGCTGGTCGAGGGCGGCCTGCCCGTGTACCCGGAACAGCTTGCGCCCGTGCTCTACGGCTTCGACGCCGGTTCAGCCGCGGCGGAACTGCTGTGTGACCGGCTGGTCGAGCGCGAGATGATCGCGGCCTGTGGCGACACCTACTGCGTGGCGCCGTGCCAGATTACCCGGCTGATGCAGCGGGAGGAACTGCTCCTGGCAACGGCCAATGTGACGCGGACGCCGCTGCCCAACGGCGAGCCGCTGACCGTGATGACGGCGGAGGATCTCTTCAAGCAGGCTTCTGAACTGCGCCAGAAGGATTTTGCGGGCAGCGCCCAACGCTACCTCCAGGCGGCGCGCGTCCAGTTGGAGCTGCTCAGGACCGGGCAGCCGCGGGCCGGCTTCGACGACCTCAAGTGGTATCTGACCAGTTACTGCTCGGTCAAGGCAGGGCATGCCTTCGTCACCGGCAACTACGGGGAGGCCATTCCCTACTACCTGGCGTTCTTCGGGCTGGCCCAGGAGGCCGACAGCGTGTGGCCGCGCATCCAGCGGCTCGTCAACCCGATGGCGAGCTACTTCTTCGCCATCGCCGGCAAGCAGTTGAATGAAGTCGTGCCGCCGAACCTGGGGCGCTCGCCTGCCGCGCAGGTGGCGCTGCGCATCCACAACCACGCGAATCCCAGCGTCGGGCTGGCCTGGGAAGACCTGATGACCCGGCTGGCCTGCGTCAACCTGGGCATGATCCGCCAGACCTACCGCGAGGTCAACGCGCTCATGGGGCCGATCGGTTCGCTGGGCCAGATGAACGGTATCGCGGGCAATCCTCCCGCGGGCGACAACGCCGCCCGGATCGAGCACACGCGCGGCTTCCTGGCCGGCCTGATTGCCCAGCGCGAGGGAGAGGAAGCCATTGCCGAGCAAGTCGTGCGCCTGCCTTAGGATCGGCAAAGGGATAAGCTTCATAGGACGAGTTGACAAATCCGCCCAGCAACTGGCGAGCCGGGATCAGGCGCCACGCCGGGAGACCCCATGACCGAGAGCACAACCCCGGGCCAGATCGTCATTCTCAACGGCGCGCCGCGCTCCGGTAAGTCGAGCATTGTCACGGTGATTCAGGAGACGTTCGACGGGGTGTGGATGAACCTGGGGGTGGATGGCTTCATGGCGATGACCCCGCGGCGCTATCAGCCGGGGATCGGGCTGCGACCCGGCGGCGAAGCGCCCGCGCTCGAACCGCTGGTGCGCATGCTCTATCTGGCGCTCTATGAATCCATCGCGGCGCACAGCCTGTTGGGACTGAACGTCGTAGCAGATGTGGACCATCACGATGCCTACTCGAGGCCGCTGGGATTTCTACCGGAGTGCGCACGGCG
>DAOUGK010000096.1:0-19575 GCA_034429055.1 Anaerolineae bacterium | reverse complement strand
CGATACGCGGCGCCTGGGGCGTTCACGTGCCGGAACTGTTTGAGTTGTCATCTGTGTCATTCAATACACCTATCATGCCTGGCACTCCAGGGTGGCTCGGTCGGAGACCGGCCACAGCTCTCTCAACGGACGCTGTGGCCGGTCTCCGACCGAGCCACCCTGGAGTGCCAGGCATGATAGGTGTATTGAATGACACAGATGACAACTCAAACAGTTCCGGCACGTGAACGCCCCAGACGCCGCGCGTCGGGCGCGTTCTGGCTTCTGTTGATCGGCTGGCTCCTGTTCCTGAGCCTGGTCGCCGGCACCGTCGTGGGCCTGGTGCAAATCTATGGCGGCAACCGCATCCTGGCGGGCGTGGAGGTCCTGGGGCGCAGCCTGAGCGGCCGGACGACGGCGGACGCGGCGGCGCGCCTGGATGACGAATGGCGGAGCCGCCGGGTGGTGCTGGAAGCCGCGCAGGCGGACGGCACGGTCAAGACCTGGACCCTCTCGCCGGTGCAGGTCGGCGCGCTGCTCGATGCCCAGGCCACGGCAGAACAGGCCTATGAGGTGGGGCGCGAGGAAGTGCGGCCTGAGAGAATCGGCGCATTGAGCCGGCGTTTGTTGGCATCCACGGGGTTCGTGCCCGTGCAGGTACAGGCTGCCGTCATTGCACCGGTGTGGCGCTTCGACAGCCAGGCCGCTGCGGGCACGCTGCGTATGCTGGCGAACGAGCTTGAAGTGCCGGTGCAGAACGCAGGCGTGCAGGTGGTGGATGGCCGCATCGAGACGACGCCCGCGACGACGGGCCGCTCGCTCGACATCGCGACTGCGCTGGCTGCCCTGGAAGCGTATCCCTGGGAGACAGCCCTCGCGCAGCCAGGCGAGGCGCTGCGCTTCGCGCTGCCGATCGTCGAGCATCCCGCGGCCATCACAGATGTCAGCGCGCTGGTGGCCGAGGTCAGCCCGCTCCTGGCTCAACCGATTACGATACGGCTGTACGACGCCGTGCGCAACGAGCGGGCCGAGTGGACCGCGCAGCCGGCGGACATGGGCCGGTGGCTGGCTTTCGATGTCGCGGCGCCCGTCGAAGGCGGCGAGGCGGCAGCCAACACGCTGACCTGGTCCGTGGACGAGGCGCGGGTGGCCGAATGGCTGGCCGGGCAGAGCGCGGCATTTGGCGACGAGCGGTTCGTCGCGGCAAGCGATGCCGTACCGCTGCTGGTCGATGCCTTCAAGGCGCGCCAGCCCGCGATCAGCACGCGCATCAGCCACGGCGAGCGGGAGCACCTGGTTCAGTCCGGCGAGACGCTGTCGAGCATCGCGTTCGACTACGGCATCCCGTACCCGTACATCCAGGCGCTCAACCCGGAGACGGCCGAGGGCCTGTTCGCAGGCCAGACGATTCGCATCCCATCGCAGGATGTCATGCTGCCGCTGCCGGCGATCGAGAACAAGCGCATCGTCATCAGCCTGAGCAAGCAGACCGTGCAGGTCTACGAAAACGAACAGATCAAGTGGGACTGGACCGGCAGCACCGGCCTGCCCGATAGCCCGACCTCGCCCGGCGTGTTCCAGGTGCAGAGCCATGAGGAAATGGCCTATGCCGCCAACTGGGACCTGTATATGCCCTGGTTCATGGGCATCTACCGGCCCGTGCCCGGCCAGGAGTTCATGAACGGCTTTCACGGCTTCCCGAGCCGCGACCGCCGCCAGCTGCTCTGGACGCGAAACCTGGGCCGCCCGGTCACGTATGGCTGCATCCTGCTCAGCACGGAGAACGCCAAGCTGCTGTACGACTGGGCGGAAGTGGGCGTCGTCGTCGAGATTGTCAAATGAACATTCGTGTGGGGCAGTGGGCTGTGGCACAGCCACAGTCAGTTGCCCCACGTTACATAAAGGATGGCAAGTATGCAGTTCTCCCGTAAGTGGATCGTATTGAGTCTATTGTCAATAGCCGTGCTGGCGCTGTCCGGCTGCATCGTCACCACGCCGACGCCCGGCGCACCCGCGACACAGCCGCCGGGCAGCACGCCGACCGTAGAGCCCGTGACCGTTGAGCCGCCCACAGGGACCACGACACCCGACGTGCCGGCGGGGATCATTGCCGCGCGCGATATCTTCGCCGGTCAGATGAACATGGTGGGCGAGGATTTCACGGTCGTATCCTACGAGGCGGTCGAATGGCCGGATGGCTGCCTCGGCCTGCCTGAGCCTGATGAGGCCTGCACGATGGCGATTGTGCCGGGCTACCTGATCGTGCTGGAAGCAGACGGCACCCGCTATGCGCTGCGATCAAATCTCGCGGGTAATGTGGTGCGCGTCGCGCCCCTCATCGAAGATGAACCATCTACCGAGGTGACGGTCGAACCGGCGGTGCAGGGCGAGACGGTGCTGGCCTGGCAGCAGGAGACGACAGAAGGCTGCCGCACCGCACAGATTACGCTCACCGGCGTGCAGTACGGCGCGTGCGAGGGCTCACTGGCCGCCGGCGCGCTGAACGAGGACATGGCCCGGACTGCGCAACTCGATGAGATGCTCGCGACCTATGCTTCCTTCACGGCGGATACGCCCGCAGGCCAGGTAACATTCACAGGGCAGGGGCCGCTGACTGCGACGCCAGCCGAACAGCGGATGCTGGCCGAGTGGGCGGGCCAGGTCGCGCGCGAGGCGGAGGCTGGCGCGGCCAGCGCGACGGACGGCCTGGCTCTTATCTGGCACCGCGAGGGCGGCATCGCGGGCTTCTGCGATGACCTGTCGGTGTATATGACCGGTATCGCGTATGGCTCAGATTGCAGCGGCACGCTGATCCAAAGCCTGGGCAGCCGCCGGCTGACTGCGGACGAGCTGGCCGAGCTGTATGCATGGGTGGATGCGCTGGCATCGTTCCAGGAGACGCAAAAGGACCAGGCCACCGCGGATGCAATGACCGTGGGACTGCTGCTGACGGGACGCGGGACGCGCGCGGCCACCGATGAGGAGAAGGCCGCCATGAGCCAGTTCGCCAGCCAGGTGTTGCTGCGCTGGGCTGACCCGACCCCCGTGCCGAGCGTGCTGGCACAGGCCGACCTGACCATCTACGCCGGACCGGCGGAGTCGTATCCCGCGGTGGGCGAGGTGTTTGCCGGGCAGTCCGCACGCGTCACCGGCGTCAACCCCGACAGCACGTGGTGGCGCGTGGTCTGCCCGGATGACACGCTGGGCAACTGCTGGGTCACGGGCGATTCCAAGCTGGCCCAGCCGAACGTGCCTGCGGGCGCGACGGGCCTGGACCCGATCGACGAGACGGGCATCTACGCGGCTGTCGCGCGCCAGGTCTACACGGTGGATCATACCTTTGGCGACAATCCGCCGAACTTCCCGCGCATCTACCTGCTGCGTGCCGATGACATCCGGGCGGGCGGCAGCGATGCACCTGCGCCGGGCATGCCGGTCATCGCGACGCCGGTCCAGCAGAGCATCGTCGCGGCATTGAGCGACCTGCCTGCGCAGTTTACCTGGATTACGAAGCTGGAAGACGCGCCGCGCGACGAGAACGGCACGATCAAGGACAACGGCGCGGTCATCACGCTGGGGAACGTTCAACCGCAGGCGGATGGCACGATGCAGGTCGCGGCCAGCATCTACATCGGCATGCTCGCCGCCGGCGGCCAGACCTACGTGCTGGAGCAGGTGGATGGCGTCTGGCAGATCACCGGCACCGCCGGCATGCAGTGGATTAGCTGAGGGTTAATAGCAACACACGCTGATAGAACGCTGATCATGCTGATGATCATGATGCACGCTGATATTCTCTCGTTTCGATAAAGTAGAAATCAGCGTCAATCATGATTATCAGCGCCATCAGCGTTCTATTCGCTCTAACGATACTGCGGCAGCATGTACTCGCGCGCGCCGGGCACGGTCGCACCGGCGGTCGTCGTCACCTCGGGACGCGCCAGCGCGCGCGGCCGCGGAGCATCCAGATAGCGGTTGGCCGTCTCCTTGCCCGCGACGAACTGCTCCTCGGTCTTGCTGAAGTCGTTGAATGACAGGTCGTTGAAGGCCGAAATCTGGATGTGGTGCAGGTCGATCTGCGGGTCAGCGTCGGCGCGCTGGAGGTCCAGGAAGAACGACTGCGCCAGCCAGGTTTGCAGCGTACGCATGAAGATGTTGAAGATGCCCTTGGCCGGCGGCTGGATCTCCTCGCCGCCGCCTACGTTGATCGCGTAGATCGTCGTCGCGCCCTTGTCCATCGCCACACTGCACGGCACCTCGGCCAGCACGCCGCCGTCCACCAGTTGCAGGCCGTGATAGTCGAGCGGCGGCTGCAGGACGGGGATCACGCTGCTCGCCATCATGCCGTCCAGTACCGACGAATTGGGATCCTCGCCGAACAGGTACAGCTTGCGGCTGCGCAGGTCCACCGCGGTCAGATAGCAGGGAATCTTGAGCTGGCTGTAAGTGGTCACGCCCGGCGGCAGCTTGCTGGCAATCAGGTTGCGCATGCCTTCGGTCGGAAAGAAGCCGTCCGCGCGGCTGATCAACCGGCCAAGCAACGAGAAGATGCCTCCCGGGTAGACGACCTCGCGCGTCGCGCTGCGCCAGGCGTCCATCAGGCGCGGGATGTTGCTGAGTTCGGGGCCGTAGGCGGCCATGAAGCCGGAGTTAAGCGAACCTGCCGAAGTGCCGACCATCATATCGGGCACGATGCCACGTTCGAGGAGAGCTGCGAGGGCGCCGACCTGCAAAGGCCCCCGGATACCGCCACCGCTAAGTACAAACGCAGTAGTCATGGTCCCCCCTTCGGTGAGTGTGAAGCTTGTCAGACGTTTGTACTCACTATACACCCTCCCCACCTACAATGCAAGCGCCAATTTTCTTGCCGGCGTGTTTCATACTGGGGGCCGAACCAGAGCACCCTTCGACTAGCCTTGCACAGTTGGGAGCGGTAGGCCGTGCACCCGCTCAGGATGCTTGCGCCCCCGGGTCCCGCAATTCGTTCATTCGTTGCCCGATTCGTTGATGGCCGCGCGCTACCGTACGAGATAAATGACGGCCACCACTACGCCGATGCCAACGACCAGCCAGCGCAACATCTGCGGTTGGATGCGACCGGCCAGCTTGCCGCCCAGCGCGCCGCCGATAACTGCGCCCGCGGCCATGACGAGAGCCACCGGCCACACGACCTGGCCGGAAAAGAGAAACAGCATGGCTGCCGCGATGTTGGTGCTGAACGCGACGGCCTGCTTCAGCCCGTTGAGCCGCGTCAGCGAATCATCGAGGAACAGAGCCAGCACCGCGAGCACGATGACGCTCAAGCCCGCGCCGAAGTACCCCCCGTACACCGCGGCCAATCCCACCGGCAGCAGCGCAATGCGCTCGTCGGGCGTGCGATGCGCCGCGGCCGACCGGCGCACCACCCACTTGCGCAGCGGGTCCTGCAGCGCCAGCAGCCCGGAGGCGAGCAGGATCAGGAAGGGTACCAGCTCGCGAAACACGCGCTCGCCCGTGTTCAGCAGCAGGAGGCCGCCGAGGACGCCACCGACGGCGCCGGCCGGCATGGCCCACCAGAGCCGCTGCCGCTGCCCCGCCAGGTCCTTGCGCTGACCCCACGTCGCGCCGAGGTAGCCGGGCGACAACGCGACCGTGTTCGTGATGTTCGCGGCCACGGCTGGCAGGCCGACGGCAGTTAACATGGGGAACGAGATAAGCGTGCCGCCGCCCGCCAGCGCGTTGACCAGCCCCGCGGCGAGCGCCGCAAGCGCGACCAGGAGGAATTCAGGAAGGCTGAGCATGGGTGGGTATGGGTCCTTTCGTACAAATTGCCAGAGGGCATCATAGCGGACTTTGATGATGGGCCCAAACTGCAAATTCATCCAAAATTCGTCGCGTTGCCCTATTGACATTAACGTTACGTGATAGTGTATCATCCCTCTCCAGGAGGTTGGAGATGAGCTACACCGTGAAGCAGCTCGGCAAGCTGGCGGGCGTAAGCGCACGCACCTTGCACTTCTATGACGAGATCGGGCTGCTGCGTCCCGCGACGCGGACGGCATCCGGCTACCGGCTGTACGGCGAGCGCGAGCTGCTCATCCTGCAGCAGATCATGTTCTTCCGCCAGTTGGACGTCCCGCTGGAGGATATCGGGCGCATCCTCGCCGATCCCAAGTTCGACCAGGCGCGGGCGCTGCGACGTCACCGCGAACTGCTCGAAGCGCAGGCCGCCCGGCTGGACCAGTTGATCGCAACGGTCGACAAGACACTACATATGTTGGAGGGCACTATGACACTCAGCGATGCGGAACTCTATGAGGGCTTCTCGCAGGAGCAGATCGAAAGGTACAAGCGCGAGTCGCGCGAGGCCTATGGCGTGGAAGTGGTGGAGGAATCCGAGCGCCGCGCCAAGGGCATGAGCAAGGGCCAGTGGCAGGCGGTCAGGGATGAAGGCGACGCTGTGACACGCGGGCTGGCCGCGCTAATGGACCGGCCGGTCGACGACCCGGAAGTGCAGGCGCTGATCGGGCGGCACTACAAGTGGGTCTGCACGTTCTGGACGCCGGATGCGGCGGCCTACACCGGCCTGGGGCAGTTGTACACCGACAACCCGGAGTTCCGGGCGAACTACGACAAGTACGCAGTCGGTCTGGTCGACTTTCTGCGTGAGGCCATGACCTACTACGCCGAGCATGAGCTCGCAGGGGAATAAGCCCACGATATAGAACGCTGATGGCGCTGATGATCATGACCGACGCTGATCCTCCTGGATTTTTCTCGGCAAGGATCAGCGAATATCATGATCATCAGCGTCATCAGCGTTCTATGCATTCGCGCACTTCTGTTCTTGCGCGACCCTGCGGGTTATGCTAGGATTCACAATGGTTGGCTGTCCATTTGCGCCAACGTCCTCGGCTCTCGGTGCTTTCTGGTGCGTCAACAAGTGTAGGCCGTTCAATGAAGAGCTTGCGCGCCACCCACTTGATTCTCTTCGCCGCCATCCTCCTGTCAGGATGCGTCACTGCGATTGAGCCATCTTTGCCCCTCACCCGTCTGCCAGTCATCGAACTGGGCACCGAATATCAGCTCCTGCTCTCCCCAAACCACCCTGACTCGACCGTCTCAGATGACCTGCTGCCTTCCGGCGCAGAGGTGGAACTCCTCGGTTCTGATGCAGATGGCGCCTGGCTGCTGGTCAGCCACGAGGGTCAGATCGGGTGGATGCCCTCGCTCTACTCCGCAACAGCCGTGGGAACCGTGGATGCACCGCTGACGGTCGTGCCCCTGTCCCTCACCTGCGCCAATTTCGTGAGCAAGGTGGACGCACTGACGGCCACGTGGCCCAGCACCGTGAACGGCCCCGGGCTCGTGTATGGCTTCCTCATGATGCGGCCAGGCGCTCTGCCCGCCACTGCATCGCTCGCCCTCGACATCAACGGTGGCGGCTCAGTCGGCGCGGCGGACTATGTCCATCTGACCCTGACTCGCACCCGTAACCTCATTCTCTTCGCCATCCAGATCGACGATCTTACGAAGAAGAGCACCCTGAGCTTGCGGCTGCATCCTGAGCCGCCGCGTGCAGTTGACTTCCAAGCGGCTTTTTTTGCGGTCACCTGTCCGCCGGTGGAGGTTGAGGCCGGCCGCGGGCCTCTGCCCATCGGCAAGCGCAGAGCGGCAACCGCAGCGGAGGTCCATCCCTTTGCTGGCAGCGACGCAGCCGGCGACGGGGAGGAGGGCCTGCTGGCTGAAGAACCCGCTGGCGAGGGACCGGCTGGCGAGGCCACGCCGCCAGTGGTGATCCATGTGCCCAGCGGTCTGTCGCGGCTGCCGGACTGGCTCAAGCCGCCGCCAACGCCGACCCCTGTGAAGCCTGTTTTCACGGCGGACCGCACGACGTTGACGTCGGGCGAGTGCGTTAACCTGCGCTGGGAGGCGCGCACTGCACGCAATGTCTACCTGAACGGCGAGAGTGTGCAGACGACAGGCACGAAACGAGTGTGCCCGACCGCCACGCGTACCTATATCCTGTCCCTGAAGGAGCCGGACGGTCGTCGTAACGACTTCAAGCTGACCATTCAAGTGCAATAGGAGGTTGACGATGGGAAGACATCCCCTGTCGAAGCCGGTGTTGGCCTGTTTAGTCCTGTGCCTGGCGGCGGGTCTTGTCCTGGCGGCGGCAGGACAGCCGTCTGTGCGCGCCGACACACCGCAGCAGGCCGCCCTCCAGCGGATTTCGCCTCTCTACGAAACGCCCCATCCCTATCCGGATAACCATGACGAAACCTGGCTGATTTCCAACCTGGAACCTGACGCCGAGGGAACGCGTATCCATTTCAGCCGCATCGAGCTGGAAGAGCGGGTCGACTGGGTGATTGTCATGGACGGCGCAGGCGTGGAGATGCAGCGCATCACAGGTTTCTATCCCGATGGCCTCTGGACCGAGCCGGTGCCCGGCAATCTTGTGCAACTGAAGCTGGTAAGCGACGGCTCCGTGGGGGAATGGGGCTTTGCCGTGGACGAGATCGAGGCGACCGAGTATGTGACGCTCGTCTACAGCGCCCACCCCTATGCGGGCTTGTCGACCGATACCTGGGAGGTCGACAATGAAGATGCGGCGGCGGAGGGTACGCGCGTGCACTTTTCGCGTGTCGAACTGGAGAAAGATGTCGATTGGTTGGTCCTGATGGACCTGACCGAAAAGCCCTTCCAGTGGATTACGGGAACGTACCCCGACGGCCTTTGGTCCCGGTCCATTCCGGGCACCGGGGTCCTGATCAAGCTGGTGAGCGACGGCTCGGTCGAGGGGTGGGGTTTCAACGTAGATGAGGTGGAATCGAGCGATCCCGATCCCGCCCTGAAGCCGCCTGAGTTTCCGAAGAGCCTGGCGGAGTCGAAACACCCATACGAAGAACCTGTTGCCGAGTGGAAGGTCGTCAATCCCGATCCGAAAGCGGAGTACACCAAGATACACTTTGCGCGGCTGGACATTGATGATGGTTATCTTCAGCTTTCTGACAGTTCAGGCCGGCCGATGCAGCGCTTCGGAGATGATTCCCATGGCACGGATTTCTGGAGCAACTCCATTCCCGGCCGCGTGGTCAAACTGGCGTTAGCGGGCGGTTGGTCCAAGGATTGGGGCTTCCGGGTGGATTCTGTCGCCAGTGGGAGGCCGCAGAAGTCGCTGGCTGAATCACAGCATAACTACGGCGACGGCACAGTCGAGTACAGCGTGGTCAACCCGGATCCTGCTGCGGCCTACAGCAAGATCCATTTCCGCTTGCTGGAGATCGATGATGGCAACCTCCAACTCTTGGACGGAAAAGACAATCTGGTCGCGACGTGGGGAGATGACACTTATCTGTATGATTCCTGGTCACCGGATGTGCCCGGACGTATCGTCAAGATCCGGTTGACCGGCGGATGGAACAAGGCCTGGGGCTTCCGTGTGGATGATGTTGTGTCCGGCCTGCCGGTCGCGCCGCTGGCCGAATCACGACACCCGTACGAGGAGCAGCCGGTCGAATGGACCATCGTCAATCCGAATCCGGCCGCCGAGTACAGCCGCATCCACTTCGCCCGCCTGGACATTGACGACGGCAAGCTGACGCTGATGGATGTGACAGGCAAGCAATATGATGTCTACGGCGATGACACTCACCACCGAGACTTCTGGAGCCAGGACATCCCCGGCCGAGCCATCAAGTTGCGCCTCGAAGGTGGATGGAACAAAGACTGGGGCTTCCGCATCGACGAGATTGCGCCCAAAGTCGAGGAGACCCCGTTACCTGCGTTCGTCAATGCCGTCTATCTTCATATAGGGCAGGCCGCCGACATCAAGTTGAACGATGAGTTGCTCGGCCGTGCAACCGGGCCGGGAGACTACCGTATTATCCTGCCCGAACTGGGTGAGAATCCTCTCGCCATCGAGACGCTTTATCATCGCCAGCTCATCAACATTGTCACGGACGAGGATGGCGAAGTCCAGATCGAATATAGCGGCATCGAGGAGCGTCCTGCCCCCACCGCCACGCCCACCAAATAGACAGTACGGGAGGCATCATGCAGCAACCACGCAGCGCACGCCTGGCCGCAATTGCGGTCCCTGTTTTCCTTGTCTTGCTGCTGCTGGCAGCCGGCGCCTGTGCTGCGCCGCAGATTCAGTTTGGCCTCAAGCACCTGCGCGACCGACCGGGCCAGATTGTGACCGAGGTGCTCAGTTACGACGACGAGCCGGGCCTGGACAACACGGCCGGTGAGGCTCCTTTGCAGGTTCAGGTCAACTTCGACCGCACCTTCCGGCACATCATTACCATCCGGCTGAGCGATAATGCCGTGCCGCAGCAGGAAGTCCAGAACAAGCTGGTGGAACTGTATAAGCTGCCGGTCAACGATCCCCAGGGCGAGGTGCAGACCTCCCTCTGTCCGGTCTCCGTCATCATCCCCGGCGGTCAGAAAGCCAAGATCACGGTCGAATGGACGGAGCGTTGGGCCGAGGGGGTGATTAACGAAGGCACCGAAGCCGCCGGCCGGCGGCTGGGCACCTACGAGGTCTTCCTGGGCTATGTCGAACCCTGCAGCCTGGTGAACCAGGAGAACGCTGAATAGCCGATCTGCAGGAGCCAGCGAATGGGACTCGAACTCGAAGCCGTTGGGGTCAGCGTGATCCGCAACGACAGCCTGTTCCGGCAGGGATTGCTGCGCGGACCCGAGGCCTTCAGGCGCACGGGCCGGCTGATCCTGGACAACGTATCCTTCGTTGCCAGGCCGGGTGAACTAACCGCGATCATCGGGCCAAACGGCGCAGGCAAGACTACGTTGATGCGAGCCCTGTCCGGTGAACGGCCCGACGCTGGAAGAGTGTTGATTGGCGGCGAGGACCTCTACGCGGACCCTGAGTACTGGCTCAAGCAGATCGGCTATGTGCCGGTCGACAACATCCTGCACACTCAGCTCGGACTTGAGCAGGCGTTGGAGTATGTCGTCCGGCTGCGCCTGCCCGACTGTACGCCGGTCGAGATTGCTGCAAAGGTCGACGCGGTTCTGAACGAGTTCGAGTTCAGAGCTAAGAGCGACCGCCGCAAACGGATAGGGGTATTGAGCACGGGTGAGCGGAAGCGCGCCAACATCTGCGCCGAGCTGCTGAGCGACCCACCCGTCCTGATGCTGGATGAGCCGACCAGCAACCTCGACCCGGATGCCGAGCGCAATCTGATGGAGTTGCTGGCAAAGCGGGCCCGTGATCACGGCCAGACCATCATCGTGATTACCCATACCCTCAGCAGCATCGACTACTGCAAGCAGGTCGTTTATATCGCCAACTCGCGCCTCCTGGACGCAGGGCCTACCGGGGAGGTGCTGGCCCGTCTCGAGGCGCAGCTTATCGAGCCCCGGCCGGCGCTTACCCAGTTCGATCGCTGGGCCAACACCTTCGACGCGCACAAGACGCACGACCGCACCGCACAGATACGCGGGGAGTTGCTCGACCGGCAGCGGGCGGCTGCACAGCAGGCCGAGCAACAGCGTTTGCTGGCCGGCCCATCTCCGCGCGCACCTCGTCCGCCCGCTGTCGAGACCCCCTGGCGCGACCAGTTGCGCACCTTGCTTGACCGCTATCACCACGTGCGCCTGGGAGACCGCGGCAGCTTGCTCGGCACACTGTTCGCGGGGTTGAGCGGGGTTTTGTTCCTTATTCTGCCCGCAGATACCTTCATCCGGCCTGGCGACTCGGCAGAACTTGGCCTTGCCATCACCCAGGCACGCCAGAGCGTGTATGTCATCGCGCTGGTGGTGGCCCTGCTCGGCCTGATCGTCACCCACACCGAGATCGCGCGTGAGTTTCGCATCTACCGACACGAGCGACTCAAGGGCCTCTCGCCCTCCGCGTACTTCCTTGCCAAGTGGTTGTGGCTGGTTCCGGCGGTCGGCGTGCTGGCGCCCACACTGCTGCTCTTCTTTATCGTCATCGTCTACCGGCAGCCGCTGACCGGCTTTCCCACGCCGACGATTACCGACCCCGCCGGCGCGTGGGAGCGCATCGTGCGCTATCAGCTCCCCGGGCTGTTCACGACCGGCACGCCCTGGATTATCTGGCTGACGCTGGTATTGGCCTGCATTAGTTCGTTGACCCTCGGCCTGCTGCTGTCTGCATTGACCGCCGATTCTGAACGGGGTTTTGTCTTCTTATCCTTTGCAGCCATTTTCAACGTCGTGTTTGCCGGCCTGCTGCGTAACCCCAAGCTCCAGACCCTCGTGGATTCGCTGTCATACTTCTCGACCGGCAAGTGGGCTTTTGAGGGTTTTGCCTCAAGTATCGATATCTACTGCTGGCTGCAAGGCTGGCGGCTGGAGGAGTTCAACAGCACGGGGCACCTGTTGTCAGTCTGGCTGGCGTTGGCGGCGTTCACGCTGGCGGTCGCCCTGCTCACCATACTGGCCCTGCGCTGGCGCGATCCCTGGTATGGGCGCCTGCAAAACCTGCGCCGGCTGTTCCTCCCGGACGGGGCCCAGGTCGCGGCCGGCCTGGCCCTGCTCACTGTGCTGCTGAGCTTTACGGTGTTTCTCCGGGCACAGTCGCGCAGTTACCATGAGCTCACCTTCTACAGTGATCCCGAACACGGCGGCTCGGGTTCAGTCGTCTATGGCAGCCTGCGCTATGTCCCCGGGGCCGGGGGACTTCAGCGGCTCAATGGCCTTCTGGGGCAGTCGTGGTGCAGCATCGACAGCGGCGAGCCCGCAGGGGAAGTATTGGAACCGGAAGGAGAACTGATCGAATGAGTCTCACATCGCAACCGAAGCGGCTGCGCGCTGCCGCAATCGTGCTGTTGCCCCTGTTCTGCCTGGGGCTGTTGGCAGAGGCCGCGCTCGCGGGGATGGCTGCGCCTCTCGCGGCCCCGCCGGCCGCGGCGCCCACCGCCACGCCGGGTGCGCGCTTCTACAACCTGCCTACCACTGTCCTGAAGACGCCAAGCCGGCTCTACGCCTCCCCCAATAGCCTGCAGGCCATTGCCAGGGTCGATATCCCCAAGGGCCAGAAGCTCTATATCATGGGCATTAACAAGACCAAATCGCACCTGCGCGTGGTGTGGAACACCGGGGTGGGCTGGGTGCCGGTCTCGTTCACCGATATGAATGGCCGGATGAAGGAGTTGAGGCAGATTCCCACCTTTGAGCACGAGCCGCCTGCGTGCGCGCAATACGTAGTGACTCAGAATAGTCTCAAGAGCCGGTGGAAGTCGGGCAAGAAGCAGGAGATCGTGGTCGTGGTCGACCTGTTCCGGTCGCGCTATGGCGCGTTTCCGAAGTCGTACCTGTCGCTCAAGCTGGATGGCAAGCGGATCGACAGCAGCCGCCGCGAGATTATCGAGCGGGGGCAGTTCTCGCTCAAAGATGTGGTCTTCAAATTGCCCGATCAGATCCAGGCGGGACAGATCCTGGGTTACGAGCTGGAAACTGCCAGCGATGAGCCGCTGACATTCGTCGCTACGCTCTTCCGCGTGCCGCCGGATTGCACCTGGAAGGTGGACTAGCGTCGCAGGAGTGTGCCATGCACCGCCGCACCATGTCGGCCTTTGTCATCGCCTGTCTGGTTCTGGCGAGCTTGCCCTGGCTCCTGGCAAGTTGCTATGAACAGCCGCTGATCCCGCCGGAGCTGGCCGGTCTGCGCGCCGAGTACGAGGCCACGGCGGAAGCATTCCGCAATGCCAGCCTGGACGAGATGCGTGCTGCGCCCTCGGGCCGCAGCCTGGTTGTCGTGGGCACGGTTTCGGCTGGTGAGATGGCGGAAATGGGCCTATCTGAAGCGACAGCGCTCCCCGCCACCGCCACGCTCGTGCCTGCCACGCCGCGGCCGCCCACTGGCACACCATCCCCGACACTCACCGCCAGCCCGACCGCAACGGCCACACCCACGGTGGGCGTCGCCGTACGCATCACGCGCGCGACCATCAGCAGCGTCCAGACCGTTTCGCCGCGGCTCGGTTCGCCTACTGCCCGCGTCATCCGAGTGGGCGCCGGCTCCGCCACGCCTGCACCGGGTGCGCCAGGAGAAACCGCTGCGCAAAAAACAGGCAATACGCCTCAGGTCGTCACCGATGTTATCACCGAGCAGATGCTGCGCGACCAGGTGCGCAAAGAGGTCACCCAGACGACGATCAGGGACCTGTCCATCGACCTGACGCCCGATGGGTTCGTGGCCCAAAGCAAGATTGTCCTGGCCTTTGGCATCCAGCGCACGCTGTCCACAACGGGCGCCTTTGCTGTAGAGCATGAGAGCCTGGTCGCTAAGGTCAGCAACATTACCCTCGGTTCAGCGAATGTCACGGCGCAATATCGAAGCCAACTGGAGGATCGGATTAATTGGAGCCTGTATCAGTTGCTGCCGCAGCGCTACGTGCGGGCTTTCACTGTGTCGCACGATGAGATTACCGTGACATCGGAAATGAAGCGATGAACCAGCATGCGCAGCCGCCTGCCCCACGGGGCCTCTTCGTACTGCTGATACTGGTCCTGCTGGCCGCCAGTTGTGTTGCTCCGGCTGCACCGCAGACAATCTCCGCGGCTGCGAAGACCGCGCCCGCCACCGCCGGACTGAGGGCCGCAACGTCCGGATCCCATGCAGCAACTGCTATACAGGCCGCGACGGCAACGTCTGCGCCGGAGCCTGTTGCAACCGCGACCGTCTCCCCGCCGCCGACCCGTTCCACTCGCATTCGCGTCACTTCACAGGCGCCGCGCTCGTCCGCGCGGATCCAGACGCTGACCCCTGTGCCGCCCAGCCCCACCCCTGCGGCTGGCGCAAGCGAGGCAGAAGCGAGCATCGCGCGTGATGCTGAACCGCTAATCCTCAGCGGTTTGGTGCATGGCAATAAGTGCGGGCACGGGGACGTGGTGGCACTCGACGGCCACTGGCTGCGCGCCACGCCACGCATCGGTCTGCACGAACACAACAAACTCGAGCTGATCGAGTATGGTGAACGGGTGGAACTGATCGACTGCCGTCTGTGGACGAACACTGATGCGATCAGTTGGGTGGCGGCGCGCACCGCGGACGGCAAGCTGGGCTGGATGTTCCTCCAGTCCGACAAGTTCTATGTCACTATTTATCCTATCCCGGTCGCTGCACCTGCGCCGCTCGCGCTGACCGGTATTCCCAGTGGTGCGACCGTCGCCTATGTCCCGCCGTCCGATTGCAGCGGCTCGTCGCCTTCCACAGGGGCCGTTGCCACCAGCATCGGGGTCGACTTCATCCCGGTCGTCGGCGACTTGAAGGGGCTGGGCGAGGCGGCCACCGGTTGCGACTTGGTGACCGGGGAAAGCCTGGGCAACTGGCGTTGGCTCGGCCTGCTCGGCTTGATCGGGCTCAGCGAGGTCGCGGTCCTGCGCCACGGGGACGACGCTGCGCGGGGCATCCGGCTGGCGGACGACCTGGGCGAAGGGCTGCGTTTCTCAGACGAAGCAGCGTATGCGGCGGCGCGAAATGCCGACGAAGCAGCCGCCCTTGCAGCAAGGAACGCCGACGAAGCGGCCTCTGTCGCGGGGAGAAATGCGGATGAGGCGACATCGGGGGCCGTCCGGCATGCGGACGAGGCCGCCGATGTCGCGCGGACGTCCGGCAAGGGGGGCGATGCGGCCAGGGCTGCGGCAGGAACCGCGCCCGACGCGGCCCGCGCGGGCGCGACATCGGCGGATGAGATCATCGCCCGTCTGTCGAAGTTCGACCAGCCGTGCAGCTTCAGCGCGGACACGCCTGTCATCACGGATGCCGGGTGGCAGCCCATCGCGAGCATTCGGCCAGGCGACCGCGTGCTGGCCTTCGATGAGGCCACGGGCACGACGGGCTATCGCCTCGTGACCGGCGTGTCTGCGCATGTGGACACAGAGCTCGTCGCTGTGTGGGCCGGCAATCGGATGGTGCTCACTACGGACGACCATCCTTTCTACGTGGAGACAGGCTGGAAAGCCGCAGGCAATCTCCTGCCCGGCGACGGTCTCTCCACCCCATCCGGTGCACATGTGCCCGTGGAGCAGGTCACACGCGAGCGCGGCGACCAGGTGATGTACAACCTGACCGTGGCCGGCGCGCACACATACTTCGCCGGCGGATGGCTGGTGCACAATGCGTGTGGAAAGAGCTTACGCAATAGCCTAAAGAGCGATCGCGAGAATCCCCTGCCGTGGTGGACGGATGAGGTAGAGTGGCAAGCGCACCACGTCATCCCACGAGAGTGGGAGAGCCTGGATATCATTGGGGTTGCCAAGCGGGGCGGGTTCAACTTTGACGGCGCGGAGAACGGCGTCGCGCTCCCGAGAAAAGCAGCCGATGCAAAGCTCTTGGATTTGCCGTATCACAGCGGCAGCCACGCGGATTACAGCGACATGATTCGCAGGCAACTCGATGACATTGCCGCCGAGTATGCGGACGGTGGCATGACAGATGCAGCGGTGGCCGAACGGGTCTGGCATGTCGCGCTAACCCAGCGGGCGACCATTATGAGGCAAATGGTCGGCAGAGTGCATTGAAGTCAAGGAGCGATCATGTACTGGGCCTTCGAATCGAGTGTGACGTACTGGCGGCGGCAGATGGTTCAGGCTGAACTGATCACCCCGCCCTCTCGCCCGCGATCGGCGGCTGACTGCGGGTACGGCTTCAGAGCTCCCATGCAGCCCGACCCCTACGGCGTAAACTTGTGGCTTACCTACCGAGTGAACCCGCGGCACCCCCATCCCGACAACTACCTCGAGAGCTTCGGTTTCCTGCTGTTCTCGGAGCGGCTGGTGCAACTGCTTGCCGCATTCGGCGTGCAGCACGAAGCCTTTCCGGTCACGATCGTGGATCGCCACGATCGGGTCTTGCCTCTGCGTTACTCAGTGTTTCATCTGCTCAACGGCGCAGTTGAAGCCCTGGACTACGAAGCGTCAGGATGGCAAGACGACGGCTCGCGCAGCGTCGCGCGAATCGCGCTGAACGAACAGCGCACGGAGGAGCGGCCGCTCTTCCTCCTAAAACCTCTCTATGTTCGCCTGATGCGCGACGACCTCAGGCAGGCAATCCGGCGGCAGGGCATCACCGGCTTCCGCTTCCTGGACCCCGGCCGCTACCGCTCCGGCAGCTACGGCCTGCCGCCGGAGTATACCGATTGAGGGGTCCTGAAGCCATGAGTCAGCGCGGCTCACGCTGCACCGTGTTGTTTTTCGGCCTGGTCATCATCCTGGCTGGCTGCGTCACGGAGGTGGCGCCCGACCTGCCGATGGACGCGTTGCCTGTGCTGGAGGCAGGAGAATCCGTGCAGTTGTTGGCTTCTCCGAACCATGAGGGGTCCGGGCTCCCCGGTCGATCGGTGGCAGCGGGCCAGAAACTGACGCTTATCGGTCGGGACGAGAGCGCTTCCTCGCTGCTCGTTTTCGATGGCAAGCGCCTGGGCTGGTTCCCCGCCTTCTTCTCGGCCAGCGACATCGCCGATGTCGAATCGGTGCTCACTATCAGCCCCCTGCCTGCAGAGTGCGGCCGCTACCTGGGCAGTCTCTCGAAGCTGGCAGAGGAATGGACCGCACCCCTGACCGGTCCTGTGATCATCTATGGCGCGCTTTACCGAGAGAAGGCCGGCGGGGCCTTCAGAAAGGCGGTCTTATCGGTGCAGGCGGCTGGCAGCGGCAAGGTGATCGCCGGTGACTATGTTCACGTGCCGCTGACCACGCGCCAGGCGATTATCGTATTTGCCTTTGCGCTGGACGGCGTTTCGAAGGGTACGGAGATAAGCCTCCGGCTTGCCGATGCCGGCCGGGAATCCACGATCGTGCAGGCCGCCTTCTTCTCGAACCTGTGCCGCGACAGGCTGCCATTGGATGAGGTTCAGTTCACGAACGCACTGCCCGTCGGACAAGAGAAGGGCTACGCGCCCCAGTGGGTCTTCGCCATCGATCAATCGGGGCCGGAACCTGATGCAACCCCGCGCGTGATCCATGTAACAGTCGGCGAGGGACGCTGCCCGACGTCATACACGACGCGGCTGAAAAGCGGCGACCGTACCTGGGCCATCAGTGATGGGAAACTGAATCTGCGAATCGGCCCGGGAACGGCTAATCGGGTCGCCGCGCAGGTGCAGCCGGGGGAGTCCCTGATGGTGCTGCGGGGGCCGAGATGCGCCAACAACATGTTCTGGTGGGAAGTGCAACTCGAGAGTGGCGAGCAGGGCTGGGTGAGCGAAGGAGACGCTGAAGAGTATTTTCTCGGCCCGCAACAAAGTGCGGCTCAGCCGGCCAAGCCTGCCGCTGCCGCTCCGCCCGCTTCCCGGCAGGCCTACGCGAGCAATGCTGCGGATTTCTCCGGGCAACAGGGCGGCAATGGGTGGAAGTACCTCCGCGAGGAGGAACGCAACAAAGGCATCTGGCACGACATGCAGTTTGACGGTGCATGTTGGCGTTCGGGCGGCTGGGAGCGAGACGTGCGCATCTGTGGGAACGGTGAAGTGCATCCGGGCCAGTCGGGCCGCGTGGCCTTCGAGTATCGGCCCAACTTCAGCGGTCCCATTCGCCTGGAAGTCCATGCGCACAAAATCGACACGCGCTGCGGTGACGGAATTTGGGTCGGTGTGGAAAAAGTGCGCGATGGCCGGGGCCTGGAAGAACGCCTGGACAGTTTCCGCATCTCAGGAGGCGACAATGCGGGAATCACCCGTTCCTATTCCACCACCGTTGATCCGGGCAATCTGCTCTATGTCATGGTGGATATCCACGGTAACTCGACCTGTGACCAGACGCGAGTGTTCGTGAACGTATTCCGCTGATGTGTCAAACCCGTGTCTGGCACATCAGCGTTCTATCGGTCCGCAGTTCCCTTACGCGTCGTCGCCGTAGACTTCTTCCTGGTACTCGCGCTTGCGCTGCTTTGCCATCTGCTCATCCAGCCACGACAGGAACCGCTCGCGTTCCTCCTCGGAAGCCGTCTGCCAGAGCTTCTGCAGCTTGTCGATGGTACGGGGCGGCTTCTCGATGCCTGCCTCGACATACGCCTGCTTGAGCGTCATCTCCCCGGCTTCGACCGCATCGACCAACTCAGGGTGGTTGCGTTCAAGACGTTCGCGCTTGCGCTGTGCCGCGGACATCCGCGGCTCTGCAGGTGAGGCAGAGCTCGCTGCGCGGTGCTCTGCACCGGCCTGGATTCCGGCCGGAATGCCCACCGGCCGCCGCGCAGCCAGGTCCTCGTCGCCCTCCGGCTGCATGCCCATCTGCGCAGCAAACTGCGCCAGCAATGCCTCACCGAGCGCGACCTCCGGATCCAGCGCGTCGCTGTCGCCGTAGGCCGGCTGCGCCGGGGCTGCGCGGGTCGCCCACGGCGGCGCGTCATCCCCGCGGCTCGAGGCCTCCTCCAGGATGCCACTGAACTTGATGACGAGCTGCATGTTCTCGGCCTGGCCCTCATCTGCCGTGCGGCGGATCAGGTTGTCCAGTGAGGTGTAGGGTTCGTGCGGCGGTGGCGGCGAGAGCGTCTCCCAGATGCGGTGCTCCACAGCCGCGGCCACCGCGGCCAAAAATCCCCGCTCCGACGTCTCGCGCGCACGCCAGGCCGCGTGCAGGCATTCGACGACTTCCTCGCACCACTCATACGTCCCCGGCACGCCG
>DAOUGK010000095.1:0-2961 GCA_034429055.1 Anaerolineae bacterium | reverse complement strand
ACCGCCAAGCTGCAATGCGACATTTCCGCGAACCTGTCGCCTGCGATGTTCCGCCGGTTCGTCCAGCCGTACCTCGCAGCACAATGCGAGTGGCTGGACTTTTCCCTCTACCACCTCGACGGCACAAACGCGCTGCAGCAGGTCGAGCCGCTGCTCGAAGTGCCAAGGCTCAACGGCATCGAGTGGACGCCCCAGGCCGGGCGGCCCGGCGGCGGCGACCCCTACTGGTTCGACCTGTACCGGCGCATCCGTCGCGGGGGCAAGAGCGTGCAGGCCGTCGGCGTGCAGCCGGGCGAGGTCATTCCGCTCATCGACGCGGTGGGGCCGGAGGGCCTGTACATCCTCGTATCCGGCGCGGTGGACGTGCGCACTGCGGAAGCGCTGATGCGCGCGATCGAGCCGTACCGGTAAGAAAGGAACGATCACATGACACAGACAACCACAGGCGCGCAGCGTCTGCCGCTCGCCAGCCTCGAAGCCTGGCAGGCCCTGGGCTATGGCATGTTCATCCATTTCGGCATGAGTACGTTCGATAGCGACGAGTACTCGCGCGGGGATAAGCCCGCGACGCACTATGCGCCCGACCGCCTGGATGTGGACCAGTGGGTCAGTGTGGCGCGCGATGCCGGCATGCGCTATGCCGTGCTCACCACGAAGCATGTCTCCGGCCACTGCCTCTGGCCGAGCCGCTTCACGGACTATCACGTCGGCAACAGCGGCAACACGACCGATGTCGTCGAGGCGTTTGTCAACGCGTGCGAACGCCGCGGGGTCATGCCCGGTTTCTACTATTGCTCGTGGGACAACCACCACCTGTTCGGCTCGCTGACGCCCACGCTGACGCGCTGGGAGCAGGCGTTCACGACGCAGGAGTACCGCGAGTTCCAGTGGGCGCAGATCGAGGAACTGCTCACGAACTACGGCCGTATCGGGGAGGTGTGGATCGATATCCCGATGGTGCTGCCGCGGGACTACCGCCACAAGCTCTACAACCGCATCGCGGAGCTCCAGCCGCAGGCGTACATCATGATGAACCACGGCATCGGCGACGGCTCGAAGTTCAGTGTCGCGGCCGCGTGGCCGACCGACCTCATCTCCATCGAGCGGTTCCTGCCCAACAGCCACGGCGGGTACGTGCCGTGGCGCGAGATCGAGGGCCAGACCTACTACATCCCCGGCGAAGTATGTGACCCCATCGGACAGGAGTGGTTCTATGTGGAGTGGGATCGCCCGCGCAGCGACGCAGAGCTGTTGGGCATGTACCTGGTCGCGCGCAGCCGCGGGACAAATCTGCTGCTCGACGTAGGCCCCGACCCGCACGGCCTCATCCCTGAGCGTTACGTCGCGGCATTGATGCGGCTGCGGGCCAACCTTGACAAACTGGGCATGTAGAGTGGAGGGGCGATGAACCCGCGCTAACGCTTCTGGGCGACTGTGCTCTATCAACCGGTGGACAGCCTGCCCTTATGGTCGGATTGGCTGGGCCCCTGGGAGACGTGGCGCGAGCAGGGGCTGCCCGTTCCGCCGGATGCAGAGCCGGGAACCTTTGATGAGAAGGCCTGGTTCATCCGGCACTTCGGCTTCGAGGGCATGTACTCCGCGTTCTGGGGCATCCCGCGCGTGCCCGTGAACACCGGGCCTTGCCCCGGCTTTGCGTATGAATTGTACGAGGAAACGGAGGCCTACCGCGTTTACCGGTCGGGCAACGGCGTTGTGGTGCGCCAGTTCAAGCCGCCGCACGGCTCGCTGCACTCGACTCAGTTCGTCGAATACCCCATCAAGACCCGGCAGGACTGGCAGCGGTTCCGCGATGAGCGGCTGGACCCGGCCGCAGCGGGCCGCTACCCGGACCTGGTCACCTGGGAGGCGCTCAAACGTGAGTGGGCCGCCAGCGACATCCCCATCAGCATCGACGGCGGCAGCTTCTACGGCTTCCTGCGGGACTGGATCGGCTTCGAGGGACTGAGTTATCTGCTGTACGATGACCCGCGGCTCGTCCGGGAGATGATGGAGTACCTGGGCGATTTCTTCGTGGAGGTCTTGCGTCGCGCGCTGCAGGAGGTACGCATCGACTTTGCGATGTTCTGGGAGGACATGTGCTACAAGACCGGGCCGCTCCTCTCGCCCGCGATGTTCCGCACGTACATGCTGCCGCAATATCGCAAGGTCACGCGCTGCCTGGTCGACCACGGCGTCGAGCTGTCCTGGGTGGACTGCGACGGCAACATCGAGGCGCTGCTGCCCCTGTGGGTGGAGGGCGGCGTGCAGGGGTTTTATCCGCTGGAGGTCGCGGCGGGCATGGACCCGGTCAAGCTGCGGCGGCAGTATGGCCGCTCGATCGTGATGTGGGGTGGGGTGGACAAGCGCGCGCTGGCAGAAGGCCCGGCCGCCATCGACCGGGAGCTGGCGCGACTCGCGCCGGTGGCCGCGGAGGGCGGCTTCATCCCGCTCGTGGACCACGGCGTGCCGGACGATGTGCCGTACGCGCACTACCTCTACTACCTGGAGCGGCGCAAGCAACTGTGGGGCGGCCCGACATGACAACGGCACCCGCTTCTCTGGCTTTCTACGATTGCAATACCTTCTTCGGCCTGCCGTCCGGCAAGTCGGCCGCGCCTGTCCCGACGGCGGAGGGCCTGCTCTCTGAGATGGACCGCGCAGGCATCGCGCGCGCGTTGACCTGGCACATCAGCCAGCACGACGCATCGCCGTGGATCGGCAACCAACTGCTGGCGGACGCGATTGCAGTTCATGAACGGCTGACCGGCTGCTGGACCATCCTACCCAACTGCGCGCGCGAGTTCCCGCCGCCGGCAGAGTTCTTCGCGGCCATGCGCGCGGCGCGCGTGGCCGCGCTGCGCGTCTTCCCGACGCCGCACCACTACCTGCTGAACGCCGTCGCGATGGGCGACTGGCTGGCCGCGTTGAGCGAGCGTCGCGTGCCGCTGTTCCTTTCGCTGC
>DAOUGK010000094.1:0-32938 GCA_034429055.1 Anaerolineae bacterium | reverse complement strand
ATCGCGACCTGATCCAATCGTACAAGGTGGCGCGGTGACGAAGGGCAGCAGCGTCCCACCGGCTGCGGGAGAGACTCTCATGCGAGCTCGACGTAATGGTGCGCGCTTCTGGCGGACGGTGGGGCTGGTGTCCGCTCTGTTGGTGTTTGCCGCGCTCCTGGCGCTGCCCGCGTTTGCGTCGGGCAGCCGCCTGCTCAACACGCCGACGCCCACCTTGCCGCCGGGAACAGGCGGCGTGGCCGGCCGCGCCTGGCACGACCTCAATGCCGATGGGGTCTACGGGCCGGATGAGCCGCCGCTGCCGGGCCTGACCGTCACTGCGCAGGGCGCGACGACCGCCTCCGCAGTCAGCGACGCCAACGGCGCGTACCGGCTGGCGGGACTGGCGCCCGGCGTCTACCAGGTGACGGCTGTGCCGCCGGCAGGATACCAGTTGACAACCCAGGCCGCTTACAGCGTGTTCGTGGCCGATGGCACGCTGGTTGCCCTGGACTTCGGTGCATATCTGCCGCCGACCCTGACGCCGACAGCCACGCTTCAGCCTGCCCTGGACGCCTCGAACGCGGAGACGGCCTACTGCGGGGGCGTGTATCGGGGCGACACGAACACCGGCAAGAACAATGTCAGCCGCTATAGCTGCCAGCCCGGCTGGAACGAGAGCGGGCCGGAGCTGGTGTATCGCATCGAAGTCAACGAAGCGCAGCCGGTTTCGGTGACGCTGCTGTCCGCAGCCGCCGACCTGGATTTCTTCCTGACGCGCTATGTCTTTCCGGAATCGTGCGTGGCTGCGGGAGATGCCTTCCTGACCTATCAGGCCGAACCCGGCGTCTACCTCCTTGCCGTGGACGGCTATGAGGGTGCCGCCGGCCCATACACCTTCCGCCTGGACTGTCCGCTGGGCCAGCAGGCCACAGCCACGCCGACCTTCACGCCGTCGCCGCGGCCAACCGCCACGCTCACCCCGACGCCGGGGCCGACTTTGACGCCGTCGCTCACGCCGCGGCCGCAGAAACTGTACCTGCCCCTCGTGCTGCGTAACTATCCGCTGCCGCCGCTGGAGCTGACCACGATTACGTTGCAGGCGGGCGTCAACGGCTACATGGCCGCGACCGATACCACGCTGGATTCGTGGGAGCCGGCCACGCCGCAAGGCGACGATCGCGACCTGCGACTCTTTTTCTCGCGCACGCAGGCCAACAACACGACCAAGTCATCGGTGCTGCGCTTCGGCATGGATTTCCTGCCCGCCGGCGCAGTCGTTGAGCGGGCAGAACTCAGGTTGTACGTGCCATCCGCGCCAACGCATGACCTGCGCGGCGAGGTGCGCGGCCTCTTGCGCTCGTGGAGCGAAGCCGGCGCTACGTGGAACGAGTCCGCCGGCGGACAGCCGTGGGCGCAGCCCGGCGCGCAGGCTCGCGATATCGACCATTCGACCTGGGCCAGCGCGCCCCGGCACATCATTGCAGGCGGCCAATGGTACGGTTTCGATGTGACTGCGCTGGCCGCGAGCTGGGTGCGTAACCCCGGTCAGAATTACGGGATGATCTTGTTCGCGCAGGCCGGTGACAGTGCGGCCAACGTGGAAGTACAGTTCGCCAGTCGCGAGCATCCCGACCCGGCCCTGCGCCCGCAGCTCGTCATTACCTATGGCGTCCCGTAGGGCAGTCAGAACAGGATAAAGCATGAAAAGATACCTGGCGCTGGCCGGCCTGCTGTTGTTATTCAGCATGGCCTCCGCCAGTCACGCCGCTCCCGTCGCCCCTGGGGGCACGGAGGCGGTTTTCAACGAGCAGCCGGAGACCATCCGGCTGCCCGACGCCCACCCTCCCGGCATCTACGTCTTCTACGACTGGACCAAAGTGGACCCCCAGACCTATCCGGTCGTCGGCGGGGAGATGATCTTCACCTGGAAGAACATCGAATACGCGGCCAACAAATACAGTTGGGGGAACGTCGACAAGTTCATCGCGGATATGGCGAGCCAGGGCAAGCGCGCGGGCCTGCGCATCAATTCCTATGATGGCGAATGCTGCGGCGGGTCCAGCGTGCCCGCCCATCTCAAAGCCAGCACCCCGGCCATCGTGCTTACGTGCAGCGGCACGGAAATCCCCCGCTACTGGGACGCCTCCTACCAGAATGCCTTCGCCAAGCTCATCAAGGCGTTCGGCGCACGCTATAACAATGACCCGCGCGTCGCATGGATCGAGATTTCGACCGGCATCTTCGGGGAGACCGCGCCCGCAGAAGACAAGCATGACCCCTGCCTTGAAGCGGCAGGGCTGACCAGTAGCCTGTGGATCAAGACGGTCAACTGGTCGACCGATCTCTACCGCCAGGCTTTCCCAAACAAGGAGCTCTTCCTCCAGTATGCGCCGCGTTATCTGGAGCGCAAGGAACGCCGCGCGTTCACGGACTATGCGGCGGCGCTTGGGGTCGGGCTCAAGCACAACGGGCTTAAGCCTGACGGCGGCTCGGATGCGATTATCACGGACCCGACGCATCCGGCCTATCTGGCAGGCCAGTATGACCCTCTGTTGACCTGGGGCGACCAGGTGCCGACTGCGTTCGAGGGCGCGAATGTCAGCCTCAGCATCGAAGGCCGCACGAACACCATGTGGGGCCTGTATAACGCGCTCGATAAGCGCGCCGATTTCCTCGCGCTCGACACGAACGTGGTGACCGCGGTCGACCGCCAGGACCTCCTGCAATTTGCCGGCCGTTACCTGGGCAAGCGCGCGCCC
This sequence comes from Anaerolineae bacterium, assembly GCA_034429055.1. Classification (GTDB taxonomy): domain Bacteria; phylum Chloroflexota; class Anaerolineae; order CG2-30-64-16; family CG2-30-64-16; genus MWBF01. Next base: position 30,197 of record DAOUGK010000094.1, on the reverse strand, counting down.
GACATTCCGAGCGCCTGGGCGGCGCTGCGCGAGACGGAGTTCGACTGGTTCCCCGACTACGGCAACTTCGAGTTCTACCTGGTGCAGAATGACGCGGTGCCGGGCGGCAAGACAGTGCCCCTGTTCAACGTCGGGACGGCCGCAGAGGGGCGCTACACGCGGCGCACGGATCAGGCCACGGGCAACCATAGCATGTATTTCGACGTGGATGAGGCCTATGCCTACGCCAACAACTACCGTGCCACCATCACCGTGACCTATTATGACCAGGGTACGGATCGCTGGGAGCTGCGCTATGACGGGCTGGCGGGCGACGACCTGCTGGGCGGCACGGTGACGAAGACCAACACGCGCACGTGGCGCAAGGCGGTCTTTGATCTGACCGAGGTCGAGTTCGGCAACGCGCTGCCGGGCGGGGGCGGTCGCGCGGGCTCCGACTTCCGTATTTACAACCTGAAGGACGGCGATGAGATCATCCACATGGTCGATGTCGTCGCGCTGCCCGGCAAACCGAAGACGCTCGTGCTCCAGCCGGGGATGGATGGCTACGACGGTGTGACCGACACCTATCTGACCTCCTGGTATCCCGATAAAAATTACGGTACGGCTGAAGGCATGTGGCTCGGCCATCCGGACAAGATGTTCAGCGTGCTGCGCTTCGATCTCGCGCCGCTGCCCGCGAGCGCGCGGGTGATGACGGCGACGCTCCAGACTTACCACTATGGCGGTTCGAGCACATATGCCATACCGCTGAATGTGTCCGCGCACCGCCTGCTGCGTCCGTGGAGCGAGACGGCCGCGACCTGGAACCGGGCCACGGCCAGCGTGCTGTGGCAGCAGCCGGGCGCGCTGGGCAGCAGCGACCGGGATCCGACCCCTGTGGCTGCGGTGGACCTGCGCCAGTTGAGCGGGTGGGTGACGCTGGATGTCACGGCGTTGGTGCAGGGTTGGGTGGAGCAGCCGGCCAGCAATCACGGTCTCTGGCTCAAGGGCACGAGCGACCGCAACGCGCAGTTCTATCTCTATACAGCCGATGCCGGCGCGGTGGACCTGCGGCCCCGGCTGGAAATCCAGTACTACGACATCGTGAAGCCGACGGCGACTCACACACCAACGCCAACGCCAACGCCAACATCGGCGGTCCCCACTCAAACGCCCACCGCGACGCGGACGCCTACCGTCACGGCGACGGCCTCTGCCACCCCGACGGCCAGCCGCACGCCGACGCCCACAACGACGCCCACTGTGACGCTAACGTCGTCACCGTCCTTCACGCCTACGGCAACCGCAACCGCATCTCAGACGGTGACGGCATCGCCTACAGCCACCTACGGGCCGACGGAGACCCCGACGCCCACGCCCACGCCCTCAGAGACGCCCACGGCGTCACCAACGGCAACTGACACGCCGACCCCCACCGCAACCAGCACTGTGACGGCGACGGCTTCACCGACTGCCACATGGACGTCGTCTCCTACGGCGACTCACACCGCTACGCCAACGCCATCAGCTACGCCGACTTACACCCCAACCCCGACCGCAACCCCCGCCGGACGGATTCACGGCACAGTCTGGCTGGATCTCAACCGCAATGGGCTGGCCGAACTGGGTGAACCGGGCATCGCCGGGGTCACGGTCTGGCTGGATGATGCGACGACGGTGCATGATGCGCCAGGCGAGGGAGGACTGGGGAGTGCGGTGAGCCAGGTGAACGGCGTGTACGAGTTTGTTGCGCTGTCGCAAGGCCGCTATCGCATCACACTGGCGCAGACGGCGAATCTGCCGCTGACGACGCAAGGCGAGGTGGTCATTGAGTTGGGCGCAGATGCGGCCCACGAGGTCTCGTTCGGTATCGGGCAGTCGCAGAAGCACATCTATCTGCCGCTGCTGATGAGGTGACATGTGTCTCAGGGGCGGCTACAACCGCCCCTGAGACCTGCCCTACCAGTTCAAATCCTGCTCATACCCCAGATCTACCAATAACTGCCCCCAGCGTGCCTTGAAGAAATCCTTGTTCGCGCCGGTGAGATAGTTGACCCAATCGCCTGCCACGCCCTTGCGGTAGTGGCTCTTGGCATCCTCCTCACCCTGCTTGCGGCCCGCCAGCTTCTGGAAGGCCTGCGCCTCGATCAGCTTCTGGAGATATGCGGGCGGAATGCCGCCCACACGCAGCGGTCGCCTGGCCCGGTGCAGCGCACGGTTGGCGGCTAGCTTGAGGCTGGCAACCCACTGCGCCGCGCCTGCCGCGGGCATGGGGATGCCGAGGAAAGCCAGGATGCGCGTGAATTCCGCCTCTGGCGCGGTCGTCAGCACCTCGTAGCGCGTCTCGTAGACGCGGGGATCGCGGTAGTTCCAGTTCGCCAGCGCCTCGAATTCGGCGGTCCGGCGGTCCAGCTCCAGCCGGAGACCCTCATCGAATTCGACGGTGTTGAGCTGCTCGCGAAACTGCGCAAACTCCTGGCGGTAGACGGGGTGCGAGTACTTGTCGGAGAAGTAGGACGAGACCAGGATATCGCGCGGGTCGCGGATGACGTGGAATCCACGGAAGGGGATGCCTGCCAGTTGGTCCACAAGCGGGCGCGTGGCGTTGAGGTGGATCAGAAAGTCGGCGTTGGCTGCATCGTCGGGCAGCGTGTTGTAGCGGTCTTCCTGTACCACCCGCAGCCCCAACTCGCGGCTGAAGCCCCTGATGATCGCTGCGGTCCACATCGTGGCGCAACGATGATGGCCGAAATAGGCGTACATCGTAGGGTGTGTTGCTCCTTCTGGTGAGTAGACAGTCATCATATGCGCAGCACGGCGCGGCGTCAAATTGGCATTGACGGCCTTAATGCAATGTGATATTCTTGTGCTGCCTCTCATCCTGCCACTTCCGATATGGCAGTCCGCTGCATAGCAGGTCGCGCAGGAGTTCATTACATGGCGGCAAGCATTCGGCTTGGTCATCGGCGGCAGCCCAGGTGGCTGTTGTGCGCCGTTGCGTTGGGCATGTTCGTTTGGCTCCTTGCCGGTTGTACCCCTGCGCCGGTCATTCCACAACCCGCGTTCACGCCGACGTCTGAGCCGGTGGTGCAGCCCGCGGGCCTGCGGCCCGAGACCATTGCCGGGGCCTATCTCGCCTGGGGCGTCGCGCAGAACGCCGTGCCGCCGACCCGCGCGCCATCCGACCCGCTCGCGCCGGGCAACCAGATTCTCGGCATCGACTGCCTCACGTATCTGGGCTCAGGCGGCGACGTCGGCATCTCCGGCGTCTGGGACAACCAGAATGCCATCAACTGGGGTGCGTATGATACGTGCATCGACGCGGCCGCACAGCGCACCATCACCCTGACGGACGGCCGGATCGTCGCCCAGCCCGTCATCCTTACGATTCCCAGCTCTTTCTCCGACACGGGCAGCCGTTGGTATCGGACGGGCGGCCACGGTGCGCCGGGCACTGTCGACAACCCCTACATGCGCCTGCACCTGCCCCCCTGGATGCAGAACGACGCCTATCGGTTCACGTTTCAGATGCCGGAGTCGGGCAACTACTACCAGTCGCTGCGCTATGACGGCGCGTTCAAGGAGCGGATGATCGAATTCGTCCGCGAGGCGGGCGCACGCTATAACGGCAAGCCCCAGATCTCCGCTGTGCGGGTGGCCGTGGGGGTGCAGGGCGAGAGCCACCCCGTGTTGCCCTGCCAGCCGTTCTGGGATGCGCAGCCGCCCGTGGGCGGCGATGGGCTGGCGTGTCGCGGTGACCGCACGGATCAGGTGCTGGTCGAGCACGAGAAAACCGTCAGCTGTAACGCCTATATGACGTTCGTGCGGGAGGTATCCGAAGCCGCGTATGCCGCCTTCCCCGATAAGGTCGTCGTCACGATGGCGGACGCCGGGCCGTGCAAAGGGGTCGGCAGCAAGCAGTTGCGCCGCTGGCTGTATGACAACTTTTGGACCGCCATGCCCATCGGCATCTCGATGAACAACATCAACTCGGACCGGCAGGATGCGGACGAACGGCCCGGCAATACGCTGGCGAAGTGGGCCAAGTACGCGACGGGCCGCACGCTGCGCGACATGGGCTATCCTATGCTGTTCGAATTCGACTGGCACGCGCCGAGCCTGAAAGGCATGTACTGGACGACGCTCAGCGCCGCGGCCAACGGCGGCGGCTATGTCATGCATCACAGCCCGTGGAACGGCAGCTACAGTGCGCTGCAATGGGAGGTCGTCGATTACTGGCTGGCCTCGGATCGCCGCGCCTGGCTTGTCTTCCGCGATCGCGAATTCCCCACCTATGACTTCGCCGCGGGCTTCGGCACCAGCGGCGTCATCGGAGATTGGGGCAAACACCTGTCGGTCGTGAATCCGGAGGTCGCCCCCCAGGCGTGTGAGCCGGAGCTGCAAGCCGCCGCGCGCGCGGCCAACACCGTTGCTGTGCGCTCCGGCGGAATCAACATCACGCCCGCGTGTCCCGGCCCGCTGCTCCCGACCCCTGCCATCACGCCCGCCGCCACCCCCAGCCCCGGCCCTGACCTGATGAACCGGCTGTTCAACCACCAGGCGCGGCGTCTGCCGCCAGGCGAGACGCTGGAGCTGGCCCTGTCCGACACATGGCAGTACTACGGTCGCACCTCGCCCGTCACCGTCACGGTCTCCTATCTGGACATCGGTACGGATGCGTTCACGGTGAGCCTGCCGGATGCTGCGGGGATCCGCCGCGCGCACGTCATCAGTAAGACGGGCACGGGCATCTGGCAGCGTCACACCTGGACGCAGATGGCCCGGATCGCCAACCCTGCGGACGGCGGCGCATTCGCCACCATCTCGAATGACGGGTTGGGCGACGAGTATCTGCATGAGTTCTACTTCGATGTGGATGGCGCGTGGGGGCCTTCGCCCACGCCGACGATGACCCTGACGCGCGCGTCCAGCCCCACCGCCCGCCTGACGCTCACGGCGACGACAACAGCAACCGCGACGCCTACAACAACGTCATCACCCACGCCAACGATGACGAACAGCCCGACGCCTTCACCCGCCCCGACTGTCACATCGACCTTTACAGCGTCGCCGCCACCGACAGCCGTTCCGTCTGCCACGCCTTCTCTCACGCCGATCCCAACATCACCGGCCACACCGAGTCCTGTGCCGGGCGCGGATTGTGGGGCGGCGCTGCGCAGCACAGTGCGCCTGGGGCCGGGCGTCAAGACAGTTGCGGGAGCTGGGAAGGGAGGCGATGCCGCATATTACGTGGGCCTGTTCGATTCCAGCGAACTGCTGCGCGTGGATGCGGATGGCGCAGTGGTCTGGCGCGTCGCGACGGGCGCGGGCCGCACGAACGGTGTGGCTGCCGGCGGCGATGTGGTGATTACGACGAACCGTGACCGCGGGGCTGTCACCCTGCACCGGGCCGCGACCGGCGCGCGCATCGCCAACCTCCCGACCGGCAACCTGCCGTGGGGCGTCTCAGCCGACGACGAGCGGGCCTACGTCGCCAACTTCGGCAGCGGCTCCGTGAGCATCGTGGACCTGGTACGCGGTGAAATCGTGCGGACCGTGCCGGTCGGCATGCAGCCGGTCACGACCCTGGCCCACAGCGGGCGCGTATACGTGCTGCACCTGAACGGCGCAGTGTTCGTGCTGGATGCGGACGGCAACCGGCAGTTGCAGGCAGTTGCGCCGCTGTCCGGCGCACGTGCCCTGGCGCTCGATCCCCTGCGCAACCGCCTGTACGTGGCCGGCGAACCGGCTCGCGTCAGCGTGCTCGACGCGGCCAGCCTGCAGGAGATCACGCGCTTCGCCCTGCCCGGCCCGGCCTATGCCGCAGCCGTCAACGGGCAAACCGGACGCCTGTTCGCGGTGGACCCGCAGCAGAACCGGCTGTACGTAGTGGAGCCGGAGGGTGGTGCGGTCGCTCAACTGGCCCTGCCGGTCCAGGATGCGGTGGAAGGCGGCCAGGGCCTTGCGGTGCTCGACGGGCAGCTTGCCGTAGCCGATTATGCCGCGGGCAGCTTGACCCTGGTCACGGATACGACCTGCGCAGACCGCCTGACGCCGGTGGCAGAAGCCAATCCCGGACTGCTGCCCGGAGGGGAGTCCAATATCGGCCCGACACCGAGCCCCACGCGCACGGCGACGCGGACACCCACCGTAACCACTGCGCCGACACGCACGCCGTCGCCCAGCGCCACACCCACGCGCACATCTACCGTCACACTGACACCTACCGCCACGCGGACACCTTCCGCCACGCGGACACCTTCCGCCACTGCCCCGCCGACTCCGGCCGTCATCCAGGCCAAGATCGAGATTCTCTGGCCGCACGGCGGCGCGAATGTGCGCGACGCGGACCTTGCCAACATCACGGCCTATCTCATCATGCCGGGCGGGAATGACGCGCCGCCCTGTGACTGGAATCCCACCGTGCGGCTGTGGTCGGCGCGCAACACGGAGCCGGCGCGTATGCTGACTACCGGGACCAAGCGGCTGCTGACGACCAACGGCCGCACCTTCCCGGTCTGGGATTTCAACGATGTGGATGTCTCCGCCGCGCGCGACCCCATGATCAAACTGGCCTTCTTTGTGACGGTGGATGGAGTGCAGACGTACCGTAACACCTGGATTCACGCGGCGGACGCGCGTACGGTCTTCCCCCAGGCCGATGTGCCGGTCGCGGGAATCCAGTGGCGGCCGAGTACGGTGGATGCGCGTATCGAGATTGTCTGGCCGCACGCGGGCGCGCCGTTGAGCGAGGCGCGGCTGGCGAATGTCACCGCCTACCTGTTTGCGGCGGGCGGCAAGCAGGCGCTCTCGCCCGCACTGGCCTGGCGGCCCGTGGTGCACCTGCACCAATCGCTGAACAACGACCCGGAGCAGCCCGGCAGCACGGTCACAGGGACCCCGCGCGAAGTCACGGCTGAAAATGGCGTGCGTTTCCTGGCCTGGGACTTCAACGATATCGACGTCAGTGCGGCGCGCGATCCGCTGAACCAGCTCTTCTTCTGGGTCAGCGTGGATGCTGCGATTACGTACACCAACCTCTGGGTACACGGGACCGAGCCGCGCACCATCTTCCCGCAGCCGGACATCCTGAACTCTTGCAGGTGAGTGACCGGCGCAGAGCCCTCAGCCGGCAACATTCCGGTCCAGACGGGCCCTGATGCGCTCTGCCAGCTCGTCCAGTTCGTCGCGCGCGGGCAGGTGCGGGTGCCAGCCGAGGTGCATCCGATCCCGGTCGCCCGTATAGCGTGCCATGACGTGCATATGGAAGTGGAAGACGTCCTGCTGGCCCGCGCGTTCGTTGGCCTGGAGCAGGTTCAGCCCGTCCGCCTGGAGCGCGGCCTTGACCGCCTTCGCCACCGCGATGGTCAGCGCAAAGACTTCCGCGCCTGTCGCGGCGTCGAGCGCGTAGATATCCCGGATGTGCGCCTTCGGGATGACCAGCACATGGCCCGGCACGGGCTGGTTGATGTCCATGAACGCCAGCGCGCCGGCGGTCTCTGCGACAATGCTGGCCGCCGCGTCGCCGTTCACGATCCGGCAGAAGATACAATCTGACATGTTATTGCCTCCGGTTGAATCCTCAAATCCAACTTGCCATAAAAACTGTAATTGTACCCGTCACATTTCGCGTGCTTGGCCGTCTATCATATAGGGAAGATGGGGGTTAGCACCAATTCTCCCGGAGCCATCGCTTCAGCGCGACAGAGTGTCGCGGTCGCCCCTGTCAAGGAGGGAGACCATGATTCACATCAAGCGGATTTTTGCCTCACCACTTGCGTATGTAGTGCTCTGTGCTTTCCTTGTGTTGCTCATCCTCACGCTCGCCGGCGGTGTAACACCTGTGGTCACGGCGGATGAGGACCCTGCAGGAGCACGTCCGGCCACAACCGGCCCCTGGCGTTCCGGCGGACCGTACGGCGGCGCGGTGCGCGCGCTCGGCCTGTCTCCCGCGTTCAATACCGACGGCTTCGCACTGGCAGGCGGCTGGCAGCCTGGGGCCTATGGCGTCACCGGCGGCTTTGGCATCGCGCGGACATCTGACGGTGGCGCAAGCTGGCAGCTTCTCCAGGACGCTCAGCACCGCTGGCCCGTTTTCGATCTGGCGATTTCCCCCGCCTTTGCGACCGACCGCACGGCCTTTGCAGGCACCGACGTCGGCCTGCTCCGCTCGACCAACCGCGGCGACACGTGGACCCGTCTCTACGGCGGGTTGCCGGCCAGTACCGACAAAGAACCTGAGCTGGACGACATCATGCGCGTCCGCATCTCACCTGCATTTATGGCTGACCGCACGGTCTACGCGCTCCCGCGCTCACCGTCCGGCGGGCAGGCCAGCCTCTATCGCTCCACCGACCGCGGCGACACCTGGACGCGCGTCTACACGGGCACAGTCACAGCCCTCGCGCTCAGCCGCCACTTCGACACCGATAACACTCTTTTTATCGCGGTCCGGCAGACCGGCACGACGCGCATCCTGCGCTCGACGACTCGCTGGGGGACGTGGGCCGAGGTCTACAATGCGGGCGCGACGCCGGTGGCTGACCTCCTGGCGCTGCACGACGCGGCTGTGCTCCTGGCTACCGACCAGGGCATCATCCGCCTCGTGCCTCAGGGCGACGTTTACGTGACGGACCCCGTCACCGAGAACATCGCGACCGCGGTCAACCGGCTTGCGCCGGCGGGCGACCACATCTACGCGGCCGCGGAGGGCGGGCTGTACATCTCGCTCAGCGAGGGGCGCACGTGGCAGCGGTATGCCGATACGCCCGTGCTGCCATTCCACGCAGTTGCGCCCTGCCCGCTGTGGGGTGCGTGCCACGCGCTGATGGCGGGCAGCGACGCGGGCGTGCTGTTCACGCCCGATGACAACCTCCAGCCGTGGCGCTGGCTGCCCGGCCTCTACCCGCTGCGAACCGAAAGCGTGGCTGCCTCGCCTGCGTATGACAGCGACGGGACCCTGTATGCCGGCACCGAGGAGGGCGTCTTCCGCAGCACCGACCGCGGCGTCATCTGGCAGCGGCTCCCGACCGGCGATCCGCCGGGCCACGATGCAGTCTTCCGCGCGGTGCGGCTGTCGCCGGCCTATGCGACCGACGGGACCGTGTTCGCCAGCTACGAAGACCGCACCCTCGCACAGACCGCATTGTACCGTTCCACCGATCGCGGCCAGACCTGGACCGTGTTCCCCGCGGTCGCGGGCGGCACTGCGCTGGCCGTCTCGCCCGCGTTCCCGGTGGACCGCACCGTGTTCTTCGGACGCGGAGATCGTATTTTCAAGTCCACCGACGCAGGCGCAACCTGGACGAGCTATCCGGTTGCGGACATCGACCCGATCACCGAGATAGCCGTCTCGCCCGGCTATGCCACCGACCGCACGGTGTACCTGACCGGGTACGGCGGCGTGCGGCGCAGCCTAGACGGGGGCGTGACCTGGGCGAGCATGCCAACCTCCGCGCCTGCCTATGACCTGGCAATTTCGCCCGCCTATGCGACTGACGGCACGGTCTGGCATACGTTCCGGGCCATCGAAGCGCCCGGCGATGACCGGCCGGAGAGCGCAGTCGTGCGGACGACCAACTGGGGCGGCACGTGGAGCATGGCGACCGCAGGGCTGCCCGGCGTGTACGAGCCGTTCCCGTATCCGGTGGCCGTCTCCCCGCGCTATGCGACGGACCGGACGCTCTTCAGCGCGCTGTACGGGCAGTTCGTGGCCGGCACGTCGCACAGCCTCTACCGTGCGCTGGACGGCGGCGCCTGGTGGAACGACCTGGGCCCCGCGCCCGGCAACCCCAATGTGTTCGAGCTGGCGGCCACGGGCTACGGGCCGCTGGCCGTCGCCGCGCATCTCGCGACCGACGCAGGCGTGTGGCACTACGAGTCGCTGTGTGAGGAACGACTGACCAACGGCGGCTTCGAGGTCAAGGGCGCCGGCTGGCAGCTCCCTGCGACGCCCGCAACCGCGGTCTACAGCACGAAGTACGCCCACTCCGGACAGCAGAGCGTACGGACCGGCATCGACGGCGGTACGAACGTCTACAGCTACTCGTCGGGCAACCAATACGTCACGATTCCGGCGGGCAGCGCGAGCGCGAAGCTCACCGTCTGGTGGTATCCCATCTCCGGTGAGGGGCCGCTGGCGGCTGAACCTGCCGCAGTCGAAGGCGAGCCGGATGCGCGCATCCTCGCCGCGGCTGCGGCGAGCAGCCTGGGCCTTGCGCCGGAGGAGGTCGCGCCCGATGCCATCCAAAGCACCGACCGCCAGTACATCCTGCTGCTCGACGGCAACGGCAATGTCCTCAAGACACTCCTGTGGACGCGCAGCAATGCGCGCACCTGGCAGCAGCTCACCTTCGACCTGGCTGCCTATCGCGGGGTTGCGCTGCGGGTGGCCTTCGGCACGTACAATGACGGCAAAGACGGCGCCACGGCCATGTATATCGACGATGCGGCGCTGACCATCTGCTGGCCCGCGCCCGCAGAACCCACCGTCACCCCGACGCCCACTGCCACACGCGGACCGCGCGTGCCGCGGGCGTTCCTGCCGCTGATGCTGCACAACTATCCCGTCCCGACGCCGACTCTGACTCCAACGGCGACTTACACTCCGACTGCGACGCGCACGCCAACACCATCGCTCACCCCGCCTCCCGGCCCAACCGTCACGCCGGGAGCCTGCTATGCGGGCCTTACGAACGGCGGCTTCGAGACCGACGCGGTCTGGATCATCCGCTCGAACCCGGTGCTCGCCGGTTATGTCACGTCGCCCGTCCACTCCGGGCTGCGGAGCATGCGCACCGGTATTCCGGCGGGCGGCAGCAACGTGACGAGCTATTCGCCCATCGAACAGGCGGCCACTTTCCCTGCAACGCTGGCCTCCGCGCGGCTGCGGTTCTGGCGCTACAACATCTACGGCGACGGGACGGCTGCCGGGAGCGAGGCTGCCGCGATCGATGCGCGCCTGCTGCCCACACATGAGGCCGATCTGCCGGATGCGGTCTTCGCCGTCGACTTCTTCTACGTCATCGGCATCCGGCCCGACGGCACGATCGAGTGGCTGCTGACCGAGAGCCTCACCAACGCCACATGGCGGGAGCGGACGGTCGATGTCAGCCGGTTCCGCGGGCAGACCATCCGCTTCCAGTTCGGCACCTACAACAACGGCACCGGCGGCATCAGCCGCACGTTCGTGGATGACGTGGCGCTTGAGCTTTGCCCGCCCTCAGGTGCGCTGGTCCTGCCGGATGGCTGGGCGCAGCGCGTCATTGGCCGGTCGGAGTCGGGCACGTTGTACGCGGATGTGAGCGGCAGGCTGTATCGTTCCGACGACGCAGGCGGCATGTGGCGCGTTACCGGCACGGCACGGCCTGAGCATACGCTGCTCGGCGCGCTCCCAGAGGTGCTCTATGCCGGAGATGGCCGCTCGTGCTATGTCGACGGGCCTGCGACCGATGTCTGGCGCACGCTGGACTCCGGTGCAGGTTGGTTGGCGCTCCCGGCCGCTGCGGACCTCAAGCCGCTGGCCGCGCACGCGAGCCAGCCCTGGCTTTACCTGGGCGGCTGCGGCGGGCCGTCGCTCAGCCTGAACGGCGGCGCGACCGTGCTCTTCCAGCCTGATCCGCTGTTCAGCCTGTACGATGTCAAGCAGCTTGCGCCCGCGGGCGTAGACTGGCATACGGTCTGGGCGGGCGCGGTGAGCGAGGGCGGGGGCGGCGTGGTGCTCGTCAGCCGCGATGGCGGCGACACCTGGACGCAGAGCACGCCGCTCTACCTGGACATGGGGTGGATGGGTGCGCTCGCGCTGAACCGCCATCTGCCGGGGGGCGTGTTTGCAGCCGCGTCGCACGGCTTCTTCCAGACCACCGACGACGGCATGTCGTGGCAGAACGCGTCCGCCGGGCTGGCGGATGTCGTGGACCCCGGCACCGCCGACCGGTCTTATGGATTGCTTGCCATCGCGCAAAGCCCGGTCGATAGCCGCGTCTATCTCGGCACGGTGCGCGGGCTGTACGTGCGGCCCGCATCGTTGGGGCTTGCACCGGCCGCGGCCTGGCAGAAGGTCACGGGCGTGCCGTTCGAGAACCTCGAAGTCCGCGACCTGCTGCTGCTGGATGCCGCGCCAGGCCGCCTGTACGTGACGACGCCGGCGGGCGTCTTCATCTATGATACGGGCAGCACCCCACCCACCCCGACGCTGACGCCCACGGCGACGGCCACCGCCACACCGACCCGCACGCCGACGCCCACGGTGTCTACCGCAGTGATTCCGACCGCCGCGCCGGGCGCCTGGCCGGCACCCTACGCGCTGGCGACGCTGGCCCTGCCCGCGGGCAGCCATCCGCACGGTCTCCTGGTCAATGCGACCGATGCGCACCTCTACGCGGCCTACCACGGCGCAAACCACGATGGCCGGCGGTTGGGCATCCTGCGCATCAACCCGCTGGCTGCTGAGGCGACAGTCGAGTTGGACACGGAACCCGCGGGGCCGAATGGCGTCGCGCTTCTGCCGCGGTCCGGCACGGCGGCGGGCTACTGGATTGCGGTCACGCAGCGCGAGACGGGCGAGCTTGTCTTCGTGGATCCGGTGACGCGCGCGGTCGCAGCCCGCCGGGACGTGGGCGATCAGCCGGACGGCGTCGCGGTGGTCGGTGACAGCTTGTATGTCGCGAATTACGCCAACGATACGGTCAGCCGCTTCGACCCGGCGATGCTCGCGAGCCTGGGCGAGATCGGCGTGGGCCATGAGCCATCCCTGTTTGCCGTGGACCCTGACACCGGCGACGCCTATCTTTCCCTGCACGGCGCGGACAAGGTCGCCCGGCTGCGCGGCGGCAGCGTGGCGGAGGAATACCTGGAGATCCCTGAGCCGTACAGCCTCGCGTTCGACGCCACGGACCGGCGGCTGTACGTCGCCAGCCGCGGGCACCATCACACGGTCACGGTGCTGGACATCGCGGCGGGCAACCGCGCCGGTGTCATTCCGGTGGGCGGCGAGGCGCTGCTCGTCGCGGTCAATCCGGATACCGGGCATCTGTTCGTGGTCGTAGCCGTCGGATCGGGGCGGCAGGCCGAGGTGTACAGCACGCTCGACTGGCACCGCATCGCGGTGATTCCGCTGCCCGCGGGCGCGGAGGAAGGCATCGCCGTGGACAGCGAGACCGGCCGGGTGTATATCGCGTGCGGCGAGAGCGACACGATCGCCGTCATCCAGGATGTCGCGGCGGCGGAGGTGCTGTTCACTAGCGACCGCGACGGCAACACCGAAGTCTACCGGATGCTGCCTGACGGCCGGGAGCAGACGCGGCTGACCTTCACCCCCGGTCTGTCCGAGACGGATGCGGCCGGCTCGCCGGATGGCCGGTGGATTGCCTACACTGTCACGAGCGACGCGGGCCGCGAGCTGTGGCGCATGAGCCGGAACGGGCGCAACGCCCACCCGCTGGCTTCCGGCGGGCCGGACGACTACAACCCGGCGTGGTCGCCTGGCGGAGAATACCTGGCCTTCGTATCGACCCGCAGCGGCCAGCCCCACATCTACCGTCTGGACCTGGCAACGGGCGGGGTCACGCCGCTGAATGTAGCGGCGGGGAGTGCGCAGGGGCCGGACTGGTCATGGGCCACCGGCCGGATTGCGTTCGAGTACAGCGCGACCGGCGGCAATACAGTCCTGTACACGATGGCGGCGGACGGCAGCGCCGCGCAGCAGCTTCTTGCGAACCCGAACAGCGATGCGCAGCCGAACTGGAGCCCGACGGGGGACCGGTTGGTCTTCTGGGGCACGCGCTCCGAGCAGACGCTCTACCGGGTCAATGCGGATGGGAGCGGCGTCGTGCCGCTCGTCTCGCGCGCCCTGCGCCCGGCTTCCCCGCACTGGGGGCCCGCCGGCGCAGACTGGATCGTCTTCACCGGCTACCGGCCCGGCAGCGGCCATAGCGAGGTGTTCCGCACAAATCCTGACGGCACGGGCGACGTGTTGCTCACGCAGAATGAGGTTGACGTCGACAACGCGACGGGCTGGCTGCCAGGCACGCTGCCGTAGAGCCAGACTTCCAGGTAAGGTTGGAGTCGAGGCTTCAGCCGGTGACACGGTGTCTGATCGCACACACCCAAACCGGCTAAAGCCTCGACTCCCATCCTCGGCATGGCGGCGACATTCGGAAATTCCCGGGGTTCATTTGACACCCGTGTCTCCAGCCCGTATACTCCGTCATATGACGGAACGCACACGCCGAGTGGCCGGCGCAGCCCTGGTCGGGGCCTTACTGCTGGCCCTCTTTTACCCCGTGCTCCGCTGGCTCGTCGGCGAATGGCTCGGCAACGACTACTACTCACACGGCCCACTCGTGCCCCTGATTTCCGCGTTCTTCGCGTGGCGGCTGTGGAGCAAGTGGCCGGCTGACCGGCGCCGGGTGACGATGGAGACGGCCGGCTTAGCCCTTGTGCTGGTGGGGCTGGCTGTCTACGTCTACGCCCTCGTGCAGCGCGCGTACTTCATTGCGACTCTGGCCCTCATCGTCATCCTGGCGGGCGTCATCTGGTATCTCCTCGGCGGCGCGGCCCTGCGGCGGCTGGCATTTCCCGTCGCCTTCCTGTTCTTCATGGCCCCGCTGCCCTTCGTGGAGCCGTTGAGCGTGCCGCTGGCGCAGGTCACCGGCGCGATCTCCGCCGCGGTCGTGCGCCTGTTCGGCGTGCCGATCGAGGTCAACGGCGCGCAGGTGAGCCTGCCCAACGCGCAGCTTGTCGTCGGCGCGCAGTGCAGCGGGCTGCGCTCGATCGTTACGCTGCTGACCCTGGTTGGGCTGGTGGTCTTTGTCGTTGATGGGTCGTGGCCGGGGAAGCTGCTCCTGGCGCTCAGCAGCATCCCGATTGCCGCCCTGGGGAACGTGCTGCGTGTATCGTCGCTGCTCGGTGTGGCGAACACCTGGGGCGCAGAGACCGCGTTCAAGTACTATCACGACTACTCCGGCATCGTCTTCTTTGCCAGTGCAGTCGTCCTGCTCATCCTGTTCAGCCGGTGGTGTGGATGTCGCGAGATCAGGGAAGATATCTTCTGATCGTGGCCCTGCTGCTCGTGGCCGTGGGCGCAACCCTGTGGATCACCCTGGGCCGACCGTTGGGCGCGAGCACCGCGGGCGGCTATGAGTTCGTCGCGGACATCGACAACTGGCGGCGCACCGACCGCGAGCGCGCAGTCACATCGCCCTTCAACCTCAGTCTGGCTGCCGATCTCAAGGCGCTGCCCCTGCAGCTAGGCGACTGGCAGGGCATCGAAGTGCCTCAGAGCAACCTCGAGGTCTTCATCCTCCTGGAGCCGGAGCAGTACGTCCAGCGGCTGTATCAGAAACCTGACGGCCAGAGCGTGTGGTTAAGCCTGATCGGCAGCCGCAAGTCCAAGAGCTTCCATTCGCCGCAAATCTGCTATGACACAGACGGCTGGCAGACCACAGCCGGATCGGAACCGGTGCAACTTGCGGACGGGCAAGTGTACGCGCTGCGGCTGCTGGCGGCGAAGACCGTGGATGGCGGAATCGCGGAGCACGTGGTGATGTACTTCTACCTGTGGCCGAACTACGCACGCGACCCGCAGGACGGCATGGTGCTCGTTAAGGTCACCGCCCCCATCTACGACTCTGTAGAGGAGACGGTGGCGCTCGAACAGGACTTCCTCAACCAACTCTTCACATCAGCGCGGCAGTAAACGACGCTACGACGCCGAACGCACCGGCACCGACTCCAGGTGGGCTCGGAGAGCAGCCGTAGTACGAGCCGCTGCGCGCACGATGCGTCCCCTGCGCCGCCACGCGGGCAGCGGATAGCGCGGGACGCGCTGAATGCCGGCCCGCATGCGGTCGAACCAGCCAGGCACCCGGCGCATTGCCCATTGGCCCGACCGCGTATCGACGGCCATCTCATACGGCCCCTCGACTGTGCGCATCCGGAACCGGCGCTCTCGGCCACGCAGCCCCAGAGCCTCCACGTGCAGCACCCGCAGCGTGCGGCCCTGCCAGCGGAACGCCTGCGGCACCAAGCCATCCTGCGCCATATAGACGCGCAACTTCTGTACGCCAGTTGTCATACCGATCCTCCGGAGTCTACCAATCACTGCTGTTCCAGTCATCTTCCGCCCCGACCACACGCAGCCGGCGCATTCCGGCGTCCTGGCTGAGCAGCGGCGGCGGCATGACCGGCTGGGGCTGTTGCAGGTTGCGCTGCGCCATCAGTTGCGCCGGGTCGAGCACGATGAAGTTCGGCTGCTGGAAGCCGGGGTAAGCGGGCTGAGGCGGCGGCTCGTCGCGGTAACTGCGGCGCTCCCGCCGCAAGAGCGCGACCAACAACAGGCTGGTCGGCACGCTGGCGGCGACGCCGACTGCAACGCCGATGACGACAGCCATGGCGTCGGTCGACATGCGCTGGCCGATGATGACGGCCAGGGCCACGCCGAAGCCCAACATGAGCAGCGGAAGCACCTTCTTCATGACGATGTCCTTGACGATGTAGCTTACTGGGCCGGCGCGCTCAGGCGGCGGCCGGCAGGAGCCGCCTGGGGTGCTGCCCAGGTCCGGCGACGGCGGCCGCCTGCACCGATGCGGGCCGTGATCGCGTCCAACTCGGCGGAGTCGGCAAAAGCGGCCTGGAAGCGGATGATGTTGCCCTTCGCAACGAGCAGGAAGTCGCCTCGTCCCAGCAGCCGTTCGGCCTCGGTGCCGGGCAGGCCGCTGGCGACCTTGGCGTCCTCGGCACTGGTCACGCTGCCCACGAGGCGGATCGGGAAGTTCGCCTTCACGAGTCCGCCGACCAGGGCAGCCGCGGGCCGCTGCGTGGCGGCAACCACGTGCAGCCCGGCCTCGCGGCCGCGCTGCGTCAGCCGGGTGAGCGCCTCTGCGACGGGCTTGCCGCCCGTCTGCAGCAGGTCGGCCAGTTCATCGATGGCGACAACCAGGCGTGGGAGTTGCCGGCCTGCCCGGTCACGGCGCTCCATCTCAGCGACCAGATCTTGCAGCGTTGCAGCGGCTGCGGCTGCATCCTGGACGACGCCCTGCCCGCGCCAGACATGGGGCAGCCCCGCCAACGGAGCGAACCCGCGGCCTTTGGGGTCGAGCAGCACCAATTGGACGTGGCCGGGATGGTTGTGCATGGCGAGCGAAAGCAGTAGCGTGCGTGCGAGGGCGGTCTTGCCGGAGCCGGTGGTGCCCGCCAGCAGAACGTGGGCCACGTCGGGGCTGTCCAGGCGCAGGAGCAGCGGAATGCCGCCTTCATCGATCCCGAGCACCGCGCATGTGGGCGGGACGCTCGTCAGCCGCCCGCACAGCTCGAGCAGGGCCACGCGGCGCGGCGTTTCGCGCGGCACCTCGACGTGCAGTACGCCGCCCTCCCGATAGACACGCGTGGCCCGCGCGCCGAGTGAGAAGGCGAGTTCCTCGGCCAGGCCGCTCACTTTCGTCAGGCGCGTGCCGAGCGCGGTGGTGACATCGAAGCGCACGAAGCGGGGCGTGACGGTCGCCTGCCAGACGCGGGCGGGAACTTTGTGGGCTGTCAGCACCGACTCGATGCGGGCCGCCTGCAGCTCGTACTTGTTCGCCATAGCGCACCTCACGAAGATGGATGGTTTGGGTCCCCTCTGGCCCGGCGTGTGCCCGTCAGCCAGGCAGTTCGGGAGACTGCTGCTCTTTCGCGACGTGCGCCCATGTGAGGAACAGCGCCGGCGGGCGCATCTCGTGCGCCGCCGGCGCCGTCCCCCGCCCCCAAGAACCCCCGCTAGCCGATCTGGCGGATCACCAGCACCACCTTGCCTTCGATTGTCACCTGGCTCGGATGGCAGTAGATGGCGTCCATCAGCGGATTCGCCGGTTGCAGGCGCACGTGCCCGTTCTCCCGGTAGTAGTGCTTGAGTGTTCGGCTCTCCTGGCCGTCATCGCCCACGACTGTGGCGGCGACCATGTCGCCGTTGTGGATGTCGATGGTGGAGGTCAGGATCACGGTGTCGCCGTCGTTGACCAGGGCGTCGATCATCGACTGCCCCTTGACGCGCAGCGCGTACAGGTTGTCGTAGCCCCCGAGCAGGCCTTCGGTCAACTCAATGGCCTCGCCTGCAAACGGGTTGTCGGTCTGGACGGCCACCTCAGCGGGCAGCCCCGCCACGATGTGGCCGACCAACGGAATCCAGCGAGTCTCCAGCCGGAAGGGCCGTCCGTCGGCCGTGCGGAGCAGGCGGATCGCACGTGCCCGGTTCCGCTCGACCTCGATGTAACCCTTGGCGACCAGGCTGTCGAGCACCTTGTTGATGTGGTAACCACGCGGGCCCAGTCCTGCAGCCCGGCTCAGTTCCTCGCGGCTGGGGCAGTATCCCCGCCGGATGTGCTGAGCCAGGTGCTCCAGCACCGCCGCCTCAGCCTGGGTCAACTCGTCCATGATGGAAAAGATCAGGGCCGGCATCGCATCCTCCTTCGGTGTGCATATCGTCTGGTGTTTGCCCCGAACGATTGTTCTATTGCATTATAGCGAACAATTGTTCGGATGTCAAGAGGCAAACGCGGCGAGTTTCGGGAATTCATGTTGCACTGGCGCGTGCGGTTGCCTGCGAAGGCTGCCGACGCCAGGAGCGGCACGGGCGAGTTCCGCATGGGAAGACACGCCCCTATGCCGCGCTCCGCGCCTGTGCTATAATCGCGACGTTGGCCGTAGGCACAGGTGTCCGTGCCGGGCCAGCCAACTCATGGTGTTGCGGAGCAACTGAATGACGACGGCGAATCCGAACCGCCGCACGCTCGGCACGGTCCTCCTGTTGGTGGGTCTGTTGCTGCTGGTGGTGGGCGGCGTGTACCTGGTGCGCAGCCAGGCGCAGGGCGCGGCGCTGCGCGCAGAATTGGCCGCGAACGCGCCGGCGACCGCGGAGGTGTCAGCCACGCCTCGACCGGCCGCGGCTGTCCCGGTGACTGTCACGCGCGTCCCCGCCGCTACTGCTACGCGCGGCGAGCCGACGGCGACGCTTGCCCCGGCGACGGAGGTGCGGGCGACCTCCACCGCCGCTGTATCGCCCGACAGCCCGCCCATCGTGACGGAGACGGCCAGCCCAAGTCCGACCGAACCGGCGGTCGAGGCGGCCGCGCCGGCTGCTGTGCCCGCGCCCGCTGAACGCCAGGTCCCCGTACGCCTGGTCATCGCCGACCTCAAGATCGACACCGCGGTGGTGCCGATGGGCTGGCGCGTGGTCGAGACGCAGAGCGGGCCGGTCTCCGAGTGGGTCATCCCGCAGAACGAGGCCGGGCATCACATCAACAGCACCGCCCTGGGCGAGCCGGGCAACCTGGTTATCTCGGGCCACAACAACATCTACGGCCAGGTGCTCAAGCCGATCAGCCTGGCCTGGGACAACGACACCCGCGTGAAGGTGGATGACTTCACTGACCGGTCTGACCTGCTCAATGGGCGCATCATTGAGCTTTACGATGCGTCTGGGGGGCGCTACGACTACGTCGTGCGCGAGTTCTATCGCCTGAAGGATACGGGCGTATCGTACGCCCAGCGGATTGCGAATGGCCGGTATATCCTGCCGACCGAGGACACGCGCCTGACCATCGTGACGTGCTGGCCCCCGACGAACAACACCCACCGGCTCATCCTGATTGCTGAGCCGGTGCAGTAGCGGGCGATGTCCGCCGGCACGACCGGGGGCGGGCCGCGAGTCTCGCGGCGCCTCGTCTTCCAGTTGCAGGTGTGGCTGGGGCTCGCGTTGGGCGTGGCCGCGCTCGTCCTGGTGGCGCGCAGCATCGACTTCCGGCTGCTGGGCGAGGCGCTGCGCTCCGTCCGCTGGCCGTATGTCGTTCTGACCCTGGCCTTCAGCCTGCTGTCGCCCGTGGTAAAGGCCCAGCGGTGGCGGCGTCTGTTTCACCCGCACGCCGTGACTGCGAGCGCGGGCAGGCTGGCCGACCTCGTCGTCATCGGACAGGCGACCAACTTCCTGATCCCGGGTCGCTGGGGCGAACTGGTGCGGACCTTTCTGGCGGGCGACGAGCTCGGGATGAGCAAGTGGTTCGTGCTGGGGACGCTGGCCGCCGAGAAGCTGATCGACCTCATCGTGCTGGCGTTGCTCGTCGTGGCGATTCTGCCCTTTGTGGTGCTGCCTGCCGACCTGGCCTCGCAGGTCGAGGTCGTGATCCTGACTGCGCTGGCAGTCGTGGTGGGCACTGTGGCGCTGTTGGGCGGTCGGACGCTGTGGCTGCGACTGATGGACTGGGGGCTGCGCCTGCTGCCTGAGACGATGGCCGCGCGCTGGCGGGCGCGTATCGTCGCCGGCCTGGACGGACTGAGCGCGCTGGGCAGCCGTCGGGCTGCGTTGGCCGTGTGGGGTTGGACGGCGCTGTTCTGGATTGTCGCCTGGGCGACGAGTTTCTGGCTCTTGCTGGCCTTTGATTTGCCGGCCTCGCCGCTGATTGCGCTCACCCTGCTGGTGGTGCTGCAAGGCGGCGTGGCTGTGCCCTCGACGCCGGGCAAGATCGGCGTATTCCAGCTCCTGTGTATGGTTGTGCTGGCAGTCTTCGGCATCGCGGAGCCGGTGGGCCTGGCCTACGGGCTGGTGCTGCACGTGGTCGTGGTTGGCGGTGTCACCGTATGGGCGGCCCTGGCCCTCTGGCGGCGCAGTTGGAACTGGCGTCGCCTGGCCGAGGCATCGGCCGCCTGGCGATAGACCGTGGAGGCTAAAGGCGAGCTTCGCTCGCCCCCGGTTGTGATGTGTGTATTGGCTTGGATAGGAGCGTATCGATGCAAGCAAAAACTCGTCTGGCTGTCTACCTGGCTGTCGGCCTGGCGCTGGTAGCCGTCTTCATTGCCGCGCCCGGCGCCTGGGCGGAGCCGCTGCAGAACCGTCTGGGCCAAACCGTGCCCACCATGACACCGACCGGCGCGGCGGCACCGCCGACCGCCGTACCCGCGACCCCGCGCCCCGGCGCCACCGCGGTGCCGCCGACAGATGTACCGCCGGATCTGCCTCCGCCGACGGATGTGACGGCCACGCCCGCGGGCGTGCCTGCGGCCCCGGCTACGCCGGCCCCGGCAATTGCCGGAAGCCCGTTGTCCCTTGGCATGGCTGTCAGCCAGGCCAACATCTGGCCCGGCGCGCAGGTCGTGTTTACCCTGACGCTGACGAACACGAGCGCCGCGTCAGTACGCCAGGTGCGGCTGGAGAATGTACTGCCGGAGGGGCTGGAGCCGGGAGCCATCCAGGGCGGAGAGGCGACCTGGGACGGCCGCACGCTGCGCATCGAACGGGCCGTGCTGCCCCCGAGCGGACGGCTGGCTGTCGTGTTTGCCGCGCACGTGGCGAAAGAGACGCCCGCAAGCGGCGTCATCATCAACCAGGCAACGGCCACGGCCGGTCCGGCCGCGCGACCATCAGTGCGCGTGACCGCGTCGGCAGTGTTGATGCTGCCGCCGCTGGAACTGCCGCCGACAGGCAGTTATTGCGGCAACTCAGTTTCCTTGCGGTAGACTGATGTGGGCAAGCAGCCGGTCGGAGGGCCTGGGCCGGGCGCTGCCGGGCGTCGTGTCCGGCGGGCTTGCGCTGGCCCTCTATGCTGCGACCCTGGCCCGCGGGCTGACCTGGGCGCATGACGGCGCGGACGGCGGCGACTTTCTGGCCGCCGCGCTCACCGGCGGCGTGCCCCACCCGACCGGCTATCCCACGTACCAGTTGCTCCTGCAAGCGGCCATCCGGCTGCTGCCCGCCGACCCGGCCCCCGCGGGCAACTGGTTGTCGGCCGCGTGCGCGGCGCTCGCCGTGGGTCTGCTGGCCGACCTGGCGCATCGCGTCCTGCCGCCGGCCCCGTGGCGCAGTGGCATTGCGGCGGCCGCGGGGCTGGCCTGGGCAACGTCGCCGGCGCTCTGGAGCCAGGCGGTCATCACGGAGGTCTACAGCCTGAACGCGCTGGCCGTGGTGCTGGCGCTGTGGCTGCTGTGGCAGTGGAGCCAGCAGCCGCCTGCGGATGCCGGTTGGCGCCGGCTGGCAGCCGCAGCCCTGGTGCTCGGCCTCGGGCTGGGCAATCACCTGTCGCTGGCGTTGGCGCTCCCCGGCTTGGCGATCTGGCTCTGGACCGGACGGGCACGTCTGGCCCGGATCTCGCGGGCGGGCGCGGCGGGCCTGGCCGCGCTCTGCATATTGGGTCTGGCAGTGCATGCCCGCATCCCGCTGGCCGCGGCCGCGGGCCCGCCGGTGAACTGGGGCGCGGCGGATACAGCGGTGGGCTTCTGGTGGCTCGTCTCCGGCGGGCCGTACCGCGGGCTGCTCGGCGGGATGGACGGCGGGGAGCTGCTCGCCCGGCTGTCGTCCCTGGTGGGCGCCGCGCTGGAGCAGTTGGGCGGCGGGCCGTGGGGCGCAGCGCTGGCCGTGGTGGGCCTGTGGCAGCTTGACCGGCGGCAGCACGCCTGGTGGCGCACGACTGGCCTGATTGCCCTGTCGTATGCGCTGTATGGGCTGGTCTACCGCACCGATACTGCGTTCGTGTACCTGATTCCGGCCTGGGGCATCGCCGCGCTGTGGCTGGCGGAGGGCATCGACCGGCTTGCGCGGCTGATCGCCGACCGGCGCATCGCCTGGGGGTTCGTCATTGTGCTGACTGTGGCACTGCCGGTCGCGGCCGTCGCGCGATTCTACCCGCTCAACGATGCCAGCCGCGACGACCGGGCGGAGACATTTATCAGACAGGCATTGGCGCAGGCGGAGGACGGGGCGGTCGTCCTGACCGCGACGGACCGGCCCACGTTTGCGCTGTGGTACGCGGTCTATGGGCTGGGTCGGCGTCCGGACATCGTGCCCCTGAACGTCAGCCTGTACGGGTACGGCTGGTATCGTGCGACGCTCGCGCGGCATCATCCCGCGCTGTTCTCGGGCCTGCCCGAGGATGCGCCGCTGGAAGCCGTCATCCAGGCCGCGGCTGCACGCTTTCCGCTGTATGCCGCTGAGCCGCTGCCCGTTGCGCTGCCGGGCCTAGCGCAGGAGGACGGTGAGCCGCTGACCCGGCTACGACCGGCACGGTAGTCCGCTGGTTCGTAGTGGGCGCAGGTGCGCCGGAACAGGCACGGGCGCACCTGCGCCTACTACAAACGTGATAAGGTATATTGGTACCTTTGCGAGATCGACACTTGAGTCCTAAGAAACCCGCGCTTATCAGCATCCTGCTGGTCCTCGTCGCGCTCATCGCCTGGCTGGGCGTGAGCGGCTGGCGCGCGGCCAGCCAGGCGCGCCTCGCGCTGGCCGACCTCGACCGGCTGCAGGCTGCGCTGGCCGATCCGCAGGTGGCGGCTGTACCGGCTGTTGCCGCAGACCTCGCCGCGCTGGAGGCTCACCTGGTCGCCACGCGCAGCGCCGCCCGGCCCTTCCTCTGGCTCGCGCCGCGGCTCGGCTGGCTGCCGCGCGTCGGGGAGGAAGCGGTCGCTGCGCCGGTGCTGCTGAATCTGGCCGTCGAGGTCGCAGGGGCGGGCCGGCAGGCTGTGGATGCGCTCGCGCCCGTCACGGGCGTGCTGGCGGGCGACGCCAGCATGGGCGCCATGCCGCAGATTGTCGCGGGCTTGGCCGCGGCAGCCCCCGCGCTCGCTGAGAGCAATGCCCGGCTGGCACAGGCGGCTGCGCTCCGCGCAGAGGTGCATGGCCCGCTGCATCCCCGGCTTGAGGGCCTGCTTGCGCAGGTGGACGCGCTGCTGCCCCTGGCACAGACGGGCTTGCAGGCCGCGCAGGTTGCGCCCGCGCTGCTCGGCCAGGACGGCCCGCGCACCTATCTGATTCTCGCGCAGAACAACCACGAGCTGCGCCCGACCGGCGGCTTCATCAGCGGCGCGGGATTCGTGCGGCTGGCCGGCGGGCAGATTACCGACCTGAAGCTGACCGACAGCTACTCGGTGGACAACTGGCAGCAGCCCCATCCGCCGGCCCCGCGACCTCTGAGCGAGCAGATGGGCGCGCAGTTGCTCACGCTGCGCGACAGCAACTGGTCGCCGGACTTTCCCGAGACCGCAGATGTGGCCCGCGCGCTGTATGCCCAGGATCAGGGCGTGCCGACCGACGGCGTGATCGCACTGGATCTCGAAGCGGTGCGCCTGCTCGTCGGCGCGCTCGGTCCGCTGCAAATCGAGGGCGTCAGCGAGCCTGTCACCGGGGAGAATGCCATCGCGTGGATGGAGCGCCAGTGGGCCGCGCCGTCTGCCAGCGAGACGACGGTCGAGTCGGGCGCGGCTGAATGGTGGACGAAACGCAAGGACTTCATGGGCGAGCTGGTCGGCGCGGCGCTCGCGAAGCTGGAGGGCGGCGCGGCAGGCGGCGGCGACCTCGATGCCACGGCGCTCGCGCGTGCGGTCCTGCAGATGTTGGAGGGCCGTCACCTGCAAATCTCGGTGGATGATCCGATTTTGACCAGGCTGCTGATCGAACGCGGCTGGGATGGCGGACTGCGACCGCCGGCAGACAGCGATTTCCTGGCCGTCGTGGATGCCAACGTGGGTTTCAACAAGGCCAATGCCGCGGTCCAACCGGCCATCGATTACCGGGTGGCAGAGGCCGACGGCGGACTGGTTGCGACGGCGACTATCACCTTCACGCACACGGCTCTGCCCGGCCAGGAGCAGGTGTGCGACCGCACGCCGCGCTACGGCGAGTCCTATGCCGAGATGGTGCAGCGCTGTTACTGGTCTTATCTGCGCATCTACGCGCCCGGCGGCAGCGAGCTGCTGGAGACCAGCGGGTTGAGGAAGCCGCTGAGCGAGACGGGCGAGCGGGGAACCGCGGTCTTTGCGGGTCACTTCGTCCTGTCGCCCTCGCAACAGCATGTCGTCACCCTTCGCTATCGCCTCCCGCCTGACCTGGCCCAGCCCTATCGCCTGTTCGTGCGCAAGCAGGCGGGCACGTTTGCCACGCCGCTGCACGTCGCTGCCGGTGCGTGCGCATGGGAGACGGACCTGCCCCGTGACCGCACCTTCACCTGCCCTTGAGCCTGGAAGATTCGAAATGAAGCTAAACCGCCCGCGTCCTGCCCTGATAGCCCTCTTTACCCTGGCCTGCCTCCTTGTCGTGGTGTCCGGCTGCGCCGCGCCCGTCCGCGTCGAGTGGAAGACGGAAACCGAGATGAACACCGCCGGCTTCAACCTGTACCGGGGCGAGTCGCCCGACGGGCCGTTCGATGTCAAGGTGAACACCGAGCTGATTCCGCCGTCGGATGACCCGCTGACCGGGAAGGCCTACACCTACATCGACCGGACCGCGCAGGCCGGCGTGACCTACTACTATCAGCTCCAGGAAGTGGAGAAGGACGGGCGGACGAATGCGCACGGTCCGATCAGCGTACATGCGGGCGGCCTGACCTGGTGGCACGCCGCGATTCTCGCGGGCCTGGCCGGAGTGGTCCTCGTTATCTGGCTGCGCGGCGGCAAGGAGGCCGTGCGGCGGCGCTGAGGGCAACCACGGAACACGCGGAGCACGCGGAATTGTTTCGAGGAGTCCGCATTCTCAAATGCGGACGGGGCCACCCGCTGGCGCGGCCGTTTCGCATCTGAGCTGCTCCACTCCGCAGCTCTTCAAACAGGATTCGTCCTTCCGTGTGCTCCGCGTGTTCCGCGGTAATATTCAACTCCCCGTCGTAATCTGCAGCCACCGATAGCCGTACCGGCCCAGCGCCAGCTCGCCCATGCCGTCCTGCCACGGACCGATCGTCTCGCCCGCGAGCAGGTCCACCAACTCCACCGCGCCCACCGCGACCGGGAGACATGACCGCACATCCAGCGCCACATTCTGCGGCGTCTCGGACAGGTTGTGCACGCACAACAACGTCTCATCTTCGTAGCTGCGCACGAAAGCCAACACAGCCTTGTTGTCCGGCTCCAGGAAGCGCAGGTCGCCGCGGCCGAACGCAAGATGTTCCTTGCGGATGGCAATCAGCCGCCGCATGAGCGACAGCAGCGAATCGGGATCAGTCCGCTGCGCCGCCACGTTGACGCGCTGATAGCCGTGAGTCTCATCATCGATGACCGGCGCGTAGAACTGTGCCGGGTCTGCGCTCGAAAAGCCCGCGCCGGGGCCGGCGTGCCACTGCATCGGCGTGCGCACTCCGCCGCGATCTTCCAGCCAGATGTTCTCACCCATGCCGATTTCGTCGCCGTAGTAGATGACGGGTGAGCCGGGCAGCGTGAAGAGCAGGGAGTTAGCAAGTTCGATGCGTGCGCGGTCGCTGCCCAGGAGCGGGACCAACCGCCGGCGGATGCCAAGATTCAGCCGCATGCGCGGCTCCGGCGCATAGAAGTTCCACATGAACTGCCGTTCCTCCTCCGTGACCATTTCGAGGGTCAGCTCGTCATGGTTGCGCAGGAAGGTGGCCCACTGGCCCCAACGCGGCAGCGGAGGCGTGCGGTCCAGGATTTCGAAGATGGGCGTGCGGTCGGCCCGCGCCAGCGCCATGTAAATGCGCGGCATCAGCGGGAAGTGGAAGTTCATGTGGAATTCGGGCTGGTCCGGCTCCTCACCGAAGTAGGGCCGCACATCTTCCGGCCACATGTTCGCTTCCGACAGCAGCATCGTGCCCGGCGCATACGCGTCCACGAAGCCGCGCAGCCGTTTCAGATACGCGTGCGTCTCCGGCAGGTTCTCGCCGCTCGTGCCGTCGCGCTCGATCAGGTAAGGCGTGGCATCCACCCGGAAGGCATCGGCGCCCGCATCGATCCAGTACTGCACGACGCGCAGCATCGCGCGGCCTACCTCGGGGTTCTCGTAGTTCAGGTCGGGCTGATGATGGAAGAAGCGGTGCCAGTAGTACTGCCCGCGCAGTTCGTCGTAGGTCCAGTTGGACGGCTCGTAGTCGCGGAAGATGATGCGGACTTCGTTGTACCGGTCGTCCGTGTCGCTCCACACATACCAGTCTCGATAGCGGGCATGTTCGGGGTGCTGCGGGTCGCGCGACGCCTGGAACCACGCATTCTGGTCCGATGTGTGGTTGGGCACCAGCTCGACGATGACCTTGAGGCCAAGCCGATGCGCCTCCGCAACCAGCGCGCGGAAGTCTTCCAGCGTGCCATAGTCGGGGTGAATCTTGAAATAGTCGGCAACATCGTAGCCGTCATCCCGCAGCGGCGACGGGAAGATGGGCAGCATCCACACAGCGTCGATGCCCAGCCATTTCAGGTATTCCAGCTTTCCCGTCAGTCCTGCCAGGTCACCGATGCCGTCACCGTTGCTGTCGGCATACGCACGCACGAACACTTCATAGAACACCGCATCCTTGTACCATTGTTCCTGGTCCATATTCTTGACGCCTCCTCTGCTTGCTGATACAATACGCATATGGAAACTGAAACACTTTTTCAGTTTGGCGACGATACACTACTGGCCGAGCCGTCTGGACAGGTCGATGGCTTGCTGGCCGCGCTCGTCCAGGCCGGGTATCACAACACGCGGGCGCGGCGGGCCGTCTTGCAGGCGCTGGTGGATGCGCGCGGCCAGGCTACGCCGAATGAGCTGCTGGCGTTAGGCCGGGAGTTTCATAGTGAATTGGGCCTGGTGACGGTCTATCGCACGCTTGACATCCTATCCGAACTTGGCCTGGTGCGCAAGCTCCATCTCCAGCACGGCTGCCATACCTATGCTGTCAGTCCTGCTGCGATGCAGGCGGCCGGGCATCTGCCTGACGAGACGCTCCAGCCGGCCGAGCCGCCAGTGCAACACGCCCATCACGTCATCTGCCAGCAGTGCCAGCGCGCGGTGGAGTTCGCCGGGTGCGATATTGCGGCGGTCGTGGCGCAGGTGGAGGCGCAGACAGGCTATCGCGTGCGCGATCACTGGCTGGAGATGTTCGGCATCTGCCCCGAATGCCAGGCGCGGGCGGGCGAATGATGAATTACGAATTGCGGATTAGGAATTACGAAGGGCCAACCGACGCAGGAAGCATCCTGAGCGGGTGGACGGCGCAACGCAGATGACAGACGGCCGCCAGTCGAAGGAGGCAGGGTGGCTCGGTTGTGCAACCCTCTGGCTCTGGCCGGTCTCCGACCGAGCCGGAACAGATCAAGGACGAAGGATAGTGACTGTACTACGTAGACTTATGGTCATTACGACCCTGCTGGCCCTGGTGACCGGCTGCAGCCAGGCCACACCCGACGGTGACGCATCTTCCGGCCAGCCGCTGCGCGTGCTGGCCGCGGAGAGCTTCCTGGCCGACATCGCCCAGCACGTCGCGGGCGACCGGCTGACGGTGGATGTGCTCATCCCGTCAGGCATCGACCCACACGGCTTCGAGCCGACCCCTGCGGATGTGCGCAAGGTGGCCGACAGCGACCTGTTGATCATCAACGGCGCGGGCCTCGAGGCGTTTCTGGAGCGGCTGCTGGAGAATGCCGGCGGCGAACGCACAGTGGTCGAGGCGTCCGCCGGGCTGACCAGCCGCACGCCGCACGCGGCTGAGGCTGTGGACGAAGCTGCGGACGAACATGCTGACGAAGAGGACCACGGTCACGGCGAGACCGACCCGCACTTCTGGCTGGATCCGGTGCTGGTGATCAAATATGTCGAGAACATCCGCGACGGTCTGAACGCGGCGGACCCCGCGGGCGCGGCGACCTACACCGCCAATGCCGCACAGTACATCGCAGACCTCAAGGTGCTGGACGTCTGGATCGTCGAGCAGGTGCAGGCCATCCCGCCTGAGCGCCGCCTGCTGGTCACAAACCACGAGAGCTTCGGTTACTTTGCGGATCGCTACGGCTTCACGCTGCTCGGCGCGGTCGTGCCGAGCGTCAGCTCCGCCGCCTCGCCTTCCGCAGAACAACTGGCGCGGCTGGTCGACCGGGTCAAGGCCGCCGGTGTGCGGGCGGTCTTCATCGAGACCGGCGCCAATCCGCAACTGGCAGAGCAACTGGCCCGTGAGGCGGGTGTGACCGTGGTGAGCGAGTTGCTCACCCACTCCGTGACTGCAGCCGGCGGCCCCGCGCCGGACTATATCGCCATGATGCGCTATAACGTACAGACCATCGTGGCTGCGCTGAAATAGCAGGTACAACGATGCTGAAACCCTTCATCCGTCCCCATATCGTGCACCCGCAGGATGGGCCGGTCGTTGACCTCTCTCACGTCACCGTCCGGTATGAAGGCGCGGAACCCGCGCTCGATGACGTCAGCTTCCAGCTCTGGCGCGGGGAGCGCGTCGCCATCGTCGGTCCGAACGGCGCGGGCAAGAGCACCCTTCTCAAGGTGGTCGCAGGCATCCTGCAGCCGGCGTCCGGCCAGGTTACGGTCTACGGCCACGGTGCGGGCGGCCACATCTGCATCGGCTACGTGCCGCAGCGCTCCCAGGTGGACTGGAAGTTCCCGGTGACGGTGAGCGATGTAGTGCTGATGGGCCGCGTCGCGCGCATCGGCCTGCTGCGGCAGGCGGGCCATCGCGACCGCGACCTGGTGCGCGAGAGCCTCGCGCTGGTGGGTGCGACTGACCTTGCCAACCGGCAAATCGGCGAGTTGTCCGGCGGCCAGCAGCAGCGGGTGTTCATTGCCCGCGCCCTGGCCCAGGAGGCCGAGCTGCTGTTGATGGACGAGCCGCTGACCGGGCTGGATGTGCCGTCGCAGGAAGCGATCTTCGAGATTCTCGACCTGCTGCGCAGCCGCCGGATCACCGTCCTGGTGTCCACCCATGACCTGCAACTGGCCGCGGAACGCTTTGACCGGCAGATGCTACTGAAGCGCAAGCTGCTGGCCTTCGGCCATTCCAGCGACGTGCTGACCCCCGAACATTTGCGGCTGGCGTACGGCACGCACCTGACCGTGCTGCCCGTGCCGGATGGTCTCCTCGCGCTGGGCGACACCTGCTGCGACGGCGAACACGAGCACGACCACGAATAGGCCGTTGAGAGGAAGTCAGTCTGTGGAGTTTTTGCTTTCGCCTCTGCAATACGGATTCATGGTGCGGGGCCTGCTGGCAGCCGTCACGGTGGGTGTCGTCTGCGCAGTGCTCGGCACCTACGTGGTGCTGCGCGGGATGGCCTTCTTCGGTGATGCGCTGGCTCATGCTATCCTCCCCGGCGTGGCGGTTGCGTACCTGCTCGGCGGCCCGCAGGGCCCCCTATTCTGGGGTGGGTTGGCGGCCGGCATCACGACTGCGTTAGGCATCGGCGCCATCACCAAGAGCGGGCAGGTGCGCGAGGATACGGCCATCGGGGTGCTGTTCGCCGCGATGTTTGCGCTCGGTGTCGCCCTCATC